>JBBCIV010000020.1:0-37634 GCA_037189665.1 Phycisphaerae bacterium | reverse complement strand
CGTCGGCAGCCTGCAAGTAGGGGGAGAGGATCTCCTCGCCGGTGGTTTCGACCTTGCCCGCGGTACTGAGGTTCTGTCCAGAGTTGGCCAGGACGGTGGAGTAGCCAAAGAGGTCGTTGACGATCACCCGGGAACTCGGTTCCAGCGTTACGCTTGGCTGGCCGGGCGGATACTCGGAGTACTGCTGCCAGTAGCCCGCCAACGCGTAGGTGACCGTCGGGTTTGCCGTATCGTTGGACGTGACGGTGAACGTACCGTTGTGCACGTTGCCCCCGGTCGCAGTGAAGGTGATGGTGACGGTGCGCGTCGCGCCGGGTGCAATGGAGATATTCGTCCCGCCGCCACTGGTGATCGAGAAGTTGCCCGTCGTGGCGAAGCTGGCGACGAGCGCTTGCGTGCCCGTGTTGCGAACGCGCACCTGCTGGGTCAGCCGCGTGACGTTGGCCAGGTTTACATCGGAGTTCTCCACCTTGTTGAAGACCAGCCGGGAGTTGTTCGGCTGTTCGAACACGCTCTGCGTCGCGATCGTCGGCTTGTCATTGGCGAGCTTTACGTTGCTGATGATGAACAGCAGGTCCTGGTAGTCGTACTCCTGCGTGTATTCTTCAACGGCAACGAGGTAGGCGTTCTCGACGGCATTGCCGAGCCGATCGACCAGTGGGTAAACCCGCATCTTGTGCGTGTTGCTCGAACTGGGTTCCCACGCGGCGTTCAGGGCGTCTTCCTGGTAGACCACGCGCGTCGTGCCGTCATTGTTATAAAAGCCGGGCCACTGCGTGAAGATCGAGAACGCGCTGGAGCCGGGGTCGAACAGCGTTTGCCCGTAGACGATCGGATTGACCGACTGCGCGCCCTCGGACGGAACGTACCAGAGTTCCTGGCGCGATTCGGTTTGTCCGGGCGAGTAATAGCCCAACCGCACCGCCGGACCGCTGTCGACGCCGAACATCGCCAGGGGCCGGATCGACACCGCGCCGGTGCCCGCCTTCTGAAAGGCTTGCATGATCACTTCGTCGCTGTCCGAAGTGGGCGTGCCGAGCAGGTAGTCATCGGGATTGGCGTCGCCGACGTTGATCCCGAGGCCGAACGTGTCGATCACGCGCTGCAGCGAGGGTTCGAGCGATCCGCTTTCGCCTTGCGTCGGCAGCCCGCGCAGGGCAACGGTGATGCCCGGCGAATCGGGGTCATTGCTGACGATGATCAGCCGCGCGACGTTGACGTTGATGTCATCAGCCTTGGCGGAAAACGTGACCTCGAGATCGAACCGGCGGCCGGGTTTGATCGACTTGCCTTCGGCGGGCAGGTTCGTCGTGAACCGCAGCCTCGCCGAGCCCAGCGTGTACACCGACCCTGGAACCAGATCGAGGTTCGCCGTGCCGTTGTTCGTGATGCGCAGGACCTGCGTGTCGGCCGTATTCTGGACGGCATTAAAATAGAGCGCTCGCTGCGCGATCGAGATGTCCGGCGCGGCGGTGGAGAGCAACGTTCGCGATTCAAGCGGTTCGATCGTCGTGGAGCGCATGCGAGATATCCTGGATCTGTGAAGACAACGAAAGGAAAAGTACGTCCCGTCATTTTAGTGAGCCCTCCGCGGAGTTGCGTTTACAGAAAATCCATTCATAAATATTTTTTTTGCGGCGGAGCGAAATGGAATTTTTGCCACCAAACGGGAAAGAGGTAACGTGTGGCGATGGCATTGGCAGCACATTCTATCCAGATCCGCGTGCGTTACCCCGAGGTGGACGGGATGGGCTATCTCCATCACAGCCGCTACCTCCAGTACTTCGAAATGGGCCGGATCGAACTGCTCCGCCAACTTGGCCATTCCTACGCCGACCTTGAAGCCCGCGGCGTGCTGTTCGTCGTCATCAGGGCTGAGGTCCGCTTCAAAGCGCCTGCCCGCTACGACGAGGAGCTCACGCTCCACACCCGCCTCGTCAAAGCCACGCACGTTCGCTACGACCACGAGTACACGCTGAAGCGCGGCGACGCTGTCCTGGCGGAGGGCGCGACCTCCATCGCCTGCGTCGATCGAACCGGCGAACTCCAGAAGATCCCGGACGACCTGCTTGGGCCATCGGGCGGCTGAAGATCCTGAAAACTCTGACGGGTCGCGGCCCGTCAGAGTTTTCAGGCAGAGCCTAGAACGGGATATCGTCTTCGCCGAACACGTCGCCGGGGAGGGTTTCACTGCGTTCGACGCGGGCTTTGCGATCGCGTTCTTCCTGACGGATGCGGCGCCAGTGTTCGCGTTCGCGCTCGATGGCCTCGTCGTACGCGCCGGCGGCCTTGGCAGTCTCGTAGTCGTCGCGGGTGAAGTAGCGACTGGGGTGCGTGACCTGGCCGGAAACGCCGGAGTCGAAGAGCGCGTCGTCGTCGTTCTCTTCGACTTCGGCGTCAGCGATGGCGTCGTCGCTTTCGTCAAATGCGTCGAACGGATTGTCGGCGAAATCGTCTTCGCGATCGGATTCGGGCGACCATTCGGTGGGCGGGTCGAAGTGGCCGGCGGATTGGGCGATCTCCTCGGCGATCTCTTCGCCTATGTCCAAAGCCGAATCAGCGTCGGCGTCCTCGTCCTCAAGTTCGAAGTCGTACGGCTCTTCTGATTCCTCGTCATCCTCCGCCCAGTCGTCCTCGGACGGGCCGTTATCGACGGGCCAGATGTCGAACTGGTAGCCGCACGCGCCGCAGCCGGGGACGGGGCACATCCAGTGGGCCTCGCCATCGACGTCGATGCGGATCATCAGATCGCTCATGAAGATGCGATTGCAGTGAATGCAGACGCATTCCACTGGCTCAGCAGGCGGACCCATGACGTCCCGATCGTCGGCCATCGTGCATCTCCATCCATTACTGTTGGGTCGACGAACACATTTTTCAAGCAAAATTGTCCGATCGGCCATGCCTACGTCACGGTCGCCGCCGTCTGGACGGCTTGACGGGGGTGGTGGGGCGGGCGGTTTCGAGCAGTTCGCGGGCCTGGGCGCGGGTGGTTTCGGTGATGCGCTGCCCGCCGATCATCTCCGCGATCTCCTCGATGCGCTCGTCGCCTTCCACTGGGCGAACGGTGGTGCGCGTCTCCTTCGCGCCGGTTTCCTTGCGAACCGTCAGATGTCGGTCGGCGTAGCAGGCGATCTGGGGAAGATGGGTAATGCACAGCACCTGATGATGTTTCGCCAGCGCGCGGAGCTTGTCGCCGATGACCGCCCCGAGCCGGCCGCCGATGTTGGCGTCGATCTCGTCGAACACGAGCACCGACACCCGCTCGCCCGCCGCCAACACGCTCTTGAGCGCCAGCATGATGCGCCCGAGTTCGCCGCCGGAGGCGATCTTGCGCAACGGCGACGCCGCGAGGCCGGGATTAGTCTGGACGACGAACTCCACCTCGTCCGCGCCGCTGGCGGCGGGCTCGATCGGCCTGAGATCGACGGTGAAGATCGCCTTTTCCATCCCCAGCTCCGACAGGTGCGCCTCGATCAGCGGCGACAGCTTCTTCGCCGCGTCGAGGCGCTTGCGCGAGAGTTCCCTCGCCAGTTGATCGCGCCTGGCGAGGAGCGGTTCGAGCTTATCTCGGAGGGCCGATGAGTCTTCGCCCGCGCGCTCCAGGTCGGCGATCTGCCGGCCGAGGTTGTCGCGTTCCTGAAGGGTGGCCTCGACGGTCGGGCCATACTTTTTCAACAGGCGGTTGATGGTGTTCAGCCGATCGTTCGCCTCGGCCAACTCTGTCGGGTCGAGGTCCAGCCGGTTGAGGTAGCGGCCGAGGTCGAAGGACGCCTCGGATAACTGCACCGTCGCTTCCTTCACCGTCCTGGCGATGCCTTCCAACGACTGGTCGACCAGGCACAGTTCCGACAGCACGCCGGCCATCGTTTGCAGGCGATCGATGATCGCGCCGTCGGATTCGTAGAGCGCGGCATGGACAGCGCCGGCGTCCTTGCGCAGTTTTTCGAGGTTGTTCAACACCTGAGAGCGGGCGGTGAGCTCTTCGTATTCCCCCTCGCGCATCTCGGCCGCGTCGATCTCGGCGGCCTGGAAGCGGGCGAAGTCCAACTGCTGCAACCGCAGTTTTCCGCCGGCCTCAAGCTCATCGAGCCGGGCGCGCGTCTGCTGCAATTCGAGGTAAACATCGTGATACGTCTGCCGCAGCTTCACCAGCCCGGCGAACTCGTCCAGCACGTCCAACTGGTTCGACGGCTTGAGCAGGAACTGGTGATCGTGCTGTCCGTGCACGTCCACCAATGCCTCTGCCACCAGCTTGAGCATCGACAGCGTGATCGGCTGCCCGTTGATCGACACGCTCGACCGCCCCGATGCGTACACCCGCCGCGTGAGCAGCACCTCGCCCGCGTCGGCTTCGATGGGCAGGTCGCAGGCGTTCTCGATCTGCTGCACCAGCCGCTTGTCGCGAATCTCAAACACGCCCGATACGCGGCCCTCGTCCGCGCCCTTTCGAAGCATGTCGGACGCCGTCCGCAGGCCCAGGAGCAACTCGATCGCCCCGATCACGAGCGATTTGCCCGCGCCGGTGGCGCCGGTAAAGCAATTAAGCCCCGGCCGCAGCTCAATCCGGGCGTCGGCGATTACGGCGAGGTTGGAGATGTGCAGTTCGCGCAGCATGTGTGAGGAAATGTGAGATAAGGGAGGAATCCACGAATCTTCACGAATAAAAGCGGGGGTGTTTCTAGCCACAGATAGGCACAGATCAGAAATGCGAATGCACTCCCGTTTTTTTGACTTTATCTGTGTTCATCTGTGGCTAATTTTTTTCGAATTCATTCGTGTCGTTTCGTGAAGATTCGTGGATAGGCTGCGCGTTCAGCGCACTTCCGCCCCAGCCGTGATCTCGGCGCTCGGCGAGACCACGACGAGCTTGCCGGTCGAATCGCTGGCGGCCAGCAGCATGCCGTTGCTGACCTCGCCCTTGATCACCTCGCGCGGCGCCAGGTTCACCACTACCACGATCTGCCTGCCGACCAGTTGCTCGGCGGTGTAATGCTCCTTGATGCCGGCCAGGATCTGGCGCTTCTCGCTGCCGAGATCGACCTGCAGGCGCATCAGCTTTTTCGATTTCTCCACCGGCTCGGCCTGAAGGATCGTGGCCACGCGGAGTTGAACTTTTGCGAAGTCGTCGTACTGAATCGTCGTCGTCTGGGGTGTTGGTTCACTCATGGGACGGAGAGTTTAGCGGCAGAGCGCTCGATTGTCCCTGCCCCATGGCCTCCCAGCCCACTCCACCCCGGCCATAACGCCAGTCATGACGCGTTCACGCGGTCAAAAGACGATCACGGCCGCTCTTTGGCGGCAGCTCAAGCAGCCTGACAACGCATCGCTCGTCTCGTTTCCAATGTTCTGGAGAACATTGGAATAACGCGAGAGGCGCTCGTCGATTTGCTCGGACGCATGTAACCGGTTCAACGCAGGATGCTCATAACGAGGGGCGGACAAGTTGTCGCCCGGACGATTGGGGGCAGGTCAGGTTCATGGGGGATCGCCGCGGGGGTTGGGGCGGTTTGTTGAGATGGGCGCGAGGGCAGTGTCGTTTGACGACATTTAGTTTCGTGTGGACGGGAAGGGTCGGCGTCAGCCGCCGGAGATGGCTTGGACAATGGAGAGGGTGTCAGTGCTGGCGAGGGGGATGGGGGCGGGGGTGATCCAGCGGGTGTCGCGGTCGTTGAGGAAGAGGAGGACATGCCGGCGTTGGCGGCCGAGGTCGTCGAAAACATGGGTGGCGATGCGAGGGTGGTCGCGGCGGAGGGCAGCGATGGCCTCTTCGAGGGTGGAGGCGTCGACCTCCACCCTCGCCGATCCGATGGCGGCGGCGAGCATAGAGGGGAGATGGACGGAAATGCGCGGCATAGCTGGTCCGGTGTTCACGGCGGCCTGGGCCGTCCGG
Organism: Phycisphaerae bacterium; assembly: GCA_037189665.1. Lineage (GTDB taxonomy): Bacteria > Planctomycetota > Phycisphaerae > Tepidisphaerales > Tepidisphaeraceae > BPJO01. Next base: position 31,741 of record JBBCIV010000020.1, on the reverse strand, counting down.
TCGGCGGCTCAGGCGAACGACACGTGTAGGACGCGCTGGAATTGGCCGGGTATTTGAGACCAGTTTTTGCCGGCGTCGCGCGAGTTGAAGAGTTCGCCTGTCGTGGTGCCGAAGAGGACGACGTCGGACTTCTTGTCGGCCGCCATTGCGCAGCGGAGCACGCCCACGAACCTCGGGTCTTTCGGCAGGCCGGCGGACGACTCTTTCCACGCTTTTCCCCGGTCGTCAGTGACGTAGGTGCGCAGGATGCCGTCTTTCATGTATCGCGTTTCCTGGTCCAGCAGCGGAGCAGTGATGACCCTGCCTCCGGGCGTGACGACCATCGGGAAACCGAAATTGCTCGGCAGGCCGTCTTCGATGGGTTGCCAGGTGTCGCCTGCGTCGTCGGATCGCAGCACCCCGCCGTGGAACTGCATGTAGAGCGAGCTGGGGTTGGCAGGATCGACGACGGCGCGATGAACGCAATAAGCGGCCTCGGGATCGGGCGATCCGGTGGGCAGCGCCGGCAGCGTTTTGTTCAGAGCCGTCCACGAGGCACAGCCATCGTTCGTCCGGAAAAAACCGACCGCGCTGATGCCGATCCAAAGCGTTTTCGGATCTGTCGGATGAGGCAAAATCGTGTGCAGGCACAGCCCGCCGGCGCCGGGACGCCAGTGGGGGCGGGAGGGGAGGTTGGTCAGCGATTCGACTTCGCGCCACGATTCGCCGCGGTCGTCGGAGATGAACAGCGCCGCCTCATCTACGCCGCAATAGATACGGTCGAGGTTGTGCGGGTCGGCGACGAGTTCCCAGATGCGGTTTACCTTGTACGGCTGCCCCTCGCGATACCGCGGCTGGCCGGCCGGCTGGGTCCAGGTCTTGCCGTTGTCGTCGGAGATGCGGATGGTCGCGCCATAGGCGTAATGCGTCGTTCCAACCAGCAGTCGGCCGGGGATTGCCAGCGTCGCGCTGACTTCCCACCCGCCAAGGCTCGGCCCCTCGACCGACCACCCCTTCGAACCTGTTTCCGACAGAATCCACAGTCCTTTAATCGTTCCGACCAAGGCTTGCTTTGACACGTCGTACCTCCCGTTGATCGCCAGCATAGCCAGTATGGATAGCAGTTGCACTGATCGGACAGCGGGGTTCGCTTGACACGCGCATCCGGTTTCCACTATCCATACAGGCCCATCCAATGACTGCACTATTTCCCGATGGGTTTAGTTGGAGTTGTGTAAGTGTTGATCCTCGGTCAACTTGCTGCGTCTGATCCGTCTTCGGCGGGGACGACGTTCCTTCGGCTGCTCTTCGGCGACGCGCCGGGCTGGCCGCTGCGCGTAGCGTGGGATCTGGCGATCGTGTTCGTCGGCTTCCTTGCGCTGGCGTCAGTGGTGGGGTTCCTGGGCATCTGGGCGGAGCGGAAGGTGGCGGGGCGAATACAGCACCGCCATGGGCCGAACCGTGTCGGGCCGATCGGCATCCTGCAATCGCTGGCGGACGGGATCAAGCTGGTGACCAAGGAAGACCTGCTGCCGCGCGGTGCGGACGGGTGGCTGTTCCGGCTGGCGCCGTACCTGGCGTTCGTGCCAGTGTTCGCGGCGCTTCTCGCGATCCCCTTCGGCCCCGATCTCATTTTCGAGCGGACGTTGGCGGTCGGGCTGTTCTGGATGCTGGCGATCTTGTCAGTCGAGGTGATCGGCGTCATCCTGGCGGGGTGGTCGAGCAACAATAAATGGTCTACCTATGGCGCGATGCGCGAGGCCTGCCAGTTGATCAGCTACGAAATTCCGCTGGGGATTTCGATTTTGATCGTCGTCGTCGCGGCGGGCACGCTCGATCTGGTCGCGCTGTCTGAGATGCAGGCCGGCGGGATGTGGAACTGGCTGATCTTTCACCAGCCATTCGTGCTGTTGGCGTTCGCGGTGTTCTTCGTCGCATCGCTGGCGTCGAACAAACGGGCGCCGTTCGACCTGCCCGAATCGGAGTCGGAACTGGTGGCGGGCTATCACACCGAGTATTCCGGGTTGCGATTTTCGCTGTTTTACCTGGCCGAGTACAACGCGATGTTCGTCATGGGCGCGATCATGGCGATCCTGTTCCTCGGCGGATGGGATGACCCGCTTGGGTACCTGTCGGCGTGGAGCGCGCGGGTGCCGCGCGACGTGCTGTCCCTGGAACTGCTGGCGGTGAACGGGCTTGCGTTTGCGGCGTTCATGGTGAAGGCCGGGTTGATCGTCTTTATTCAGATGTGGGTTCGCTGGACGCTCCCCCGGCCGCGGATCGACCAGGTGCTGCATGCGTGCATCAAGGTCATGCTGCCGATGTCGCTGGTGTTGCTGCTGGGATCGGCGCTGTGGGAGTTGTTCGTCCAGCGCAACTCGATCGTTCAGCAGATCACGCAGTGGGTGTTGCTGGCGATCGGGCTGGCGTTCGTCGGGTTCACGTTTCTGGTGCTGGCGCAGGCGTTCATCCAGGGTCGCGTGCGGCATCAGCGGCTGAGCGAGCCGGCAAGGCTGGGAAACGCGTGATGCAGGCGATCCTGTTCTACATCTTCGCGGCGCTGACCCTCGCCGGCGCGATCGGCGTGGTTGCCAGTCGCAACATCGTGCGGGCGGCGGTGCAGTTGCTGATCGCGCTGTTGGGCGTGGCGGCGTTGTACTTCCTGCTCGGGGCCGAATTCCTGGCGGCGGTGCAGTTGGTGATCTACGTGGGCGGAACGCTGGTGCTGATCATCTTCGGCGTGATGCTGACCGCCCGGGCGAGCCTCCGCACGCTTCATCCCACCGGCGGCGAGCGGGCGGCAGCGTTTGCGTCGGCGATCCTCCTGTTGGCGGCGCTGGTCACGTCCGTTGTCACCACCCGGTTTATCGACAGTCCGGCCCCGGCGAACCGCTACGACGGCATCCAGCGGCTGGGCCAGGATTTGCTGGGCGACTACCTGCTGCCGTTCGAACTTTCCAGCCTGCTGCTGCTGGCGGTGATGATCGGCGCGGCCTACCTCGCCAAAAAGCGCCCGCAGGCGAAGGGGGAGCCGCGATGATCGGGCTGACGCATTTCCTCGTCCTGGCGGCGATCGTGTTCGCGTGCGGGCTGCTGACGGTGCTGACGAAGCGCCACGCCATCGGCATCCTCATGGGCGTCGAGCTGATGCTCAACGCCGCCAACATCAACCTCGTCGCGTTCAACCATTACTCCGGCGGCGAGCGGCTGGACGGGCAGGTGTTCGCCCTGTTCGTGATCGTGATCGCCGCTGCCGAGGCGGCGGTGGCGCTGGCGATCTTCCTGAATTTCTATAACAACTTCGGCTCGGTCGACGTCGACCGGGCAAACGAGCTGCACGGATAGGCCAGACACACGGGCAGCATTCACCCATGTTCGAGTTCCAGACCCTGCTCATCCTTCTGCTCGCGTTGCCGCTGGTCGCCAGCGTGCTGCTGCTGGTGCTCGGCCGCCGGTTCGGGGAGCCGTTTGCGGGATATCTTGGCACGGGCGTGGCGATGCTGACGTTCGGCGTCTCGGTGATGACGCTGGTCACCTGGATTTACGGTGGGGCGACGTGGGGGCACGAACGCGGGCCTTATCTCGACTTCGTTCGCTGGATTCCGATCGGCTACTACGAGTCGCAGCTTCGCACGCCGGGATACCTGTCATTGGCGGTGTACGTCGATTCGCTCACCGTCGTGATGATGGCGATGGTGGCGCTGGTGTCGTCGGTCGTGCACCTGTTCTCGCTGGGGTACATGAAGGGCGACACGCGATACCCGCAGTTCTTCTGCTACCTGTCGCTGTTCGGCTTCTGCATGATGGGCCTGCTCATCTCGGGCACGCTGCTGCAACTGCTGATCTTCTTCGAGCTGGTCGGCCTGTGCTCGTACCTGCTGATCGGCTTCTGGCGCGAGCGCCGCTCGGCGTCGTCGGCGGCGATCAAGGCGTTCGTGATGAACCGGGTGGGCGACGTCGGCTTCATCGTCGGGATGTGCCTGCTCGTGGCGTACTTCGGGTCGGTGACGATCCCGGACCTGTGGCTGATGCTCGCCAACGGCGCGCACGCCAGCGTGATGCCGACGGCGATGCTGACGGCAATCGGCGTGCTGCTGGCGTTCGGGGCGTTTGGCAAGAGCGCCCAGTTTCCGCTGCACACGTGGCTCCCCGACGCGATGGCCGGCCCGACGCCGGTGAGCGCGCTCATCCACGCCGCGACGATGGTGGCGGCCGGCGTGTTCCTGCTGGCGCGGATCTACCCGATGCTTACCGCCGACGCGCGGCTGTTCATCCTCATCATCGGGGCGACGACCATCCTCATCGGCTCGCTGTGCGCCCTGGCCCAGCGCGACCTGAAAAAGGCGCTGGCGTTCTCGACGATGGCGCAGCTCGGCTACATGGTGCTGGCGATCGGCGTGGGCAGTTGGACGGGGGCGATGTTCCACCTGCTGACGCACGCGTTCTTCAAAGCGCTGCTGTTCCTCGGGGCGGGCAACGTCATCCACACCATGCACCACGACAACCGCCTTGAACACTTCGGCGGTCTGTTCCGGCGCATGCCGGTGACGGGGGTGACGTTCGCGATCGGCACCCTGGCGATGAGCGGGGCGCCGTTCCTGAGCGGCTTTTACTCAAAGGAAATGATCCTCGCCCACGCCGGCGCGTGGGCCGATCTGGCCGGCGAGCAGCACCGCGCGGTGCTGTTGCAACTGGCGCTGTGGGTGCCGGTGATCGCGGCGTATTTGACGCCGTTGTACATGACGCGTCTGTGGATGCTCACCTTCGCTGGCCGGCCAAGGAAGCGGAAGCTGTACAAGCGGGCGGGCGAGGCGGGCGTGATGTCGTTTCCGCTGGTGCTGCTGTCGGGCATGGCGATCGTGGCGGGGTTTTCGTGGTTCCCGATCGAGTCGCTCGTCGAGGGCACGATCAAGGAGACGCGGAACTATTTCTCCAGCATGCCGCAGCTCGATCCGGCTCGGATGGACCCGTTCCGCACGACATGGCCCACGCTGACCGCTCCGACCGAGACGCTGACCGAAAACGGCGAGCCGGCCGAGCCGCGAGAGGTGACGCGGTCGCCGGTGGAATTGCGCGTGGAGGCGGGCTATCGCACCGCCCACCTGCTGACTGGCTGGGCGTGGCTGGCGGGGATCGTGGTGGGGGTGTTTATCTGGTCGAAGGGCTTTGCAGTGACCGATCGGCTGGCGCGGTTCGCGCCGGTCGGATGGGCGCGGCATTTCCTGGCGCACCGGATGTATTTTGACGACCTGTACGACCTCGTCTTCGTCGGCGCGACCCACATCGCGACGGCGGTGGCGGCGGGGGTGGATCGGTTTGTGATCGATCCGGTGCTGGACGGCGTGGCGCGGCTCACCGCCTTGCTCGGCCGGTCCAGCGCGACCGCGGACGACGCGGCCGTCGATGGCTTGGTGAGAGGGATTGGCCAAACCATCTGGCTGGGCGGCGGGGCGATGCGGCTCGCCCAGCCGGGGCGAATCCGCGTTTACGTTGCCAGCGCGATCGGCGTGATCGTGCTGGCGGTGGCAACGCTGGTCGTCATCGGGATGGCGAAGCAAGGGTAGAGGATAAGAGGGAAACACACGGAACTGGCGCGCGATGGAACTGATCAGGCAAAACCTTCTCTCGATTCTCGTCTTCCTGCCGCTGTTGGGATCGATCGCGGTGCTGTGCTTCCGCGACCCCCGCGTCGGCCGTGCGATCGCGCTGGCGACGACGCTGGCGGTCTGCGCGCTGTCGCTGCTGCTGATCATCCCCGGCATCTTCGACTGGACCCACCCCGGCAACTACGCCTACGAACGCGCCGGCGGCGTGGTGCAACTGGTGCAGCGGGTGGCGTGGATTCCGTCGATCAACGCCGAATACCTGGTAGGCGTGGACGGGCTGTCGATGCCGCTGGTCATCCTGACCACGTTCATCTTCGTGCTGGCGACGGTCGCCGGATGGAAGACCGACAAGCTGCCGCGCGGGTTCTTCTCACTGGTGCTTCTCTTGGAAACGGGCGTGCTGGGGTCGTTCCTGGCGCTGGACTTCCTGCTGTTCTTCGTCTTCTTTGAAGTGTCGCTGTTGCCGATGTATTTCCTCATCGGCATCTGGGGCGGGGCGCGGCGGGAGTATGCGGCGATCAAGTTCTTCATCTATACCTTCGTCGGGTCGATCGCGATCCTCGTCGCGCTGATCGCGATCTGGCTATCGACGAAATCGTTTGACCTGATCGCCTTGCCGCAGCTCATCCGCGATTCGGCGTTGACCGACGCCGCACGGCTTACGCTTTTCCTGCTCCTGTTCGGCGGATTTCTCGTGAAGCTGCCGGCGTTCCCGGTGCACACGTGGCTGCCGGACGCCCACGTCGAAGCGCCGACCTCCATCAGCATGATCCTCGCCGCCGTGCTGCTGAAGCTGGGCGGGTATGGGCTGTTGCGGATCACGCTGCCGCTGTTTGCCGATCAGGCGATCGCGCTGTGGTGGCTGCTGGGCGGGATCGGGGTGTTCACAATCATTTTCGGAGCCCTGTGCGCGCTCGGCCAGAGCGATTTCAAGCGACTGGTGGCGTACTCGTCGATCTCGCACATGGGCCTGGTGCTGCTTGGGGCCGCGATGATGACGCCGGCGAGCGTCGGCGGGGCGATCTTCATGATGGTGTCGCACGGCATCACCAGCGCGGCGCTGTTCTTCATCGTGGGCGCGATCTACGACCGCGTGCACCACCGCGAGATCGCGCGGATGGGCGGCATCGCCACCTCCATGCCGGTGTACACGCGGCTGAGCGCGATCATCATCTTCGCCAGCCTGGGGTTGCCGGGATTGTGCGGGTTCGTGGGCGAGATCATGGTGCTGATCGGCACGTTCGGCGCGACCAAGTACGGGCCGATCGCCGGCGCGGCCGCGCCATGGCAGATCTGGACGCTCGGCGGGCTGGCGACGTTCGGCATCGTGCTGACGGCGGGGTACATGCTGTGGATGTTGCAGCGGGTATACCTCGGCGCCCCCCGGCCGGAGATGCGGGCGCTGCCGGAACTGGACCGGCGCGAGCAGATCGTGCTGTGGCCGTTGAGCGTGCTGGCGATCGCGCTGGGGGTATTGCCGTGGGTGCTGATGCTGGCGTTCAGCGAGGCGACGGTTGAGGCTTTGCTGAAGGTGCTATCGTGACCGCCGATCTGCTGGCCGTCTCCGCTCCGCTGGTGCCGCAGGGGCGCGACTTCATCGCGCTCGAAGGCGAGATCGCGCTGGCGGCGGGCATCGTGGGCGTGCTGTTGGCGCCGTTTTTCTCGGTTCGCCGGTCGAACCTTATCTCCGGGGCGATCGCGCTGGTGGCGATCCTCGTCGCGTTTTTGCTGACCTTCCGAACCTTTCCCGAGGCGGGCTTTGCGTTCCGCAAACTGCTCGTCCTCGACCCGGCCGCGATCTTCTGGGAACAGGTGCTGCTGATCTTCATGATCGGCGTGATCCTGCTGTGGTTCATCACCACCCGCAAGGCGCTCAAGGATGGCGACGGCCCCGAGTTTTTCACGCTCGTGCTCGCCTCCACCGCCGGCATGATGCTGATGGGGCAGACGACCAACCTGCTGCTGATCGTGCTGGCGACCGAGATCGCGTCGATGCCCAGCTACGTCCTCGCCGGCTTCCGAAAAAATCGCCGGAATGCCGCCGAGGGGGCGTTGAAGTTCGTGCTGTTCGGCGCGGTCTGCACCGCCATCATGATCTACGGCTGCTCGCTGCTGTACGGCACGCACGCCTCGCTCTCGATCGACGCCATCGCCGCCGACATCAAGGCGGGCGGCACACTTCCGCTGACGACCGTGATCGGCCTGCTGGCGGTGTTCGTGGGACTGCTGTTCAAGATATCCGGCGTGCCGTTGCACTTCTGGGCGCCGGACGTGCTGGAAGGCACGTCCGCCGACGTCGCGGTCTTCCTGTCGGTGGCGAGCAAGAGCGCGGGCATCGTGATGCTGGCGCGCGTGGCGACGATCCTGGCGCCGGCGCACGCGGGCCTGCAGACGGGGATGGAGATCGCGATCGCCGTCGCCAGCGTGGCGTCGATGATCGTGGGCAACCTGGGCGCCCAGCAACAGGTGAGCGTGAAGCGCATGCTCGCCTACAGCTCGATCGCCCACGCCGGCTATATGATGGGCGCGGTCGCGCTGCTTCGCCCGGCCAGCATCGACGAGGCGATGACCGTGCTAGGCATCTACCTGGCGATCTACCTGTTCATGCAGCTCGGCGCGTTCGCGGTGGTGGGCGAGGTGGAGACGGCGACGGGCTCGGACCATATCGAGTCGTTCCGCGGGCTGTCGATCCTCTCGCCGCTGTCGGCGGCGGCGCTGGCGGTGGCGATGTTGTCGATGATCGGCCTGCCCCCGTTCGGCGGATTCTGGGCGAAGCTGAAAGTCATGATTCTGCTCGCCCAGGCGGGCGGGTGGTGGTGGGTGGTGGTGATGTCGGTGGCGATCAATTCCATCATCAGCGTCGGCTTCTACGGCCGGGTGTTGCGGGCGATGTACTTGGAAAAAACGCCCGAACAACCCGCTCGTTACGCCTTGCCGACAGGGTTGATCGGCCTTGCCTGCGCGATCGCGCTCCTGGGCACGTTCATTCTGCTTTCACCGCTCGAACACACGAGCGAGCGGATGGCCGACCAGTGGCGCGTCGTCGCTGAAACCTCTGCTAGCCCCTGATTCGCGTCGTTTACCCCGCTATGATGACCTGACAAGGGAGTGCAGATGTCTCGGCTCGACCAGCTTCACAAGCTTCTCAAATTAACCCCGTCTGACCCGTTTCTCACCTACGGCATTGCGCTGGAACACAAGAAGGCCGGTGAACTGCCGCAGGCGGTGGAGTGGCTGGACAAGACGATCGAGATCGACGCGGCGTATTGCTACGCCTATTACCAGAAAGGACAGGTGCTGGAGCAATTAGGCGATGCCGACGCCGCGCGGCGCACCTATCGTCAGGGTATCGCTGCCGCCACCGAGGCGGGCGACGCGCACGCGCAGGGAGAACTGCAAGGCGCGCTGGACATGCTGGGTTAATAACTAATCTCAAAAGGAGTCAGAAGTCAGAAGCCAGTAGAGAATGTAGTCGCTTGTTTTTGTTCTCCTGTCCCCTGGCTTCTTTTGAGATGGTTTCTTAGTTGCAAGCGGAACGCGTTGCACGGATGGTACGAGGGTTTCTCGATTTTCTTCACACGCCGAACTGGGACCGCCAGCACCGCTGGCGCACGCTCGTCTGGAACGGCATGGCCGGGCTGGGACTGACCGGCATCCACGCGCTGCCGGTGAGCCGGCATTGGGTGGAGGTGCACCGTCGCAACATGACGCTGAACAACCTCGATCCGGCGTTCAAGGGGTTTCGCATCGTGCAGATGTCCGACCTGCACTACAGCCCGATGGTGTGGGCCACCTACCTGCGGCAGTTCGTCGGCTGGGTGAACGAACTGAAGCCCGACCTCGTCGTCGTGACCGGCGACCTGGTGACCGGCGGCTATCGCTGGTCGCGCGACATCGCCAAGATCCTCGAACACCTCAAGAGCACGCACGGCACGATCTGCACCTTCGGCAATCACGATTACTCCCTCTACGGCAAACGCCGCGTCTACGAAGGCCTGCGGCGGGCGGACTTCCTCGAAAAATGCCTCAAGGAACGCGGCATGATCGTGCTGCGCAACGAGGTGCTGCGCATCACGCATCAGCAATCGAAAACCCCGCTCACCGTCGTGGGCCTCGATGACGAATGGTCCGGCAACATCGACCCGGCAAAAGCGTTCCGGCACGTGAAGGAGGAGGAATCAATCCTCTGCCTCAACCACAACCCCGCCAACGCCGACGAGCTGCTCTGCCACCCCTGGCAATGGATGCTCAGCGGCCACACCCACGGCCGCCAGCTCGGCGGCAGCAAGATCGGCAAACGACTGTACGGCCACCTCACGCGCCGCTACACGCACGGCTATTACGCCGTCGCCGGCCGACATTTGTACGTCAATCGCGGGCTTAGTTACGGCCAACGCGTGAAGCGCTGGTGCCGGCCGGAAATCTCTGTGTTCCGCCTCTGGCCCCAACTTCCTCAAGCCACCTGAATCACGCCCGCCGAAAATCGTCACGCTCCACGTAGGGTAGGATGCGAATCCCGCCGTCGCGCCATCCCGACAAGACCGGCGGGATTGGCGTCCAGCCCTACGGACTCACCGAGGAATCCTCCCTTCACCCTCGACCTGCGGCACGTGCGTTCTCGTGGCATGGGGTTTCCAACCCATGTCTGCATCCGGACAACATGGGTAGGCCATCCTGCCGAACGGACTTGCTCGCGGCTACCAATCGGGTTCCACGATGTCACGCAATTGGACACCTTTATTGCGCGAATTAGCACACTATTTTTCTCGGTCTTCGACCACGAAGCGGCTACGCTTCGCCCCAACGACGCAGGCGGCGTCGTGAGTCAACTCAGTTTTTTCAAGATAGGGGCTAGTCATGCAAGCATCACCGCAATCGGTTCGTCGCGCGTCGGCTTCGACCTCTCGCGCCTTTGTGCCCTTGGTCGAATTGCTCGAAGATCGCAAACTGTTGGCGACTACTACGGTTATCGCCGGAATGAACGCCGATGGCAGTCCGTACAGTGGTACAAACGGCGTATCGGCCACTTATTCCCTGAGCGGCACTGGCAACGAGATCATTTTCCCCGGCCTCTGGACGGAATCCGGCTCGACTTTGACTGTCGAAGTCTCGGACTTGCCGGCTCACACCATGTTGCGTGCAACATGGCACACGTCGTTCTCGTCTGTCTGGCCGCCTGGCGACAGCGACACATTGGAGGTTGATGTTGGCGGGACGAGTGTTTCCAAGACCTGGTACATCCCCGGTCCCGGCCCCGGTGCGACCGAATCCACGTCCGGGCCATACGGGCGTTGGATCGAGCACGATGATGATGCGCTCACTCTCACTTTTTCCACCGATGGCTTTGAATCCGCCCAGTACGATGTTGTTTATGTCAGCGGGATCACTCTTCAGATTTACCAGCCCACGGTCTCCGTCACCGGCGGCGGCGAGCAGGACGAAGACGACGACACGCCGATCGACTTCACGGTCAGCCGTGACTTGCCGACGGATTACAACGCGACTTACGACCAAGCCATCCCGAACACCACCGTCAACGTTACCCGCGGCGGGACGGCAACTTACGGCGACGACTACACCGGAAACCTTCCCACGTCCACCACCACGCTGACCGGAACGTCGGCGAACGTGTTTTCGGTAGTGCCAGTGTGGGACTACGAATCGCCTGAAGACGATGAAACCGTTACCCTGACGGCCACGACGGGGTCGGGGTATAATCTCAGCGGCTCGGCATCGGCGACCGCGGAGATCTTGAATACGGCGCCTACTTCCGTCATCACCACAAGCACCAACTTGATTACGATCACGAGGCCCGGGGCAGGGCATGTTGATACGACGCCTATTACGGCCACAGTGAAAAACCTGAGCGGAGATCCGATGTCTGGAGTTTATCTGCTGGAGCGGGCGATTAGTTTGCCGCCCGGAGCTGGTACGGCACCAACACCTCCTACGCTCCCAGCCGCAACTGATAATTCCGGAAATACGAGCGTGGTGTGGCGTGTCTTCTCGACTACTGTTGTTGGCGACTACGTGGTAGAGCTTTACGACATCGATGCTAAAGGCTCTGTTCGCTTAACAATTAGGGTTCAATAGTGTCTCTGTTGAAGGCCTAATGGCATGCGTAGACGCAATACGAAAAGGTGGGTAACGCGTTGCCTCATGATCGGCGGTATCGGCCTATTGCTATTCGCAATCTGGGTGCATCGATATATCGTGCGCGAAGGCTTCGCGGGTCATACAGGGCGGCATGCATTTGCGGGTGTCGCAGCAGGGCGATGTGTCTCGCTCTGCTATGCGTACTCGGGGCAGGCGTCTCGGTGGGCCTACATCGACAATAATGAACGCACTGAGGATGGGAATCGGCTGACCCCTCGATTGCGGATCGGGACAACGTCGGGTGAACCGAATTTTTACCACGGCGTCTATCCTTGGCGATATCCGATGGAGCATGTGGTGTCCCGGACAGGCGGATTTTCTTGGTACCCCATAGATTATCCTCGTACCGGTGCCAGAGTTTACATCCTGCAGATCCCCAGTTGGTTCTTTGCCGCGCTAGGACTGGTAATGTTGCTTTGGTCATGGCGACGCTGGCATGCGGCGCGACATAGGTTGGATGTGTTCTGCGACACCTGCGGCTACGATCTCCGCGGCAGCGCGGAGAGCGAGCGTTGCCCTGAATGCGGCACGGAGATCGATCCCGCGATGCGCGAGCGGATTACTGGCGCGTCGAGGGAGCATTGAGGAGGCGAAAAGATAGGCGACAGGGATTGCGCGGTACGCAGCAACGTGCCCTGCGAAACTCTACGGAACGATCGATATGCGAAGGCGACGTAAAGTCTTGACTGCCTGCCTGCTAATCGGCGGCATCGGCATGCTGTTGTTCGCGGCGTGGGCGCATCGATTCATTATCCGCGAAGGTTACGCAGGACATACAGGGCGACATGGATTCGCAGGGGTTGCGTCTTACGGATGCGTGTCGCTCATGTATGCCTACGCGGGCAACGCACCGCAATGGGAGGAAATCGATATTAACGAGCGATCTGAAGATAAAAATGAACTATCGACTCGAATAAGGCTGTGGACATCGCCGCTGGGTGGCTCGAGCGTTTACCATTACGGTGCATATAATTGGCGATTTCCGCTATCGCACGTGACACCATACAAAATAAACTGGTTTTCCTGCCATTCATGGGGGAATCATCTTAGCGGTGCAAAGATCTACCTGTTGCAGATCCCAAGTTGGTTTTTTGCCGCGCTAGGACTGGCAATGTTGCTTTGGTCATGGCGACGCTGGCATGCGGCGCGACATAGGTTGAATGTGTTCTGCGACACCTGCGGCTACGACCTCCGCGGCAGCGCGGAGAGCGAGCGTTGCCCTGAATGCGGCACGGAGATCGCTCCCTCGATGCGCGAGCGAATTGCTGGCGCGTTGAGGGGACGCTGAGCGAGGGGCGCAAAGGCAGACGGCATGAAACCGAAGCGAGCCATTTATTGTTTTGCGGTGCTCGCCGCGTTGATTCTCGGTGTCTGGCTTTGGGCGCGACTGGGAAGCTTTGACGCGGCGGGCATCTTGGGGCAGAGCTTGTTTGCAATAGAAATCCGCAATTCACAACTCCATCTGCTTTGGCTCAACGCCCCGGAAGCCGATCTGCGCAATTTGCCGGGCGAGAACGGAAAAGTGCTGGAGTATCAGTGGATGCAGGCCCAAACGGTTCTTCGACTGCGAAAGCCTGCGTCTTCCGAATACGAACGTTGGCTCGTGATCAAGAGCATTCGCGCCGATGGGAAATACCTTGCAGGAGGACCGCATCTCGCAAGCACCGATCACGACTTTGCCCGATCATGGCCGTACGGGTACGTCTGCTTCGCAAAAGGGAATATCGAAAACGATACAATACCACGGAACGCACATACCCGGCTGACGTTATTTCAACTCATTTTTCACCCGTTTCACGTGTTGGCGTTCATCACCTTCGTGTATGTGGGTCTTTATGGCCGAACGGTGGTGCGATCCATACAACACAGACGGGCATTTCAGGTGTGCCGTCGATGCGGATACGACCTTCGCGCGAGTCTGGAACAAGGACGTTGCCCGGAATGCGGACGACCCATTCCGGACGAGCAACTGACCAAGATTAAGAACGAGTGTACCGCTTGCCCATCAAAATGAGTCAGTAGCCGTAGGGCGCGATTCATCGCCCCGCATTTCTCGCTCGCACTCGCGCGTCACTATCGTTGCAGTTTGCGCCGCTTCGGCTTCCGGCCGGGCCATTTTGGCTGCGGATCGCGTGATGTCGGCTTCATTTCGTGGCGCGTCCACTTCAGGTGATGTGACGTCGGCTTCGGGTTGGCCCGCCTGGACTAAAAGTCACGCGACGTGAACCGGCGATTGCACCGTATCACCTTTGGATCGTGCGGCGCCATCTTCATCTGACGCCGTGCGAACTTCATGTTGCGCCGCGTTACCTTCATTTCGCGCCGCTTCAACTTCAGGTGATGTGGCGTCGACTTCGTGTCGCGCCGCGTCAAATGCATGTGAAGTCGGCGGACCTGACGTGGCGAAGTGGGCGGATGGGGTGGAGAAGGGGGTGAAAAAGTGGGGCGTGGAAAAAATTTTATGTGAGGCGGCGCGTGTGCTCGTTTGCGTCTCAAAGTGGGACGCTTGCGCCACAATTGGGGCGGTGTCGCGTTGTCCGGAGGTGAGGCACTTTTAGTTTAAGCATTGCGATGGAGAGGGCTTGTGCGGTTTTGCGCCGGCTTGGCAGTGGAATCGCGGAGAAGGGAACCAGCGGCGCGAGTATGGCTGCTGTGCGGGGGCGTGGCGAGGAAATAATCGACGAGGCGATCAAAGTCGGTCGGGCGGCGGGTCGATCCGTTTGGCAACGCGGGGTTGGACAGTCGGAGCGTTCCGCTGGCGATGCCGCGAGGTTTCCAGAAAGGAGATCGACATGTCGATCCCAACGAAGGATTCGTTGCTCGTGCCGTACTCGGCGAACTTCGCCACGCGCATCAACGCCAGCCCGGCGACGTTCGGACTGAACGAGACGCAGACCGAGACGTTCTCGCTGCGGCAGAGCGCGTTCGTGACGGCGTACAACGCGATGATGTCGGCCCGCGCCGACGGAACGCGGTCGGAGTCGCTCACCGCGGTGAAGAATGCGGCGAAGGCGGCGCTGGTGACGATCGCCCGCGAGCTGTACGGGCTGGTGCAGTCGAACACGTCGGTGACGGACGCGAACAAGATCCTGCTGGGCGTGAAGGTGCGCAGCGGGAGCGTGACGCCGGTGCCGCCGCCGACGGTGCAGCCGGGGATGGCGCTGGTGTCGGTCGTCGGGCATAAGGTGACCGTCAGCGTCTTCGACAGCGCGGCGGTGCCGAAGGTCCGCCGGCCGTCCGGCGTGAAGGGCTCGTTCGTCTATTCCTACGTCGGCGCGTCGTATCCGAGCGATCCGACGACGTGGCAGTTCCACGGGCTGTTCCCCCGCAACCGGGTGGAGGTGGATTTCCCCGACTCGACGCCGGCGGGGTCGCAGGTTTGGATCTGCGCGACGTGGGTCGGGACGCGCGGCGAGACCGGGCCCGTGAGCGTGCCGATCACGACGTACCTGCAGTACAGCGGGACCGCCGGCGGCGAGCCCGGGCTCAAGATCGCGGCGTAGCGTGTGGAGGAGACGGGAGTCAGGAGACGGGAGACAGAATGAAAACGTCTCTGGCTGCCGACTCCTGTCTCCTATCTCCTATCTCCTATCTCCTGTCTCCTGTCTTCTGTCTCCTACCCGGGTGTTGCCATGTCGGACTTGATCATCTCCAATTCATTAGTCGCTCCGCTGCCGTTGCCGAAGGTGGATGTGGTCATTCGAGCGGGGACGATGGATGACCTTTCGTTCATCGATTCGCTGCAGAAGATGCACACGAAGCAGGTGGGTTGGATGCCGACGAAGACGTGGGAAGGCAAGATTCGGCTTGGGCATGTGTTGGTGGCGGAGGCCGTGGGTGGTGGGTCGGGGGTCGGGGGTGGGGATGAGACGATTCGACCGACGACGCACGACTTCCGACCCACGACCCACGACTTCCGACCTGCGCCCGCAGGGTATCTCATCGGCAACGACCAGTATTTCAAACGCGATGACGTCGGCATTATCTATCAGATGAACGTGTTGCCGGGGCGGCAGCGGGGGTTGATCGGGGCGTCGTTGTTGAAGGCGCAGTTTGAGCGGTCGGCTTACGGATGCAAGTTGTATTGCTGCTGGTGCGCGCAGGATATCGAGGCGAATCGGTTCTGGGAGGCGATGGGGTTCGTGCCGCTGGCGTTTCGCGCGGGATCGGAGAAGAAGGCGCGCGTGCACATCTTCTGGCAGAAGCGGATTCGATCGGGCGACGTGACGACGCCGTGGTGGTTTCCATCGAAGACTGCGGGCGGGGCGATTCGCGAGGACCGGATCGTGCTGCCGATCCCGCAGGATACGCATTGGAGTGATGCCAAGCCGATGATCCTGCCTTCGGCAGAGCGTACTGAGGTGAAAGTACTGAGTACTGAGAAGAAGACGCGGAAACCCCGGTCTCCACTCAGTACTCAGTCCTCAGCACTCAGTACTCCGCCACCCGCTCGTCGCAACGGCCTGCTGTTCGACATCCCGCAGCAGAACGAGCCATTGCCGGAGGCGCAGCCTGCGAAGTTGTCGAAACCGAAGGCGGAGAAGGTCAAGCGCGTCTGCGATCCGCAATTGGTGAGCGCGGCGAGGGAGCTGCGCGACCGGTGGCTGGAACGGGTGAACGCGTCGCCGATGATCGGACACGCGAAGTACGACGTGACGCGGGCGATTGAGGGCGACGTGCGCATCGACGTGATCCCGGCGGACACCCACAGGGTCAACACCCGTAGGGTGAAGCTGCTGGCGGCGTAGTTTGTTTTTGTCGGCCTGATCGACATAATCCCGCACCATGCAGGCGACGCATGATCAGAAGGACTTCCGGCGGCTGCTCGACATGCTGCTCGACAAGATCGTCGCGCTGGTGAAGCCCGGCGAGCCGATCAACCTGGTCGGCATCCGCACGCGAGGCGAGACGCTGGCGCACCGGCTGGCGCCGATGCTGAAGGCGCGGGGGATCGCGGAGATCGGCTTTGGGGCGCTGGATATCACCCTTTATCGCGACGACCTCTCCGAGATCGGCCCGCGGCCGTTGGTTCGGCCGACGGAGTTGGACTTCGATATCGATCGTCGGCCGCTCATCCTCGTGGACGACGTGCTGTTCACCGGGCGAACCGTCCGCGCCGCGCTCGACGCCCTGGCGGACTTCGGGCGTCCCAGCGCGGTCCGGCTGGCGGTGCTGGTCGATCGCGGCGGGCGGGAATTGCCCATCCAGCCCGACGCCGTCGCGCTGTCGCTCGGCGAGTTGCCGCTCGACCAGGTTGTGAAGGTGAAGGTCGCCGAGAAGGACCAGTACGACGGGATCGAGATCGAACGGAGGACCCTTCCTTGAGCGAGCCCACCCTGTGGAAACGCAAGCATCTCCTCGGCCTCGAATCGCTGTCGGCCGACGAAATTCAGTTCGTGCTGGATACGGCCCGGTCGTTTAAGGAAGTATCGACGCGCTCGGTGAAGAAGGTGCCGGCGCTGCGCGGCAGGGTGGTCGTGAACGCGTTCTTCGAGGACAGCACGCGCACCCGCATGAGCTTCTCGCTCGCCGCCCAGCGATTGAGCGCGGATGTGATCGAGTTCACCGAGAAGGGCAGCAGCGTCAGCAAAGGCGAGACGCTCGTCGATACCGCCCGCAACATCGAGGCGATGGGCGTTGACGTCATGATCGTCCGCCACGCCGCCGCGGGCGCGGCGGAGCTGCTGGCGCGGAGCCTCAACTGCTCGATCATCAACGCCGGCGACGGCGCTCACGAACACCCGACGCAGGGCCTGCTCGACCTGTACACCATCCGCGAGCGGTTCGGCAAGATCGACGGCCTGAAGGTCGCGATCATCGGCGACATCGCCAATTCGCGCGTCGCCCGGTCGAACATCTGGGGGCTCACCAAGATGGGCGCCGAAGTGATCCTCGTCGGCCCGGCCACGCTCACGCCGAAGGCGTTCGCCAGCGTCGGCTGTCGCGTCGTCAACGACCTCGACGCGGTCATCGGCGAGGTGGACGTGATGTACATGCTTCGCGTCCAGAACGAGCGGATGAAGAGCGCCCAGTTCCCCACCGTTCGCGAGTTCACCAAGTTGTACGGGCTGACGTGGGACCGGTATCAGCGGTGCAAGAAGGGCGCGTTCGTCATGCACCCCGGCCCGATGAACCGCGGCGTCGAAATCCAGTCCGACATCGCCGACGGCGAGTCGTCCGGCATCCTCAAGCAGGTCGAAAACGGTCTGGCGGTAAGGATGGCGGTGCTTTACCTGGTCAGTCAGAGCGGAAAATTGGCCGCGGATGAACACCGATAAGCACAGATTTTGATATCTGGTATCCGTGTTCATCTGTGTGCATCTGTGGCTAAATATTTATGGCATCCATCCTCATCCAAAACGGCACGGTCATCGATCCTTCGCAGCGGCTTCAGGTGAAGCGGGATGTTCTCATTGAGAACGGCCGGATTGCGAAGGTGGATTCGGCGATTGATGCCAAGGGCATCAGGAACGTCATCGACGCCTCGGGCAAGTTCGTCACGCCGGGGTTGATCGACATCCACGTTCACTTCCGCGAGCCGGGCGACGAGGAGGAAGAGACGATCGCCTCCGGCTCCGCGTGCGCGGTGGCGGGCGGGTTTACGACCGTCTGCTGCATGCCGAACACCAAGCCGGCGCTGGATAACGAGGCGCAGATCGAGTTCGTGCTGCGCGAATCGGAGCGCGTCGCGCTGGCCAACGTCCTGCCGGTGGGCGCGATCACCAAGGGCCGCGAGGGGAAGGAACTGGCGGAGCTGGCGTCGATGTTCCAGCGCGGGGCGATCGCGTTCAGCGACGACGGCGTGGGCGTGAACGACTCGTCGGTGATGCGCAAGGCGCTTCAGTACATCAAGATGTTCGACGGGCTGATCATGCAGCACTGCGAGGACCACCAACTGGCCGGCGGGGCGATGCACGCGGGGCTGGTCAGCACGCTGCTGGGCATCCCCGCGATCCCCGCCGAGGCGGAGCAGCTCATGATCGCGCGCGACGTGGTGCTGAACCGCACCATCGGCTGTCGCTACCACGTGCAGCACATCAGCAGCGCCTTCAGCGTGGAGCTGATCCGCCGGGCGAAGAAGGACGGGCTGCCGGTCACATCGGAGGTGGCGGCGCATCACCTGTTGTTGACGGATGAATCGTGTCGCACGTTTGATACCAACTACAAGATGAACCCGCCGCTGCGGACGCAGGCGGACGTCGAGGCGTGCATCGCCGGCGTGGTGGATGGCACGATCGACATCCTCGCCACCGACCACGCGCCGCACCTGGCGGAAGAGAAGGAGTTGGAATTCCCCTACGCCCCGTTCGGCATCATCGGCCTGGAGCCGGCGTTGGCGCTCTACATCAAAGCGTTGGTGACGCCCGGCCACATCGACTGGATGAAGCTCATCGACATGATGACCCACCGCTGCGCCCAGATCGTGCGATACCCGCGCGGCACGCTGAAAGAGGGCAGCGTCGCGGACGTCACCCTCATCGACCCGGACCTGGCCTGGACGATCGACAAAGAGCAGTTCGTCAGCAAGAGCCGCAACTGCCCGTTCCACGGCTGGGACGTGAAGGGCCGGGCGACGCATACCATCGTGGGTGGCCAACTGAAATGGCGGCTGCATTGAGGATCGAGAACGACGACTCGCCGATGATCGCCTCCCCGCGGCGGCACGGGGAGCAGGGTGACATCTACGCACGTCGCGGCGAGGACCCGCCCACCCGGCTGGACGGCGTACTGCGGTGTTTTGTCGCCGTGGTGCAGGTGGGTTGCATGATGGTGTGCCTGTTCGGGACATTCCTGTTCGCGGGGGATTCGGAGACGCCATCAAAGCCGATCGCCGTGGTCATCTGCGCCACGATCGCGGCGGGGTTTGCGGTGCAGGCGGTGCGGTCGGCGAGGCGGGCGATCGGAATATTCCGGGCGTCGGGTGCGCAGGGGCGGGGATTCGACGTAGAATAAACGCATGATGGCGACTGAACCGCAAAATCTGAACTACCCGCCTTCCGCTGGTGACGACAAGACGGTGCAGGAGGTAGACGTCGTTTTTCTGCGGATATTCGCGGTGTTGGCGTTTCTGGCCTCGACGCTGTTCGTGGTGGCCGTGCCGTTGTGCGTCGTGGCGCTGGTGCGGAACGCGGATGTGGTGGGCGTTTTCTCATTGATTTGCGCGGTGGCGATGTCGGTGGGGCTGATCGGGACGGGCATCGGGCTGCTTCGTCGGGTTCGGCGCGTCCGAAACGCTCAACGCGCCCAGGCTCAGGTCAAACCGCCTGCCGACGGATCAGACGCGGCGTCATAAACACGAGATACGCGTCCTTCACCGGCCGGCCGGTTAGCTTTTCGAGTTGGGCACGATAGGCGTCGATCTGGGGTTGGTAGAACGCGGCCCGCTCGTCCACGGTATCAATCGTCACCTTGTCGGTCTTGTAATCGATGATCGTCAGCCCGTCGTCCTCGACGATGACCGCGTCGAGTCGGCCGCGGACCATTTGCAGGTCGGCCGGGGTGGTGCCGCCCGCGACGGGTTGGGTGTAGGTGATCGATAGTTCCCGCCGCAGGTCTTTGGCGCTCGCGATGGCCTGGCCGACCGGCTCGCTCAGCAGCCATAGGATTTGCTCGCGATCGACGGCCGCCAGGTCGTCCTCGCTCAATACCCGCTTTTCGACGAGCCGCTTCAGTTCTGCATCGAGCGATTCTGCGTCCGACACCTTCGGCCAATCGATCCGCTGCAGCACCGCGTGCGTGATCGTGCCGCGGTCTGCGGGGGTGAGCACCTGCGCATCGGCGATGCTGCGCGGCAGGCGCAATTCGTGCTCGAACTGAACGACGTCGCTTTTGCTGACGCTTTTCCCGCCCGGCGCCGCGCGGCCGGACGTGGTCGAGGCCGTCACCGACGTGTCGGCCGGGATGAGCGTCAGTTCTGTGTGGGGGTAGGTCTGTTCCAGCCGCGCGATGGCGCCGGCGACCGCGTCCGACCGCACGGGAGCCGATTGCAGCGGCTTGAGGTTGGCGATCGTCGCGGGAATCGTTTCGCCCGGGCGGAACGACAGCACGCGTTCCGCCTCGGCGTCCACATCGGCGGCCGGGTGCCAGGTGCGCTCGAACGTGCCGGGGGCGCGCGATTCCACGATCGCGACGGCGGGGCCGATCCAGTCGAGCATCGTGCCGGCGTCGCGCACGTCGCCGGCGGGGAGCGCGCCCTCGTGGTCGGCCCAGGTATCGGTCCACGCGTCGATGCACCCCTCGGCGGCGGTGCCGATGAGGATCAGGTGCTCCCGCGCCCGCGTGCCCGCGACGTACAGCACGCGCAGCTCTTCCGCGATCTGCTTCCGGCGGATCTCGTCGCCGGCCAGCATCGTCGCGAGCGTGGCGTAATGCACTTCCTTGTCCGCATCCACCACGCGGGCGGCGATGCCGACCGAATCGTCGAACAGCAGCTTGTCCGACGCGTCGCGAAGGTTATGCGCCTTGCCCAGGTCGGGGAGAATCACGACCGGGAACTCGAGCCCCTTGCTCTTGTGGATGCTCATGATCCGCACGGCGTTCTGCGCCACCCCGGCGGCCGCGGGCATGCCGAGGTCGCCGTCTTCCTGAAGGCTGTCCAGAAACGCCAGGAACCGCGCCACCGTCGGCCGCTGAAAGGACTCGAACTGCCGCGCGCGGGCATGCAGGTCGGTCACGTTCGCCACGCGCTGATCGCCGTCGGGCAGGCCGGAGATGTACGACAAGTACGACGTGTCCTGAAGGATCGCCCAGATCACGTCCGCCACCGGCTTGTTCTGCGCGAGTTGCCGCCAGCGGTCGAGCTGCGCGCCGGTATCGACGATCAGCTTGCCGAGCGCATCGCCCTTGCGTTCGGCGCGATATTGCTCAAACGCCTGATGGAAGCACGGGCACGCCCGCGTCGGATACGCCAGGCGAACCTCGGCCAGCTTGTCTTCAGCATCGGTCCAGCCGCTGAGGGGCGATCGCAGGAACGTCGCCAGCGCGACGTCGTCGCGACTGTTGGCCAGCAGGCGCAGGACGGCCAGCATGTCGCCGATCTCGGTGGCGGCGAAATACCCGCTGCTGCTGTCGGCCTGCACCGGGATGCCGGCGCGGCGAAGGATCGTCGCGAAGTGCTCGGCTTTGATCCGCATCGTCCGCAGCAGGACGACGATGTCGCGGTACTCCAGCGGCCGGCTTGATCCGTCGCGGTTCGCCACGCGCGCCTGGCCGATGAGGTCGCGGATGCGCGAGACGGCCACCACGGCCTCGCGCTCGTCGCTGTCGTACTGGCGTGCCGATCCCGGCGCCTGCTTCTCCACCAAGTGCAGTTCGATCGGCGTGCCGAGGAACAGCCCGTCGCCGTCAGGATAGCTCGCGCCCGGCACCAGCCGCTGCGACCGGCTGTACTCCACCTCGGCCGACTCCTTCGTCATCAGCGACTGAAACACGCCGTTGAGCGCTTCCAGTAGTGGGGCGCGGGAACGGAAGTTTTTCTGAAGGTCGATCACCTCGCCGGGGGCGGGCTTGTCTTTCTTGTAGCGCACGTACCGGTCGATGAACCGCCGCGGGTCGGCCTGGCGGAAGCGGTAGATGCTTTGCTTGACGTCGCCGACGGCAAAGTGGCTGTCATCGCGGCCGAGGAGCGACAGCAGCGTGTCCTGCACCTGGTTGACGTCCTGGTACTCGTCCACCATCACGTGCCGGAACTGCTGCTGATACTCGCGCGCGATCCTTGACGGCGCCGGCGGATCGCTGCCGGGCTCCTGAAGGAGTCGAAGCGAGAGGTGTTCCAGATCGTTGAAATCCAGCGTGCCGGCGGCACGCTTGGCGGCGGTATAGGCGGCGTCAAAGTCGGCGACGAGGGAGGTGATCTGGTCGGTCACCCATATCGTCTGCCCGACGCCCTCGCGCAACTGGGCTTCGGTGAAGCAAAACAGGCCGCCGTCGATGAACGACTTGATGCGTTTCTTCAGCGCGTCGATCCGCTCTTTCATCGCCTCGCGCTCGGGCGGGCCGTTGCGGATGGTGGGCAGGCGGTCGAACTTGTGCTCGCAGATGGCAGGGGCGAGCGCGTCCCACGACGCCTTGCCGAGATGCGCTTTCCAGTCAGCCAATGTTTGAGCGATGCCCAGCACGTGCGTGACGTACGGCGTCAGGTCCGGCACGCGCTGGATGACGGTCGAAAGCCGTGTCGCGACATCGATGAGCGTTTGCAAGCGTTGGCGATGTGCTTCAAGAAACGCTTGGCCGAGTTCCGACTGCGCCAGCGGTTTTTCCGCCGCCTCCGCCAGCCTGGCGCGGCGGTCGCGAAGCCAGGCGTTTTGATCGACCAGGCTCGCCAGCTTTGCGTGCAATCCCAACGCCAGCCCGGCGATCGCGTGCGGGAGGCCGTTGCCGTAGCGGTCGACCAGCTTGCGGAAATCGACGGCCGACTCGTCGTTGAAGCGGGATTCGAGTAGCTCATCGACCAGTTCGGCGCGCAGCAGGCGGGCCTCGTCGGGATCGAGCAGGCGGAAGCCGGGATCGACGCCCAGCTCGTGAAAATGCCTGCGGATGATGCTCTGGCCGAGGCTGTGGATCGTGGAAATCTGGGCGGAGTTGGCCAGCAGCAGTTGGCGCTGCAGGTGCGGATCGTCGCTGCCGGCGGCCTTTTGGGCGATGGCCTGGCCGATGCGCTTTTTCATCTCGTCGGCGGCGGCGTTGGTGAAGGTGACGACGAGCAACTCAGTGACGTCGCAGCGCTCGGGGGCGTCGCAAACCAGGTACGCGCACCGCGCCGCGAGCACGGCGGTTTTCCCCGATCCCGCGGCGGCGGAGACGAGGAGGTTGCGGCCGGTGGTGTGGATGGCCTTCAGCTGATCTGCGGTCCAATTTGTTTCACTCATACGCCACCCCCGGCGGCGCCGTTGATGGCGTCAAGCGCCTCTTTCGCGTCCAGCTTCGGCAGCACGCGATACGAGTTGATCAGCCGATCGAACCGGCAGACCGTCCAGTAGGGGCAATGGCCGCACGGGGTATCGCCGCTGATGAGGTAGGGCGCGACGGAGATATCGCCGCCGATGATCTGGTCGGCCAGCGTCACGATCTTGTCGTGCACGTACGTGACGAGATGCTGAAACTGATCCGCCTCGACCGCGTCGGTATTGGCGTGGAGCGCGCCGTCCTTCTTCCGGCGGACGGCGTACGCCTCCGATTCGCCGGTGGAGGCGAACGACGCATCCAGTGCATCAATGCTCTCGACGTTGATCAGCCCGCGCGGCCTGGTCTTGGCGTGGAACCCGGGCGTTTCCGGCGCGGGGTGGGCCGACGGATCGACGGTGGACTCGATCGAACGCAGCATCCGCACGTACAGCGCCGCCGCCGGCGTGAGCTTGCGGCCGGCGAGGGTTTCGCCGTGGGCGTCGAGCACGAGCAGGTACGTCAGCAGTTGCAGCATCAACCCGTGGGCGACGTAGCCGAGCTTCAACTGTTCGCCCGAGAGCTTGTAGTCAATCACCGTGTACTGGCTGCGGGCGAGATCGATATCGACGCGGTCGATCTTCCCGCTCAGCACCACGGTGTTGCCGCCGGGCGTGGCGAGGGAGAGCGGGGGGAGATCGCCGGATTTGCCGAACACCAGTTCCGCATACCCCGGCCGGAACGCCCCCTTGTCGGCCGCGAATTGCTGGGCGCGGATGAGGCGGTGGACGACGCCTTCCAGCCGTTCCAACGTGTAGCGATTCCGCGCGGTGGACAGGAACACCTGGTTGCGAAGCTGCTCGCCCACCTTTTGCGCGATCTCGCGGATCTGCTCGGGCGTCAGCTCGTTCGACTTGGCGAAGTCGATCTTCTCCTCGATCGCCTTGCGCACCAGCCGTTCGAGCACGGCGTGATACAGGCTGCCGAGGTCGAGCGAGGTGATGCCCGAACCGGGCGATTCCTGCAATCGCAGGCCGTAGCGGGCGAAGTGTTGGAACGGACACTTGGCGAACGATTCGAACCGCGACACGCTCGCCTCCAGCTTGTTCGAGTACAGCCGTAGCGCGACCGTCTTCGACAGTCGCGGCGCGTTGGCGTACCGCAACACCGGCCACGCCCGGTCGCGCACGGCGGCGATGCGCGGGTCGGCGGAGCGGGCGAGCCAGTCGTAGAGCGCCTCGGTTTCGCCCGATTGCGTTTCCGGCCGGGTGACGCGGGCCCATTGGAGCGCATGCGAAACGACCTGCCGCGGCGTCGCGATCCGCTCGATCGGGCCGGCGGGACGGATGACGGGGGCGCCGGCGATCGCGCGGTCGAGGTCGCGCCAGAACGGCGAGGGTTCCAGCTCGTTGCCCTGGTCGTCGGCGCCGGTGCGGATGAGCGTGAGACGTTCGGCCGACCGTGTGAGGGCGAGGTAGCCGAGGAAGCGTTCCTGGATGATCGCCTCGCGGCTGGACGGCCGGACTTCGACGCCGGATTGGGTGAGGGCGTGGCGGTCGCGGTCGTTCAGCACGGCCTGTTCCTGGATCGATTTCGGGAACTGCCCCGCGTTCATCCCCAGCAGGACGACCGCCCGCGGATCGCGCGTCCGCGTGCGCTCGACCGAGCCCACCAAAACCTGGTCGAGCGTCGGCGGGGTGATCGCCAGTTCCAGTTCGGCCAGCGTTTGAAGCAGCAGTTGCGCGAATTCCAGCCCGGCCACCGACACGTCGCCCAGCAGATCGACGATCTGGTCCGCCAACTCCGACACGCGCGACCAGACTTGAAGGTGCTCGTCGCGCCCTTCGATCTGCTGCGCCGCTTCGGCCTGCTTTACCAGTTTGAGCAGCGATGCCTGCGCGTCCATCCGCGCCAACACGCTGAACAGGTCGGCCACGCACTGGCGGATCGTTCGCGTGCCCGTTGCCCATTCGCTGGAACCGATGTCCACAAGCGCCCTGCGCACCAGCACGCGGGTGGCGTTGACCTGGTCGATCTCCCGCGCGGTGAAGTGAGATCGCTCGCCGCTCCCGCCATCGGTTGCTTCGTCGTCGGTCTGGCGATGAAACGTCCACGGCTCGTCCCGATGCCATTCCGCCGGCGGGACGTTGTGCTGGCGGACGTAGTCGCCGAGCAGATCGACGTCGGCGGGGGTAACGCCTTTTACCAACCCGGCTCGCAGCAGTTCCAGCACGGGTTCCAGCGCCCATCGCGATTGCACGATCATCGCGATCGCCGCCAGCGTGCGCACCAACGGGTGATGATCGGCCTGGCGGCGCTTATCGACGAAATAGGCGATCTCGTGTTCGGCGAACGACGCGTTGATCAGCGGCTCGTATTCCTCGATCGACCGCGCCAGCACGCAAATCTCCCGCTGCCGGAAGCCTTCGGCCAGGAGCGACTTGATTTGCCGGGCGGCGGCATCGACTTCGTCGGCGCGGTCGCCGGCGACGATCCGCAACACGTCCCCCCGCGCGGCAACGGGCCTGGCCGATGCGGCGAGGAACGATTGCTCGACCGCCTTGAGTTCCGCCGACGCAAATCGCGGGTGATCGCCTAGAAGCAGGGGCGGATCGACGGCGATCTCGGCCTTGGTCAGGTCGAAGTGCAGCTTGCGATACGCCGCCTCCGTGCGGCCAAGCACTTCGGTGTCGGCGGGGAGGTGGTGGATGTTGCGCACGATTTCCGACGCCGGATCTACCAGCATTGAGATGAACGTCTGCCGTGCCGTCTTGGCGATCGCGGTGATGAGCAGCCGCTCGTACGCCGTGAACTCGTGGAAGTCGTCGATCAACGCCAGCGATCGCTGGACCAGGGGGCAGTCTTCGATCGCCTGCGGTGCCAGCGCCTGCCGATTGAAGGCGTCGAAGCCGTGATCGGTGAGGTATTGTTGATACAGACGGTAAATCGCGCACAAGTCCTGCAACTTCCGGCCGAGCGATTGCTGGAGGGTGTCGTCGGCGGATTGGATGGTCTGAAGCAGGTCGTCCACGTCGCACAAGTTGCGGCCGGCGTGCTCGAATTCGTTGAATGCCGCGTCGATCTGCGCCGCCAGCCCCGGCTGGGTGGCGCTTCGGCCGAAGTGGATGAATTCGTCGGCGTGGGTTCGCAACAAGTGGCTGAGGATCAACCCTCGGCCGACGGGGTCGAGCCTGGCGCCGGCCGCCGCCCCGGTCTCCACCAGCGCCAGTTCGCCGACGTCGTCGGGCGCGATGACGCGGACGTTGATAAATCCGCCGCCCATGCGCGGGTCGGTCGCGATCGCCCGCTCGGCGGTGAAGGTGGCCTGTTTCGGGACGATCAGGATGACGCTGGCGTTCAGCGGATCGGACTGGGCGAAGCGCACCAATTGCTCGTGCAGGAAGTGGGTCTTCCCGCTGCCCGCCCGGCCGAGGATGAAGCGCGTCCCCATCGTTTAGCGAGTATACTCGCGTGCGTCATGGATCAAATCATCCGCCCGAGAAGGCTCCGCCGAAATCCGCTATTGCGATCGATGCTTCAGCGCGTGCAGCTGAAGCGCAGCGACATCATCGTTCCGGTCTTCGTCTGCGAGGGTTCGGGCGTGAAGAAAGAGGTCGGCTCGATGCCCGGCGTGCACCAGATGTCCGTGGACGTCGCCGCCGACTGGCTGGGAGAAATGTCGAAGGCGGGGTTTGGCGCGTACATCGTGTTCGGCGTGGTGGATCGGGCGAAGAAGGACGAGGCCGGCTCTGAAGCACTCAATGCGTCAAACGTCGTCTGCCAACTCATCCGTAGGACGAAATCGCAGAACAACCCGATGGTGGCGATCACCGACCTGTGCCTCTGCGAATACACGGATCACGGCCACTGTGGCCCGCTGACGCCCGACCGATCGACCGTCGCCAATGACGCCACGCTGTCACTCCTGGCGAAGCAGGCGGTGAACCACGTGAACGCCGGGGCCGACGTCATCGCGCCCAGCGGCATGATGGACGGCATGGTCGCCGCGATCCGTAAAGGTCTGGACGAGGCCGGCCACGTTGAAACGCCCATCCTCAGCTATGCCGTCAAGTACGCCAGCGCTTTCTACGGACCCTTCCGCGATGCCGCCGACTCCGCGCCGTCCCACGGCGACCGAAAAAGCTACCAGATGGACCCCGCCCGCGGCATCGAAGAAGCCCTGCTGGAAGTCGATCTCGACCTCGCCCAAGGGGCCGACATGGTCATGGTGAAGCCGGCGGGGGCGTATTTGGACGTCGTCAGCCGCGTTCGCCAGCACGTGAACGTGCCTGTCATCGCCTACCAGGTTAGTGGAGAATATGCCCTCATCCGGGCAGGCGGGCAGAAGGGTTGGGTGGACGAGGATCGGGTGATCCTGGAGTCGCTGACGAGCGTTCGCCGGGCGGGGGCGGACCTGATTATCAGCTACTTTGCCCCTGACCTGATCCGGCTGCTTCCCTGAATCCGGGAGTCGCCCGCTATTGCAAACCCAAAAACCCGGTTAACATGCCGCGTTCCTGGAGAACCGGAAACAGTATGACGCAGGATTCGTTCATCGATCAGTCGAAAGAGAAGTTCAGGCCCGAGGTTGACGCTGAGCTCGACAAGCAGGTAGATGCTGCGTTGGCGGGCGTGTCGGTGGAGCAGCTCGTCTCCGCCAAGCCCGGCGACGAAGGCCGCCAGCGCATTCACGGCGTGCACACCGGGGTGATTCACTCCATCCAAATTCAGAAAGGCGAGATCCTGGTTGAGCTTGACGGCAAGAACCAGGGCGTCGCGCCGCTGACGCAGTTCGACACCGAGCCGCGCATCGGCGACGTGATGGAGTTCTTCGTCGATCGCTACGACGAACACGAAGGCATCTACAAGCTGCTGAAGAAGGGCGCGGCGCTCGCTCACGCCGAGTGGGACAGCATTCAGGCTGGCCAGGTGCTCGAGGGCACGGTCAACGCGATGAACAAGGGCGGCCTCGAATTGCAGATCGGCACGCTCCGCGCGTTCATGCCGTCGGGCCAGGTGGACATCCAGTTCCACAAGGACATCTCGGTTTTCATCGGACAGAAGATGAAGGTCGCGGTTCAGAAGGTGGACCGCCGCGCGAAGAACCTGATCGTCAGCCGCCGGCAGGTGCTGGAGCAGGAGCGCAAGGAACAACAGAAGGTGCTGTTCGAAGAACTGGCAGAAGGCCAGACGCGCCGCGGCACGGTTCGCTCGGTGATGGATTACGGCGCGTTCGTCGATCTCGGCGGGGCCGACGGGCTCATCCATATCAGCGAGCTTTCGCACCGCCGTGGCGTGAAGGCGAGCGATGTCGTTAACGTCGGCGATCTGGTCGACGTGAAGGTAACGAAGTTCGACCGTGAGACGGGCAAGATCAGCCTGAGCCTCAAGCAACTGATGGCCGACCCGTGGCAGGGCGCGGAGATGAAGTATTCCGTCGGCATGCCGGTTACCGGCCGCGTGGCGCGGATCGAGAAGTTCGGCGCTTTCATCGAGATCGAAGAGGGTCTAGAAGGCCTGCTTCCCGTCAGCGAGGTCAGCTGGCAGCGCGTGAACTCGGTCGGCGAAGTGCTGAAGGTGAACGACATCGTCAAGCTGACGGTGATCGCCATCGATCCCTTGGCCAAGAAGCTGACCTTCAGCCTCAAGCAGGCCGGCCCCGATCCGTGGAAGACCGCCGCCGAGAAATATCACCGCCAGGACGTGGTGAGCGGCAAGGTGCAGCGGATCGTCGATTTCGGCGCGTTCGTCGAGATCGAGCCCGGCCTCGAAGGCCTGATCCACATCTCCGAACTGTCCGACCGCCGCGTGCGCAGCGCAGGCGACGTGGTGAAGGTCGGCGAGTCGGTCGAGGTTCGCATCCTTGAGATCGACCCGGAGAAACGCCGCATCTCGCTTTCGATCAAGCAGGTCAGCGCCCCGGCCCCGACGCCCGAGCCGGCGGTCGTCGAAGCCCCGAAGAAACCCAAGAAGCCCAAACAGCTTCGCGGCGGGCTGGAGTCGGGCTGGTTCAAGTAAGTCACAACCTCTGCCTCCTTTCGGGGAGAGGGTTGCACGGTAAGGGGGGCGCATGCGGCTCAACGCGGTATGTGTGCTGCTTTTTGCCTTCGCGTCGGCTGGATGCGGAAGTTCGTCGGCGACGTTGCCGGTAGCGGTCGATCGCGCGTCAGCAGTTGTGCAGTATCTCTATTTCGATCCGCAGCGTCTTAGCGACGAAGAGCGGTATCGCAGAGGCAAGAATCCGGCCTACCTGACGGACGTCGGCAATCGCAATCCGGTCATTAAGCATCTTCCGCCGAACGCTGCGGGTGAAGTTGTTTCAACCATCGCCCTCCGAGGCAAATTCCTCCAAAGGTGGACGACGATTACCCTTCGCCCGGCCGGGACCGAAAAGACACGCGTGATAATCGATACCCAAAAACGCGAGTCGTTCCTCGGGCTCAACGAAACGACGTGCGCCCATGACTGGTCCTACCAGCAGGCCCGCCTCGCCGAGATTCGCAAAGCTGTTGCAGACCCCCATCTCGATCCCGGCCTGTAAGTGTATTGGACGCCGTAGTTTTTGAATTTTAGCTGCAAATTGCTAAAAAATGACGTTTATAGCGTGGGCGACGGCCGACTGACGCGGCTTGACACCGCTGGAAGTTCGGCATAAGTTACGCGGCTCAACGTGCGGCGGGCCGTCCCGCCGTGCGTTTTCATTAGGTGAAAGCCATGCCTGCGGTGCGATTGACGTGCCGGGGTTTGCTCGCGTCGAGCAGGAGTCAGTCGCCATGTTGCCCGTCCAACGTATCAGCAAGTCGCGCAAGCGCAAGCGTCGTTCGCATCACGCGCTCAAGCCCATTCAGTACGTCAAGTGTGCCCAGTGCGGCAACGCCAAGCTGCCCCACGCCGCTTGTGCGAACTGTGGTTTCGTGAACCCGAAGCTTGCGGTTGAAGTCGCGACCGAACAGGCGTAAATCACCTGCTCGAACGCGATCTCTCCGTCTCGGCGCGCGCGTTCGACGTCCTCCATAAGATAAAGGGATTGCCGTCCGCGCGCGACGCTGTCGCGTGGGCGCGTCAGAGGAGTTGATCGGTGCGAGCTGCCGTCGATGTGATGGGGGGCGATAAGGCCCCGGAAGCGATTCTGGCGGGATGCTGGGAAGCGGCCCCCTTGCTTGACGCCTCGGATGTCGTCCTGTTGGTCGGCGACCGCGATGTCATCGATCCCGCCCTCGCCGACGCGCCGATTCCCGAAGATAAGAAGGCCTGCTACAAGCCGGTTTACACCACGCAGGTCATCGCGATGGACGAATCGCCGGTCGAGGCGGTCCGCACCAAGCCGGACAGCTCGATCAGCGTGATGAACAAGCTGGTCGCCAAGGGCGAGGCCGACGTGGCGATCAGCGCCGGCAACACCGGCGCCTGCGTCGCCGCTGCCCAGTTGAGGATGCGGCTTTTGCCTGGCGTCAGCCGGCCGGGCATCGCGATCATTCTTCCTACCTTTTACGGCCCGGTCGTGCTCTGCGACGTCGGCGCCAACCCCGAACCCAAAGCCAAGCACCTTCAGCAATACGGGTTGATGGCGTCGGCCTACTCCCACGCAATCTGCGGCATCGAAAACCCCCGCGTCGGCCTGCTGTCGATCGGCGAGGAAGACTCCAAGGGCAACTCGATGACCAAGGAGTCGCGCAAGCTGATGCGCGACGAGCCGCTGCTCAACTTCGTCGGCAACGTTGAAGGCAAGGACATCTTCAAGGGTATCTGCGACGTGGTGGTGTGCGACGGGTTCGTCGGCAACATCGTGTTGAAGTTCACGGAAGGGCTGTCCGAGGGCATCTTCCAGACGATCGTCGCCGAGGTACAGGAGTTCGATCCCGAGCTGATGGTGAACCTGAAGCCGGTGATGAAGAAGATCTACGCCAAGCACGACTGGCAGGAATACGGCGGCGCTCCGCTCCTGGGCGTGGGCGGCTACTGCCTGATCTGCCATGGCCGCAGCGAGGCTCGGGCAATCAAAAACGCCATTCGCGTCGGCAAGCAGTTGTGCGGCAGTGATATCAACAAGAAGATCGTGGAGCAGATCAGCAAGAGCATTCAGGTAGAGGAATGAGTTGCCGGTTGCCAGTTGATAGTTG
>JBBCIV010000019.1:0-6689 GCA_037189665.1 Phycisphaerae bacterium | reverse complement strand
CATTGGCAGCAAGATCCTGCGATTGCCGTTCACGATCGCGTACAAGCTGGCGTTCAAGTTCGTCGAGTGGACGTGCGGCATCAGCCTGAAGTACACCACCCGCGTCGGCCGACGCGTGCGGATCTGGCACCAGGGTGGGATGACGCTCGGCGCGCTGGAGATCGGCAACGACGTACACATCCGTCAGAACACCACCTTCGGCGTCAAGCGCCGCGGCGATCCGCGATGGATGAAGCCCATCATCGGCGACCGCTGCGACATCGGCGCCGGCGCCGTCATCGTCGGCCCGATCACCATCGGCCACGACTCGACCATCGGCGCCAACGTCGTCATCGCCAAGGACGTCCCGCCGAACAGCATCGTCGTCGTCGCGGCGCCGGTGATCAAAGAGAAGAAAACGCAGATGAACGCAGATGAACGCAGATGAGAAAATACATGCCAGGAATGGAACACGAACGCCTTGCAATGCGATTCGTGTTTCATTCGTGTGATTCGTGGCTCAAGTCTTATCTGCGCCCATCGGCGGCTAACCTATGATCGGAATCATCGCGATCGGTCGGAATGAAGGCGAGAGGCTGCGATCCTGCCTCGCGGCGGCCGCTGCGCGGGGGGATTCCGTCATTGTTTACGTCGATTCCGGATCGACCGACGACTCGCGCGAGTTGGCGAAATCGTTCAACGCCCACGTCGTCGAACTCGACCTCAGCAAACCTTTCACTGCAGCGAGGGCGCGCAACGAGGGCTTCGCGAAGCTGATGGAGATCGCGCCGGACGTCGAGTTCGTTCAGTTCCTCGATGGCGACTGCGAACTTCAACCCGATTGGATCGATACCGCGCTAAACGAGTTTCGCGACAGGCCGCAGGCCGCCGTCGTTTGCGGGCGAAGGCGCGAGCGATACCCTGACGCCTCCATCTACAACACCCTCTGCGACATCGAGTGGAACACCCCCATCGGCAAAGCCCTCGCCTGCGGCGGCGACGCGCTGATGCGCGTGAAGGCGTTCCAACAGGTGAACGGCTACAACCCCAACGTCATCGCAGGGGAAGAACCCGAGATGTGCGTCCGCCTCCGCGCCGCCGGCTGGGAGATCTGGCGCATCGACGCCGAGATGACCCTCCACGACGCCGCCATGACGCGCTTCAACCAGTGGTGGAAACGCAACTACCGCGCCGGCCACGCCTACGCCGAAGGCAACGACCGCCACGGCGCTCCGCCAGAACGGTTTCGCGAGAAGGAAGTCCGAAGCAATGCGACCTGGGGCCTCCTCTGGTTCGTCCCGCTCGCCTGGCCGCTGCACGCGTTGCTGGGATTGAAGATCGCACGATACATGAAAGCAAAGCGCGGGCTGGCAACGAAAGACGCGTTGCTCTACGGCTTCTCCGTCGTGCTCGGCAAACTGCCCCAAATGCTCGGCCAACGAAAATACCACGCCAACAAGCGAGCCGGCCGGCAGGAGAAGATCATCGAATATAAAGGGGCGGCCGCCTGATGCCCCCGAAGATCGCCTACATCGCCGGCCAGTTTCCCCTGCGCAGCGAGACGTTCGTCTACCGCGAGGTCCGCGAATTGCGCCGTCGCGGTTGGGACGTCACGTGCGTCAGCCTTCGCGCCAGCCACGACCTTCCCGACCACGCAGCCGATCTCACGCGCGACCTGATCACCGTCTACGCCAACAACAAGCTTGGCGGGATGGGCGGCATCGCAGTCCGTGACGCGATCCTGCCCGGCGAGCCAACGCCGATCGATGCTCGCCTGAAGTTGGTCTATCAGTCCCGCGCCGCCTCCTCACTGGCAACGAAATTGCGGCCTCTGGGCATCCAGCACATCCACTGCCACTTCGCCCATGCCCCCACCACCATCGGCATGTACACGGCCATCAGGCTGGGCATTCCGTTCAGCTTCACCGGGCACGCGAACGACCTGTTCCAGCGCCGCGTGCTGCTGAAGCGAAAGCTCGAGCGCGCCAAGTTCGTCAGTTGCATCAGCGAAGAGCACCGCAAGCTCTACAACGGCATCCACGCTCGATCAGATGTGGATTACCCGATCATCCGCTGCGGCGTGGACGTCAGCTCCTTCAACGTCGTCGCGCATCCGCCAAACCCTCGGCCGCTGATCCTCACGGTCTGCCGCCTCGTGGAAAAGAAAGGCGTCGACACGCTGATCCGCGCGTTCGCCGCATTGGGCGAGACGAACGCGCAGCTCCTCATTGCAGGAGACGGCCCGCAGAAGCAGGAGTTAGAAGCGCTCGCGCAGCGCAGCGGAGTCGCCTCGCAAGTGCAGTTCCTCGGATCGGTGGCGAACGAGCGCGTGCGAGAACTATTGCAGGCGAGCGACGTCTTCGCGCTTCCCTGCCGCGTTGACCGCAACGGCGACAAGGACGGCATCCCCGTCGTGCTGATGGAAGCGATGGCCTGCGGCCTTCCCGTCATCGCCGGCGACCTGCCCGCCATCCGCGAACTGGTCCTCGATCGAAAGGCAGGCCTCCTCGTCGATGGCCTGAGCGTCGACCCCACCACGCAGGCCCTCCGCGCCCTTCTGACCGACCCATCGTTCCAAGCCGAACTCGGCCGACAGGGACGCTCCCGCGTGCTCGACGAGTTCTCACTCGACGAAAACGTAACTCGCCTGGAGCGCGCGATCCAAAGGTCGGAAAAAGCCTCCGATGGACACCGATAAGCCCCGCGAGACAAACAAATGCATAAGCGCCCTTCTCCCATCCCACCCCTTTGAGGAAAGATCCACCGGCCTCGGCATTTCATTCGTGCTGATTCGTATAGATTCGTGGATCATCCATTTTTCGATATAGTAAGGACCATGCGAAAGCGACACGCCCTGGCAACCCTTCTCGTGGTCGGCGGATCGATGGTGCTGGCGTATGCCCAGACAACCCAGCCGGTTCAGCCTGCCCAAGACGTGCTGAACGACATGCTCAAGCCCAACGGCCAGACCTCCGCGAGGCCACTCCAGCCGATGAATACCCCGCCGGCAGTCGATAAAACGACCGGCCAGGGCGCCGTCGCCCCGGGCGCGCAGCCGCTCAACACCCTGCGCGAAGGCAGCTATATCGTCGATCGCGTCGGCCGGCTGCTGAAGGTCGCCGACACCAACGATTGGGAGTTCGCCTTTGAATCCGACGGCCAGGCGCTCAAAGATCCGCCCGTCGTCGTCCTGCCCAACCTCAAGCTCATGCTCATGGAAGACCAGATCAAGGAAACCCGCCGCGATCTGAAATTCCGCATCACCGGCATGGTGACGGAGTATCGCGGCCGAAACTACGTGCTGCTGGACAAGGTCGTGGTGGTGGGAGACTGAAGGAATGTCGAATGACGAATGTCGATTCACGCCTTCACTCGACATTCGTCATTCAACACTCGACACTGGAGCGGCATGCAAATCGACCTACTCCGCAAAATTCCCCTGCTCTCACGTCTGGACGACAACGAGCTGACGCGCCTCGCCACGCTTCTCCAACACCGCCGGTTCAAGGCTAACGAGGCCGTCATCTGGATCGGCGAAACCGGGGACGAACTGTTCCTCATCGCCGACGGCCGCGCGGTCGTCACCTATCCGGACGACAAGGGCAAGGAGGTCACCCTCGCCACACTGCAAGCCGGCGATTTCTTCGGCGACGTCGCGCTGCTCGACGGCGGCAAGCGCACCGCCAGCGTGCGAACCCTCACCGAGTGCGAAATGCTCGTCCTCCAGCGCGGCGAGTTCTTCACCTTCCTCAAACAAAATCCCGACGCCGCGATCGACGTCCTCACCACGGTCGGCCATCGCCACCGCGAAACGCTCGAAAAGCTCCGCGGCGTCACCAACGCCAACGTCGCGATCGAGGCCCAGACCACCCGCTGGGAACACATCGCCGACACCATCGCCGCCGTCAGCGCGAGCCAGCCGTTCGTGCTGTTTCACGTCCTGTGGTTCGGCGTCTGGATCATCGCCAACATGGCCATGGGCAACGACGCCGAGGGCAACCCGCGCGGCTGGGACCCGTACCCCTTCGGCCTGCTCACGCTCATCGTCAGCCTCGAGGCGATCTTCCTCAGCATCTTCGTCCTCGTCAGCGCCAACCGCTCCGGCGACAAAGACCGCATCCGCGCCGACGCCGACTACCAGGTGAACCTGAAGGCTCAATACGAGATCATGCAGCTTCACGCAAAGCTCGACCGTTTGCTGGATCGCGAGCCGAAATAGGCCACAGATCGCACGGATGGCACGGATGAACATAGAGATGAAACACCATTTTGCATTTCATCTGTGCAGATCCGCGCCATCCGTGCGATCTGTGGCCAATTCACACCTCGCCGAGTAAATTAGCGGTACAAACCCCGGATGGCGTCATGGATTACCGCGTCGAACTCGACAACTTCAACGGGCCGCTCGATCTCCTGCTCTACCTGATCAAGCGCGACGAGCTCGACGTCTACGACATCCCCATTCACCGCATCACCGAAACCTACCTGGGCTATCTCGAACACCTGCGCACGCTCTCGCGCGAGCACGGCATCGACATCAACATCGCCGGCGATTTTCTGGTGATGGCGGCCACGCTCATGGAGATCAAGTCCGCCACGCTCCTGCCCAGACAAGAACAGACCACCACCCCCGACGGCGAAACGTCCGCCGCCCAGGACCTGGCCGACCCGCGCTTCGAGCTGGTGCAACAGCTTCTCGAATACAAGCGCCTCAAGGACAACGCCGGCCTGCTGGAGCAGCAACAGCAGCAGCACTTCAACCGCTTTCCCCGCATCCCCGCCGCCCTCGAAGGCGACGACGAGCCCCCGCCGCTCGACATGGACGAGGTGCAGATCTGGGACCTGCTGGAAGCCTTCCAGCGGCTGATGAAGGACATCGGCACGCGCGGCCCAAAGCAGCACGAGGTCACCTACGACGAAACCCCCATCGACCTCCACGCCGCCGACATCGAAGACCGCCTGAAACGCGAAACGCGCCTCTCGCTCCGCGCCATCCTCACCGAGCGCAAGAGCAAGAGCGAGATGATCGGCATGTTCCTCGCGTTGCTCGAACTGATCCGCGAAAAGAAGGTCCTCGTCGAACACGACGAGGCCGCCGACGATTTCGCCATCGTCGAGGCCCCCGAAGAACACAAGAAGACGTTCGTTGGGGCGTCGTTGGAGCTCTCCAACGTCGATGAAACCCCGGCCGACGATGACAACACCTCCGCCGACAATACCGGTCCCTCAGAACAACGGACTTAAGAAGCTTTTCTGTTGAGGACGGGCATAAATGGGTGTTGTACAATATTGATATGTCGGCGCAGTTATGTCCCAACTGTAAGCAGCGAGGGATGACGTGGTTCGCCAACGTGAAAAGCGACGTGCTCACAAAGTGGCACTGTTCTCTCTGCGGTTATTGCGCACAAGAAGACGAATCACATGAATCAACATGCCCGGCATGTGGCTCAGAAAATTCATACATATTGCTTTCAGACACAACCGGCACATTCTGGTTTTGCTTGACGTGCCTTGCTCGCGAGCGATTTTATCGGGAATCATAGTTCCTCGATTGGGCGAGTACCGCGCTAGGCAATTCTCGTTTCATTGTTTGATTCAGCGAATAATCGGTGGACGACGCGAATGATTCGAGGGTGCCGATCAGGATGACCATCCCCGCCTCCGGCCGCGCGCGATCAGCCCCGTTGCGACGATATCTCTGGATCGCGGTCAAGATGGTTCTCATGCTTATTCTGGTATCAGGGCTGGCGCATGCGGCCTGGTGGTGGGCGGTGCTTCGCCCATACTGGCGACTGCAAGAGATGGCGATGACGCAAAACGCATCGCCATCGGAATTTCGCGCCGCGGCGCACGCGGCGATTCGCTTTCCCGGCACCGATCCACATGACGCGTACATCCTTCTGCTTGATTACGGCGACACGTCGTCGGTACCGGTCTTGATCCGCAGCTTACGATGGCAACCTCATACGCCGCCGGGGGGCGCGATGACCTGCACGAAAGCGCACTGCCTTGAGGCATTGAGAAAACTCACCGGCCGCGATCCGGGGAAGAACTACGAAGATTGGGCTCCCCTTCTCAACACGTCGCCAACATCGCAACCGTTCTGATTGCTTCCTTCGCGCCCGCCTCGTTACCGTCACTTTCCGATTCTCCCCCACATCCGCCGATCGTCCGCCCGTTTCTCTTCCCGAGGATTCATTTACCGCTAAGAGAAAAGCACTATCGCAGATCGAATTGCCGCGATCGCCCCGCGGGTCGTCACAGACGAACTTCAAACGCCTTACGCCATCCGCCTTAACCCAAGTTCCACGCCGCCGCTCCGGAATGTTGATTGGCGGACCACTGCCCTTCCCGCCGCAAAACAGCGCTTTCACTCGCCGCCTACACGGACTAACATGCCTTGGATGCGTCATGTTGGTTGGCGCACAGACAATCTAATCATGGTTATGTGCCCCTCGCGATGCGGTGGACGAAACTCAACACGACGTTCGACGCCGAACCAAACGCACCTGGCCCGCTCGTCACTCTACAGGGCGACATCGTCCGCGTGCGTTTCCTCCTTAACCCGTTTATCTGGGACGATGTTCAGGATGATGACGAGGCGGAACTGATCTTCGAGGGCGTCACGATGTATCGGCTCGGCCCAACTAATGACGAGGGCTTTTATCGCGGTCAGTGTCGTTTCTCCAAGACCGGCATCGCATGGGGCA
>JBBCIV010000018.1:0-12287 GCA_037189665.1 Phycisphaerae bacterium | reverse complement strand
CGCGCGGTCGATGCTGCTGCTGCCGCTGGAGTTCAGCAGCGTGACGCGGCGGACCTTGCCTTGCTCATCGACGTCGATCCGCAGTCGCAGGCGAATGGGAAAGCTGAGCGTCACCGCATCCGCGCGGGCGGCGAGGTTGATCTGCGGGCGGGCGAACTTCACCTCGCGCCCGGATCGCGCGATCAGCCGGCCGTTGCGCATCTCGATGTCGAGGTCTTCGGAGAAGAAGTCGGAATCGGTATCGGACTGCGGACGCTCCTGGCCTTGCTGGTCTTTCTGTCCCTGCTGGTCTTGCGCCTCCGCACCGGTCGCCTGCCGCTGTTTCCCATCCACCTGTTGATCGATGCCTTCGGCCGGCGGGGCGGGGTTGCGCTCGTCGGGGGAGCCTTTGGCCTGCTCGATTTCATTGCTCGTACTTTTCGGGTCGGCTGACCTGCCCAGCACGCCTTGACGGATGCCGGGCAGGCCAATGACGGGGCGGCTCATGCCGGCTTGCGCGCCGAGGCCGCGCAGGTCTTGCGATTCGGGGATGGTCAGGCCCGCCATCTGCTGACGCTTCGCGGGCGAGCCGCCATCGCTGATGCGCTGGCCTTGCGGGTCGCGGCTGAGGTTGGCCTGGTTGGCGATCGATTCGAGCGCGCTGGCGAGTTGGTCACTCTCAACCGATTCGTTCGCGTTTCCGACGCCCATGAACGATCCGATGACCAGTTCGTTCGGGTCCATCGGCTGCGGCACTTGTGGCGTCGGTTCTTCGGGGACGATCGCAGGATCGGCGGGGAGGGTGGCCGGCGACGGGTGCCGGGCCGTGCCATAGGCGGGAAGCGTGCCGGCGTACTTCCGCGCAGCAAGCAGGGCGGCCACGTGGATGGCCACCGAGATCGACAAGCTCACCGCGACGATGACACGTTGCGAGACCACAGTATTCTCTAGAGTGTACTCATCGGCCGACGCCGGGCATGGCGTTAATGGGGTTGCTTCAGCAGCGCCACCACGTCGTCCACAGACGACGCAACCTGGATGATCTTACGCGCCTCCGGGCGGATGAAGTGCTGTTCCACCCCGCGGTCGAACATTTCAAGCATGGGGGTGTAAAAATCGTTGATATTGAGCAGGATGACGGGTTTCCGGTGATACCCAAGCTGCCGGCCGACCACGATTTCGAAGAATTCCTCGAACGTTCCCAGTCCGCCGGGCATCGCGACGAAGGCGTTTCCGTGCTGTTCGAGCAGGTGCTTGCGCTGGCGCATGGAATCGGTGACGATCAGCTCGTCGCATAGCGTATCGGCGATGTTTTCGTCCACGAACAGCCGGGGGGTGATGCCGATGATCCTGCCGCCCCTCTCTCGCGCCCCGTCCGCCAGCGACGCCATGCAGCCGATGTAGTTGCCGCCGTAGACGAGCGTCCAACCCTCGTTCGCGATCGCCCGGCCAAGCGAGCGGGCAGCGTCGAAATAGACGCGGTCAACGCGCTTAGCGCTGGACAGGAACACGGTGATCGCAAACGAAGGCGTCGTCATCGGACGGCAAGATGCAGGATTCGGACCCGATTGGCAAACGGCGGGGTCGCGAACCGGGGGCCGCCGGGCGTACACTTGTGGCATGAGTAACGGCGACGCCTGGAAGCGGTTCCACGACAGCATGATCATGGACTATGAAAAATGGCATGACGGAACCGGCTATGACCTGGAGGCGTTCGACGAACTGACGCCCGAGCAGAAGGAGATGG
This sequence comes from Phycisphaerae bacterium, assembly GCA_037189665.1. Taxonomy (GTDB): domain Bacteria; phylum Planctomycetota; class Phycisphaerae; order Tepidisphaerales; family Tepidisphaeraceae; genus BPJO01. The sequence continues at coordinate 10,561 of JBBCIV010000018.1, read as the reverse complement.
TACTGAAGAGCGTTCGCCACAAGGCCGATCCGGACTGGCGCGATATCCAACTGCTGCAACGCGAGGGGTCGGAAAAGTCGATCAACGCGATCCGGCAGAACGTCTCCGGCAGGTCGATTGAAACCCACGCTGCCGCGCTGGCGGCGCTGATCGAGAGCGGAAAGTTGCCCGCACAACTGATCGACGAAAAGCTTGAGGCGCTGCTCGACCATACTGCGCCGTTCGACGGGCTCGACCGATGCCTTCGGCTGGCGGAAGCCCATCCCGGCCCGCGCGTGAAGATGGCGCTCCTGCGCAACGCACGCCGTCGCCCGGAAGTGGGCGTGCATTATGCGGCGATGCTGTTCTTTCACGCCGGGCTGGCAGGGGAAGCCTTCGATTGGAACCACCGCCCGTTCTTCCTGAAGTTCGGCGACGGCGCATCGCGTGATGAAAAGGACGCGGCCTTCGCCGAACTGTGCCGGCTGGTGGGCGTCGACGAACGAGAGGTGTAAACGCTTCCCTCGTTTAGCGTCGCGGCTTGCCGCGGGCTTTTTCTGTACGACAGAATCCCACGGCAAGCCGTGACGCTAAACGGATATTGTTGGAGAACCCTGTGATGCAAACCCGAACCGAAAAAGACACGATGGGCGAAATGCAGGTCCCGGCCGACGCGCTGTACGGCGCTTCCACGGCGCGGGCGGTCGAAAACTTTCCCATCGCCAAGCGGCCGGTGCCGAAAGAGGTCATCCACGCGTTCGGGCACCTGAAAGCCGCTTGCGCGGTCGCCAATCGCGATCTCGGTAAACTCGATCCGCAGATCGCGCAGGCGATCGTCGATGCCGCGGATGAAATCGCGCAGGGCAAGCACGACGCGCACTTCCCTGTCGATGTTTACCAGACCGGTTCGGGCACCAGCACGAACATGAACGCGAACGAGGTGATCGCGAACTTGGCGAGTAAACGGTTGGGCGGGAAGGTGCATCCGAACGATCACGTGAATATGGGGCAGAGCAGCAATGATACGTTTCCGACGGCAATGCAGTTGGCCGCAGCGATGGCACTCCGACACAAGCTTCTGCCGGGGCTGGACAGGCTCCGTGAAGACTTGCGCGCGAAGAGTGAGGCTTGGGACGAGATCATCAAGGTTGGCCGAACTCACCTCATGGACGCAACTCCCATCAGGATGGGACAAGTGTTTCTCGGCTATGCTGGTCAGGTCGATGAGGCTTGGTTGCGGGCGTACGATGCAACTGATGCTGTACAATCTGATCTGAGTATCGGTGGTACTGCTGTTGGCACCGGCGTAAACACACACTCAAGCTTTGGTGCGGCAGTAAGGGATTGCCTCAGGGATCGACTGTTGCAGAAAGTAGACGACGGAACCTTTAGCATCGCACAGAACCACTTCTGGGCACAGGCAACACGCGATTCAATGGTCAATGCTCATGCCCATCTCAAAACCATCGCCGTCTCCCTCACCAAGATTGCCAACGACATCCGCCTGCTTGCCTCGGGGCCGCGGTGTGGGATCGGCGAGTTGATCATCCCCGCCATCCAGCCCGGCTCATCGATCATGCCCGGCAAGGAGAACCCGGTCATTTGCGAGAGCGTCATGCAGGTGGCGTGTCGCGTGATCGGCAACGACGCGACCATCACCACTGCCAATCTTGGCGGGGTGGGATCGATCTTCGAGTTGAACGTGGCAATGCCGGTCATGATTGATGCGTTTCTCGAGAGCGTGAACCTGCTGGCCAACGTCTGCAACGTGTTCGTGGACAAGCTGCTGGTCGGACTGAAGGTGAACGAGGCGCGGTGCGCGGAACTGGTGGAGCAGAGCCTCATGAACATCACCGTGCTGGCCCCGGTGATCGGCTACGAGCAGGCGGCCAAGGTGGCGAAGCAGGCGATGGCGGAGGGGAAGACGATCCGCCAGATCGCGAGGGAACTGGAACTGGTGGACGACGCCACGCTCGACAAACTGCTGAACTACGATGCGATGACACGGCCGTCGTAGCTGCCAGACGGTTGGTCGCGAAGAGGCGAAGCAACATAGATTTGCGAGGGAGAATCTACAGCGACGCGCTTTTTGTTGTAGCTGCGCCGCCCATTGGTTTTTCTGAATGTCTCGAATGGGCGACGCAGGCGGCGCGGCTACAACAATCGGTTCGTTGCTCTAAAGGCAATCATTCCGCCTTCGCGACCGGCTACCTGCCTGGCGCAAAGCACGCGACCATCCGGCACAAAAAGTTAGACGCCCGGCCCACTTGCGTGAGCCGGGCGTCAGAGCCTGCGAATCCTTTCGCAACTTCCCTGCATCATCACGGCCGCGTCTCCGACGGCGGCCTGCGACGCAAGCTTGGGTGCGTCACGGCAGTTTCGATGCCTTCCTCCGCGTCATTCCGCCGCGAGCGCCTCGTCGGGCGACCGCAGCCATTGTTCCAGAAACCGGGCCAGGCCGTCGTCGGCGTTGGACCCGATTGTTTTCCTCGCCGCCTGTTTCACATCCGTCCGGGCGTTGCCCATCGCGATGCCGAACGACGAGCGTTCGATCATCGCCAGGTCGTTCATGTCATCGCCGATCGCGACGATGCGGCCGTGCGGCACGCCGTGCTGATCGGCGACGTGCTTCAGGCCGAGCCACTTATTCACGATTGGGTCGAACATCTCGATGATCTCGACCCCTTCGCTGGCGACCACGATGCTGTGCACGTACGCCCGCTTCTCAAATTCCCTCTCCACCAACGCCATCAGCTCGGCGGCGGGGGCGTAGTCGAGCACGGTGCTCACGCGGAGCGTGTGCGTGTGGTCTTCGTCCGCAAGCTTTGCCCGCTCTTCGAGAATCTGGCCTGACAGCCGCAGCCAACCGCTGAGCGATTCGTGGATTTCGCGTCCTTGTGAGACGAGGTAATCCACGCCGGTGTAATACCGGTCCTGCAGCGCGACGGCAGCGTGCCCGAGGCGTTCGATAGCGTCGCACAACTCGCCCGCCAGCGCCGGGTTCATCGTCGAGCGATGCACCGTTTGCCGGGTGCGGGTGTCGATCACGATCGCGCCGCTCACAAGGACGGCCAGATCGAAGTGTTCCACGATTTCAAAGATCTGCCGAGCTTCGGTGTAGTTGCGACCCGTCGCAAACGCCACCTCATGCCCGGCCGCCAAGATCGACTGGATCGCCGCCTTGGTTCGGCTGCTCACCTCGCCGGCGGGGTTCAGCAACGTCCCGTCGAGATCGATCCCGAACAGGTATTTTTCACGTCGCTCGGCCACGCCCATGTCCTTTCCAATACGTTATCGAGCCCGCCCATTTTCACAATTTCTCAAACCGCTTTCGACGGGTTATCCACAATCTGTCGTATTTGGGCTGTCGGGGATCGCTAAACCTTGCGTTCCTCATTTTCGATCGCCAGCCACGATCCGATCAGCATCAGCGGCAAAAGCCGCCCGACGACCATCACCGCGCTCAGGATCGCCAGCCCGCCGCCGGTAATTGTGATCGGCGAATGCGACAGGCCGACGTTGCTCAACGCCCCGACGGCCAGCATCGCCGCCCGATCAGCGGGGAGCGACGGCTCGGTTTGCAGCAAGAGCACCATCGATAGCAGCAGTACAGCGCCTTCCACGCCGATCCAGAACACGATTTTCGACAGCAGCGCCCGGTTGATGGTGGCCGCCCAGGCAAGGCCGATCGCGCCCGTGGCGCCGATCGCGCCCGTGCCGATCATCGCGATCGCCATCAGAATCCAATCCGCGCCGCGCTTCATCTGTGAGATCGTCTCGTCCGTCGCGCCAAATCCCATCGCCGCCGCGACCACGGCGCTTGCGCGCGGGAGCGCTGTCCGGTCCGAGTCGATGCTTAGCATCGGCGTCACCATCAGCAGCCCTGCGAGATAAACGCCGGCCGTCACGGCACATACCGTCAGCGAGTGTCGCGACATCCGCTCGCGATGCGCTAACGCCCGCCACGCTTCCAGGACCGCCAGCGTTCCCACGCCCCCGATCAGGCTCATGGGGAGCAACAGGAGTTGCAGCCAAAGGTTCGATGAGTCTCGAATGACGCCCGGCACTGTTCCTGCGCCGGCCAGTCCGCCCAGGCCGCGCGTCGTGGCGCTCAGCAGGGATTCCTCCGACTGAATGCTGCACGCGCCCGCGAGCGCCGCAAAGCCGATCATCGCCAGCGCGGTCGTCGCCACGCGCCGGTCGGAATGTCGCGATTTCGCCAGCCGCGCCATCAGCATGCCGCCGCCGATCAGGCTGAGGAACAGCCCACTGAGGATTTGCAGGAGAAACACGACGCGCGGCGCGAGGCCGAACTCCTCCGGCGTTGCAAACCCCTGCGCAAACCCCGTCAGCGTGCTGTAATTGGCGGCCGTGAACAGAGCCCGGTCGGCACTGGGCGAATTGGAGGCCCGCAGCGCCCCCGGCATCTGGTTCAACGCCGTCGCCACGCCCATCATCAACACCCATGCGACCGCCAGCCACCTCGCCGTCGCGAGGCTGCGTGCGACCGTCGCTTCGGGGTTGTGTGATTCGCCGGACGCGCCGGCGTCTGCGGGCGAGGGCTTCACTTTTTGTACACCGTCTCCGGGTCGAACACCTTGTTGCCGACGATCTTCCAATCGGCGGCGTTGGCCTCGAACTCGCGGTAGAAGCAGCTTTCGTAGCCGTCGTGGCAGGCGGCGCCGGATTGCTCGACGGAGAACAGCAGCACGTCCTTGTCGCAATCAGTGCGGATGGATTTGACCTTCTGCACGTGCCCGGATGACTCGCCCTTCAGCCACAGCTTGTTGCGCGATCGCGACCAATAGTGGCAAAAGCCGGTTTCGACGGTCTTTTCGACGCTGAGCTTGTTCATGAATGCGAACATGAGGACCTGGCCGGTCTTGTGATCTTGGATGATGGCTGGGATCAGGCCGTTGGCGTCGAACTTAAGACCTTCGAGTTGCGGATTCATAGTCGATCTGTTGTCTACAGCGGCAGGGAAATGTCAAACGAATCGGACGTTGATCCCGGGCAGAATCAGCCTGCGGCGTTGGGTCGCACCGGCGGCCGAGAGTGCGAAAAATTTACACGGTTAGCGCTAAACATCCAGTTTGGCATCCTGTATAAATAGGTGTCGAGCACGTCCTGTTATTAACTCGAAAATTCGGGGGTCGTTATGATGAAAAAGTCGATTGCCACTTTAGCGCTGCTGGTGGCCGCGGCATCCACTCAAGCAGGATTGCTGTCGGATCGCTGGATCAAGGTTGACAAGTGGGAAGACGCCCTTGCCGCCGCCAAGAAGGCGGACAGGCCGATCGCCATTTTATACGGCTTTGAGGGCGGCTACAGTTGGCGGCATGGCCATGCGATGGATTACTTCATGGCCGAACGGTCGTTGGATTCGTTCGTGCGCGTCGTCAACTACTGCGAAGACTCGAAAGGGCCTGCCCGCAACTATTTTGGCTTGGCCGAGGGAACCAACGGGATGGTTCCTGAACTGTACTTCGTCGATCCGAAGACCGAGCGACTGGTCGGCTTCGTGGATTACCGCAAGACGAGCGATACCGCCAAGATCGCCCGTCATGCGGCCACGGTGATAAAGTGGCGGGCAGGCGTTGATAAGGACATCACCCGCGCCGATCGCGCCGCCGAGCAGGGGCGGTTCAAGGAGGCGTTTCGCATCCTGAAGGACGTGCCCGGCCAAGACGCCAAGACGAGCAAGGCCGTCGAAACGCAGCTCGGCGTGGAGTACGATCCCGATCGCCGGCCCGCGACCAACCAGCCCAACCGCCGCGACGACGCCGGCGTTGGTTCGAACGACAAGGACCCCAAGCGTCCCGCTGCCGACGATTCGGGCAACGACAGCAACACGGACGACAAGAAAGACGATGCGAACGCGAAGGCCACGTTTTTCCCCGGACTGGCGGACAAGAAGCGCGCTGAGTACGGCGAGATGGCATCAAAGCGGCTGACGAACGCCAAGGTGGAACTTGAGCAGAAGCAGTACGTGAAGGCCCGCGCGTTCCTTCAGCCGATGATTGCCGATGGCAGCGACCTGCCGCAGGTCGCCGAGGCGAAAACTCTGCTTGCCGAGATCAACGCCGCCGAAAAGGCCGCTCGTCCGGCGCCCGCCGTTCGGTGAACTTTGGTGGCCGCACGTGTGGGGTCATCACGCGTCCGTTGCCCAACCCCGCCTGCGCGTGGTATACTCTCCGACCGCATGTTTCCGTAGCTCAATTGGATAGAGCGTTGGCCTCCGAAGCCGAAGGTTACAGGTTCGAGCCCTGTCGGAAACGTTTCCGTTATTGACGCTTGGAATCGACCGGATTCGCCGAATGGGACTGTTCAGCGTCCCATTCGGCATTGGTGCATTTCGCATTGATCGTGTGGCACGAGACGGGTTTTCGACTAATTGCGGCGGGATTAATTGTCAGATCGGCATACCGTCGGCGGTAATGAGGTAGTGATAAGTTTACCGCCACCATCGAACGACCCGGCACGTGTTCGGCTGGAGTCGTGTATTACCGAGCACGTTGACCTCGTCTACACGGCGGCGTTACGGCAAGTGCGACATTCGCATCTGGCCGAAGACGTGACGCAAACGGTCTTTCTCATCGCCTGCAACAAATGGGGACGCATTCCGCATGCGCACGCCGCGGCATGGCTGTTGAAGACGACGCGGTACGTCGCATTGACGTCGCTGCGCGATGCCCGCCGGCGTCGTGCGCGGGAGGATCGTGCTTCTGCCTCATCCCTTTCCGCGACGGACAATGCCATGCACGATTCGGACACGCTCATCGCCGCCATGGACGAAGGGCTCACTGCGCTCCGCGAGGCCGACCGTCAGTTGATCATCGATCGTTTCTTCAAGAGCCGGCCGGTTGGGGAGATCGCTGCTCTACTGGGCGTGTCAGACAACACGGCGTCCAAACGCATTGAGCGGGCGCTGGCCAGGCTCCGAGCCTGGTTCGCCCAGCGCGGCATCGAGGTTAGCGGCGGCGCGCTAGGGGTTTGTTGCGTTACCCACGGAATTCAGTCGGCTCCGCCCGCGCTGTCGGGACAAATTGCGAAGCACGCGGCGGTGGGTTCGTCGACGATTGCTTGCGGGGTTTTGCTTATGACCGCATCTACCAAAGTGAAAGCGGCAGTGGTCGCACTGGTGTTCTTCCTAGCGCTGGGCGGTGGCTACGCGGCGGTGCAATGGAATGAATTGGCCGAGACTCCTTCAACCATGCCGCGAAAAGCCCAGTTGGCTGCGGACTCGGCATCCAACATCGACGCCCTCGTCACGCTCACCGGAACCGTTCGCGACAGCGAAGGCACGCCCGTCGCCGGGGCACTGGTGTCTCAGGGATATTCCAACTCGCACGAAGAATATCGATCAACCCGTACCGGCGCCGACGGGCGGTTTTCGCTCGCGGGCGTTCGCGCCGGTCGCGAACTCATGCTGGCGGTGCAGGTGCCGGGGTTTGCGCCGGAGTTACTTCGCGAAGGGCTCGTCAGCCGCGAGCCGACGCCGTTTGCGCTCGTGCTCAAACCCGGCCGAACGATTCGGTTTCGCCTTCTCGATGCGCGTGGCGCACCGATCGCGAATCTTCCGGTCGCAATGTCCTTCTGGCGCGACACGCAGGTGCTGGCCATCCACACCTTCAAGGGAGGGAAGTGGACCGGCCTGATGACCGACGCGGATGGAAGGGTGACGATTGAAAACGCGCCCGATGATGAGATCACCTTTGATCCGATCACGCCAGATACGTTGCTCCGGGCGCGCTTTAAGCTCGCCCCGTCCGACGATATGCAGACCATCAAGGTGGGAGATCCAATCGAGGTCAGGCTGACCGTCATCGATGCTGAGACGAAAGCGCCCATCCAATCCTTCAGTGTTATTCGCGGCCGAGGCGACGACGCTTCATCGCCGGATTACTGGGCGAACGATCGGCCAGAGGCAGGGGAGAACGGGGCGTATGAGACGAAAATCACGTGGTCGTACCCTTATCATTTCTTCCGCGTTGAAGCGCCTGGATACGCGCCGACTGTCAAGATATGTGACGAAAAAAACGGCGTAGCGGACCTCCAATTTCTCCTGCAAAAGGCTGCCGAATCAATTGTGGCCATCCAGTCGCCCGACGCGCTGCCGGCGGTTAGCGCCGAGGTGTTTGTCGTCAGGCCGAAGGAAAGTTTTTCGCTCCAGCAGTCTGAGCTTTTGCGAAATCCGAAATATCGATTTGGTGACAATCAGGCATCACTCGGCACCGATGCTGCGGGCAAAGCCAGCCTGCCTTCACCCATCGAGCCGGCGGCACGCGTGGTGATCATCCATCCGTCCGGGTTTGCCAATGTGAGTTGGACGGAGATTGCTGAAACGCGCACGATCAAGTTGAGCGCTTGGGCTCGCGTGAGCGGCATAGCGAAAATCGGAAGCGCGCCGGCAGCGCAGAGAACCGTAACGATTAACTATCTGCCGGGCCGCGATGCGTCGCCTTACATCAGCGGCACGTTCGAAACGCAAACCGATATGGCAGGGCGATACACGTTTTACCGGGTTCCACCAGGGCAGTCGCATATTGGGTTGTTTGTTATCTCGAATGCGGGATCGCAGTTGGCGACTGGGACGATCGGCAATCCGTCCGTCGTCACTTTTGCATCCGGCCAGATCGCTGAGATTACCATCGGCGGAACAGGCCGCGCGATCGTCGGCCAGGTAACCGGTGTCTCCGGCGAGGCTCCCAAAGGCATGGTCTATGGCCTCGGTACGTTGCGTGACGGCACACCAGTGCGGAAACCAGAGGCGCCGCCTAAGCTTCAGGAACGGCTCGACGTGATAGGGAAACTGTCAGACAAAGAGGCGGTGCAGGCCTTCGAAAAACTGAGGGCCGAACCAGAGTGGACCGCATTCGAAGCCGCCAATCGGCAAGCGATGGAACGCCGGCGGAACTACGCGTTTGCCGTCGCGCCCGATGGCGGCATCCGCATAGACGACGTCAAGGCCGGAACGTACAAGCTTTCGATCGAAGTATTTGACGAGAAAAACCTGCAGCCCGTGGGCATCGTGCAAACCAACGTAACGATTCCGCCAGAGGACAATAAAGAATTCTCGGCCATCGATCTCGGGCCGTTGCCGATCAAGCCAAAAAATCGCGTGAAATCCGGGGGACGGCCGTGATCAGCGCGAGGACACTTCTCGTTTTATGCGGAAAGCCATACACTGCCGAATTCGGAACCAGTTGTTCCGAGTACGTATGAGCACGCTTGAGCAACACTACAACCGCCGCCGGACGTTTGCGATCATCTCGCACCCCGACGCGGGCAAAACAACGCTGACCGAAAAATTGCTGTTGTACGGCGGGGCGATCCAGCTTGCCGGATCGGTGACGGCACGCAAGCAGCAGCGGGCGGTGACGAGCGACTGGATGGACCTGGAGCGCCAGCGCGGCATCTCGGTCAGTTCAACTGTGCTCCAGTTTGAATACCGCGACAAGGTCATCAACCTGCTCGACACGCCCGGCCACCGCGATTTCTCCGAAGATACCTACCGCGTCCTCACCGCAGTCGATTCCGCCGTCATGGTGATCGACGCGGCCAAGGGCATCGAAGACCAGACGCGAAAACTGTTCGAGGTCTGTCGTCGGCGGGGCATTCCGATCTTTACGTTCGTCAACAAGCTGGACCGGCCCAGCCGCGACCTGCTCGGCTTGTTGGACGAGTTGGAAACGGTGCTCGGCATCAACGCCGTGCCGATGAACTGGCCGTTGGGAACGGGGCCGGAGTTCAAGGGAATTTTCGATCGCCGGAAGCGGCAGGTTCACCTGTTCGAGCGGACGCCGCACGGGTCGTATCGGGCGCCGGTGACGGTGGCGGGCATCGACGACGACCTCGTCCGCGAGAAGATGTCGGCCGAGGCGTATGCGGCGGCGCGCGACGAACTGGAAATGCTCGACGGGGCGGGCACCGAGTTCGATCCGGTTGCGCTGGCGGAAGCGCGGCAGACGCCGGTGTTCTTCGGCAGCGCGATCAACAACTTCGGCGTGCAGGCGTTTTTGGACGGCTTCGTCGAAGAATCGCCCGGGCCGACGGGGCGCGTGGCGGGCGAGGTGAAGGTGGAGCCGGGCGAGCCGCAGTTCAGCGGGTTTGTCTTCAAGATCCAGGCGAACATGGACCCGCGGCACCGCGACCGGATCGCGTTCGTGCGGGTGGTGTCGGGCGAATTTGAGCGCGAGATGTCGGTGAAGATTGTGCGGACGGGGCGCAGCATCCGGCTGTCGAGCACGCACAAGCTGTTCGGCCGCGAGCGCGAGATCGTCGACAAGGCGTACGCCGGCGACGTCATCGGCATCGTCGGCCACCAGGAGCTGCGCATCGGCGACACGCTTTCGACCGAGATGACGCGCACCTTCGACGAAATCCCAACCTTTACACCCGAGCACTTCGCCTACCTGCATTGCACCAACACCGAACGGATGAAGCAGTTCCGCGAGGGCGTCGACCAGCTCACCGGCGAAGGGGTGGTGCAGTTATTCTACCGCTACGATCAGTCCTCTCGCGTGCCGCTGTTGGCGGCGGTGGGCGTGTTGCAGTTCGACGTGGTACGGTTCCGGCTGCA
>JBBCIV010000017.1:0-10567 GCA_037189665.1 Phycisphaerae bacterium | reverse complement strand
TCGCGCCGGGCGGCGTCCATCCGCGCATGGGCACGCACAATCGCGTCTTGCGGCTCGGCGACGGCGTCTACCTCGAGCTCATCGCCGTCGATCCGGCGGCACCGTCGCCGGGACGGCCGGCGGCGAAGGGGTAGGCGGGGTGAAGTTGATCGTTCGATTCGGTGACATGAAGCTCAGCGCCACCACCAGCGTTACCAGCACAGCGGTCAACCCGATCGCCGCATAACCGATGATGAGCCCCGCCAACGCGACGCCCGCGCCGTTGCCCTGTCCCCGCTGGATTTGCCCGCGCGCGATGTGGCCAAACACCACCGCCAGTATCGGCGGCACGACTGCCAGCAGGCCGACGCACGGGATCATCGCCAGGCAAGGCATGATCACCAGCCCGCCAATGCCGACGACCAGGCTCGTCACCGCCATTCCGTTCGTGTTCGTCTGGTTGGCGGTGGGCACCTGATACGGAACGGTCACCGACGGCCGCGGCGGCATCTGGGGCGGCTGAGACGCCTGATGAGAAGGCGGCGGTGAAGCCTGCGCCGGCCGTTGCGATTCCTGCCACGCCACCTGCGACGAAAACAACCCCTGTAACTCCGGAACGTCCTTGGCGGGCATCCAGTCGATCAGGCCTTCGCGCCAGACCATCGTCTCCGGCCCGACGCCGCGATCGCGCAATGCCTCAAGCGGAACCGGTCCCTGTCGCTGAACGCCGTCGAGTGAAAAGTAATATTGCAACGGACGTGCTCCCTGATGCGCCCGATTTTGCCTGCCGCATCGATAAATGGGAAGCGCTAACTCCGCCGAAGATCATCCCCACAACGCAGTGCCTGGCGCGCGGCGAATTACGCCGCCGCGCTAAGCGCGACGCGCTTGACCCGCTTCGCCAGGCCCATCTTGCGGGCCAACTCGGGGATCTCCTCCGCCGGCACCGGCTTGGAGAAGAAGAATCCCTGCATCGCCTCGTAGCCCACGCGCTTCAGGAACGTCACCTGATCGTCGCTCTCCACGCCCTCTGCCACCAGGCGCAGGCCCAGGCTGTTGCCCAGCGTCGCCATTGCCCGCAGCACGGCGGTGCGGTGGTGGAGGGGGGTGACGGAATCGTGACGGGTGATCTCGTTCACGAACGCCTTGTCGATCTTCAGCGTGTCGATCGGCAGGTTGTGCAGGCGCGACAGGTTCGAATATCCAGCGCCGAAGTCGTCAATCGCGATCCGCACGCCCGACTCGCGCAGCCAGGCCAGCTTGCGCGCGATCTCGCCCTCGTCGATGATGAACACGCTTTCGGTCAACTCCAGCTCGAGCAGGCTCGGGTCGAGGTTCGAGCGTTGGATCGCGTCGTTCACGATGTCCACGAAATCGCTCTTGCTGAATTGAAGTGTCGAGACGTTGACGTTCACGCGGATCGGCAGACGCTCGATCGCCCACTGTGCCGCCTGTTGTGCCGCCTGCTTGAGCACCCACGTGCCGATCGGAACGATCAGCCCCGTCTGCTCGGCGATCGGGATGAACTTGGCCGGCGAGATCAGGCCCTGTTCGGGGTGATACCAGCGGACCAGCGCTTCGACGCTGGTAATCTTGCCGTCGCGGTCGACGATTGGCTGGTAGTGCAGCGTGAGCTGGTTTTTCTCGACCGCCAGGCGAAGGCGCGATTCGAGTTCTAGCCGCTCCATCGCGTCGGCGTTCATCTGCGGGGTGAAGTATTCGAACTGGTTCGACCCGCGAATCTTGGCGCGGTGCATGGCGGCGTGTGAGTTGCCCAGCAGCGTTTCGGCGTCGATGCCGTCGCACGGATACACGGCGATGCCCACCGACGCCGAGAGCGTCAGCGAGATGCCGTCCACCTCCATCGGCTGGTTGATGACCTTGAGCAATCGTGAGGCGACGTGGGCGCCTTCGGGCTGGTCGTTGAGCTGCACCGCCATGAGGCCGAACTCGTCTTCGCTGAGGCGGGCGAGCAGGTCGGATCGGCGGACGGCGTGGTGAAGCCGGGCGGCGATGCGTTGCAGCACCCGGTCGCCGAACGCGCGGCCGTGGGTGTTGTTGATTTCGGTAAAGCCGTCGAGGTCGATCGTGAACGCGCCCACGTGATTATTCGTCCGCTGGGCGACCGCCAGTTCGTCGGTCAGGCGTTCGATGAACATCGCCCGGTTGGGCAGGTGTGTCAGCGCGTCGTGCAACGATCGGGTGGCGTAGAGGCTGGTGCAGTCGAGCGAGTCAACCAGCACGCCCAGGGTGCGGGCGATGGATTCGATCGCGGGCTTGGCTGGTTCGGGCAGATCGGTCGCGGCGATGCAGAACAGGCCCAGCGTATGCCCGGGATTGCCAGTGATGGGCCAGAGGATCAAATCCGAGGCGTTCACATGATCAGGCAACGAGCGGAGGTGTTCGGCGGCGGCGCTGGCAAGCGTGGGAGACGTGATCTCGTCGATGGCGTTGCTGGGAATCGAGTGCAGGACGTTGCGATCCGCGTCGCAGAGCTGGGCGAACCGGCCCGCCCGCAGCAGCGAGTAGGCCCTCGCGCCGCCGGCGACCTGTTCAATCGCGGTTAACAGTCTTTTAAGCGTTTCCTGCAGTGTCGTCTGCATAACCTACCCGTCTTCCCGCCGAGGCAGAGTTTCTCTCTTTGAACATCATCGGGTAAATCGGGAGGCCTCGTTACATCCGTCATAGCTCACGCATTTTGGGGCGGCGTAATTTCTCGCAGATAGCTGAACGAATAGATGCCCGACCCGTGGTTATCGGACCAGGTTATCTGGATCGCATAATTGCCGACCATTTCAGCTTTTATGACTGTGACGGGGCCGGAGGAGAAATTAGTTGGCAGCACCGTCAGGCGCGATTTTTTCTGGGACTCACGAAGTTGCTTACAGGTGGCGCAGGGGCACTTCAAACGTAGGTAGACGACCGGATAAACCGTCGCCGTCCCGTCCGGCCAAGTGATGGTCAGGTCCGAGTCCTTCTTCAGCGACAGCTTGGTTGGGATTAGCAGTTCGCTCATGGCAGTTACACATTATGCGACTTGTTGCAGGGATTGAAGGGAAGTGGTTAACATTGCGTATGGTCGTTGTTAAGCATGCGCTAGCATCTTGACGCCAATTGTTTAGTGGTTGGAATGCTCGGCGCCAACACACGATTGGAGTCATCGCATGACCAAGACCGCCGCCATTGAGCCGCCGCGAAGTCAGAATGGAACGAAGGTGAAAAAGAAGATCCTGGTAGTCGACGACGAGAAAGACATCGTCGAGATGATCGCCTTCAACCTCCGGCGGAACGGCTACGACGTGCTGACCGCCCACAACGGCAACGACGCGCTCGACCTCGCCGAGCGTGAGACGCCCGACCTTATCCTGTTGGACCTCATGATGCCCGGCCTCGATGGCACGGAGGTCACTCGTCGCCTGAAGGCCGACCCTCGCACCGCCAAGGTGCCGCTGGTCATGCTCACCGCCAAGAGCGAGGAGACCGACGTGGTCGTCGGCCTGACGCTCGGCGCAGACGACTACGTCACCAAGCCGTTCAGCATGAAGATCCTGCTGGCGCGCCTGACCACCGTGCTCCGTCGCTTCGACCCGACGGCGGGGGGATCGGGCGAGGAGTCGGGCAACCTGCTTCGCGCCGGCCCGCTGGCGATCGACGCCTCCAAGCACGAGGCCACCGTCAACGGCGAGAGCATCCGCCTGACGCTCACCGAGTTCAAACTGCTGACCGCCCTGGTCACCGCCCGCGGCCGGGTGCTGTCGCGCGATCAGCTCATGGACAAGGCGATGGGCACCGACGTCTTCGTCACCGACCGCGCCATCGACGTTCACATCACCGCTATTCGCAAGAAGCTCGGCGACGCCAGTTGGCTTGTCCACACCGTTCGCGGCGTAGGATATCGCCTGCAGGAAGTGAACGACGGGGCGGAATAACCCATGGAGCCGCGGGGTTTACCCCGCGTTCATCGTACGTCGGGTCGCTCAAGCGCGCGGGGTAAACCCCGCGGCTTCACGAGGGAATCGGAGTCGTTTCAGGATTGCCAGTCCGATCAGCGCCAAGGTCAGATCGACGATGATCTGCGCCGCCGCGCGGATCGGCACGACGATCGCTGCCAGCGGTCCCAGCAGGGGGGTAAGCCCGGCCAACAAGATTGCCTCGCGCACGCCGATACCGCCGGGCGCAAAGAGCGCGAGATATCCGATCGTCTGCGAGAGTGCCGCGAAGCTGATCAGGATCGGCAAATGCGACCACGCAGGCGTGCCCGTCACCGACTCCACCATCCACATCAGCGATACGCCCGCCAGCACCCATTGCGCGAACGCGCAGCACACCGGCACAGCGTACCGGCTCGCCGGCGGCATTTTCGGGAGGGGTTGCTTCTTGAGTTTTCGCAGCAGCAGGTTCACCAGCCCGCCAAACACGCTCGGCCACAGGCAGACGATGCCGAACGCCACCACCGGAATGCACACCACCCACGCCCACGGCGCGACGCGCTGCACCGGCTCGGTCAGCAGGATCGGCGCGCCGGTGATGAGCCCCGCGATCACCGCCAGCCCGTCCAGCACCAGCACCACGCTGACCGCCACCGCGGTGGGAATCGCGAACCGCCTGAGGATCGACATCGCCGCCAGGATGGCCGCGACCTTGCCGGGCACGTATTTCCCGATCGGCGGCACCCATGCCACCGCGAGCATCTGCCGCCACGTTGGCGCGTGGGCGTACGCGCCAAGCAGGACGCGGTAACTGATCATCTGCACCGTCGAAACGCCCACCAACGCGAGTAATGATAGCGCCAATGGTAGCGGCCGGATCGTCACCTGTGAGAAGTCGATCTTCTGCCACTGCGTCCACAGCGCATAGCCGACCAGCGCGAAGACCGCCAGCAGCAGCGCGATCTTTACGATGCCGATGATGGAAGCCCGCGCTTCACGCGTCATCGGCGATCCTCGACGAAGGGATTGGCCACAGAGACGCGGAGGCGCAGAGAAGAAAGAAAATGAGAGGAAGACGGATCAGCCATTCTTTTCCTCCCTCTGTGTCCCTGTGCCGCTGTGGCCAATCAGGGATCGCACTTTCGCCATCACCTGTTCAACCGTGATGCGTTTGATCTGCTCGACCATGCCTGGTCGCATCTTGGGCCTGGTTGATTCCCACGGATAGAGGAACGCCAGTTCCGTCAGCCCCGGCGGTTGGACGACGAGGTCGCGGTTGCCGAACGGGCAGACGCGATCCGGGTCGGCCGGGGCGAAGAGCGTGATCGCGCGCTTGCCCACTGCGGCGGCAAGATGGGCAAGGCCGCTGTCCGTGCCGACGTAGAACGCCGATCGCTCCAGCAACGCCGCCGCCACGCCCAGATTGCCGCGGAGGGGCGTCGTGACGATCCGCGTGCGGTCGGCGATCGACGACGCGATGGCGGCAGTCACGCCCGTCTCGTCCGGGCCTTCGACGATCAGTACCGTCAGGCCCGTTTCGTTTCGGATCGCCTCCGCCAACCTCGCGTAGTTCGCCTCCGGCCACCGCTTAGCCTCGGCGAGGATCGTCCGGGCGCTGCCCGCGTGCATCACCACGTACGGCTCTCCCACGCCGCCCTGTTCCAGCAGGTTGGCGGCCTTCGCACGGTCGTCGTCGGTGATCGTGAACCGCGGCGGGTCCATCAGGCGAGGCGAGATGCCGAGTTTCTCCAGCAGCCGCAGGTTCTGGTCCACGTCATGAATCCCTCGCACCGCCGGCAGGCGGTCCGAATGCAGGAAGCCCAGCGCCGACACGTTTCCCAGCGGATAGCCGTGCACCACGACCCGCTTCGCGCCGCTCGCCTTCGCCAGCACGTTGTATTGCCACCGGTTGGACGGAAACGGCACGAGGTAAACGTCGGGCTTCATCGCCCGCGTCCGTCTCACGCCCGCCAGCAGTTTTTTGATGCCCGAACCGGTGACCGTTACCTCGACGCCCGGCACGCGCCGCATCACCTCGGCGATCGGCTGCGAGATCGCCATCGCGACGATCCGCGCTGCGGGTTTCGCCTCGCGCAACTGCCGCACCATCGGCTCGGCCATCAGCGCGTTGCCGATGCCGGCAACCAGGGGAATGACGAATGACGAATGACGAATGTCGAACGTCGAAGATGGAGGGTCGGCGTCTTTCATTCGAAATTCGTCATTCGCGACACTCGACGTTTCGCTTCTACATGCCCGGCACGCGCGTCGGCCAGTTGTCGACAGTGGGGATCGGTTCAGGAATGAGATCGCCTTCGATGGGATCGTTGCGATACAGCACCCATCCGCCGTTGGGCGGCTGGCCGGGGGTCTTGGTGAATTGCTCGTGCCATTCCATCGGGATGCGGAAGTGCCACACGCGCCACGGGATAGACGGATTTTGGATCAGCAGCCAGTCCACGCGGGCGCGGCGTACTGCCCGGATCAGCCGTGTGGGGAAGCGTTTGCCGAACTCGCTGGTGGCGGGGTCAACTGGCGTGACGATCCTCGACAGGCCGCGATCAAGCGGTTTGATGTTGCGGTCGGTCAGCAGCACCATCGCGCGCATTCCCGCCTTGCTGAAGCGGATACGGCCGAGGTTTTCGTAGCGTTCGTTGATCATGATCTCGCCGTCGCGCGGGGCGAATCGAAGCGTGGCGGCATTGGTGGTCGCCGGCATGGTGGCGGGGTTTTCGGGGAAGGGAGGCAGGTTGTTCAGGTAGTGGGCGATGTTGACCAGGTCCTTGTGCTGCCCGGCCTCGAAGTCGTCGTAGAAGCGGCTGGACCGCATCACGATCGCATCCGTGCCGTACATGGCGACGTTGCACAGCAACACCGAGTACACGAACGTCCGCCTCAGCCACTTGCCCCAGTCGATGGTTTTGGTGGGCCATGTTTCGGAGGCGGTGCGGATCGCCAGAAGCAGGCCCAATATGATCAGCGGCGCGACCGGGACGAAATATCTCGAATTTGGGTTCGGCCAATTCATGCAGAGCCCGCCGCAATAGACCGCGAGCGTGAACCACAGCAGGTCGCCTTTGATAAGCCTTACGATCGCGAAGTACGCCAGCCCGCCGATCACCGCCCAGCCCAGGAGCGACACGCCCGAGTCCAGCCACTTGTTCACCGGCCCGGCGAACCGCGTCGGCTGCCACAGCAGCCAGCTGAACCACTTGCCAGAGCGGACGAGCCGCTGGCCGTATTCCTCGAAGACCGTGTGTTCCTCGCTGACGGAGATGGGCACGACGGTGACCGTTGTCACGTCGGTTGGGACCAGGTCGTCACCGCCGTCGGTTTCCATGATCGCCGCGCCGCCGGCTTCCTTGATCGCCTTGAGATCTTCTGCCGTCAGTTCCAGCGACCAGCGCGTTCCCAGCCATGTGATGACGCACGCCGCGATGCATAGCAATACCAGTGCCCACTGCCGCCGCTGCCCTGCGAACGTCCATCGGCCGCTCAGCAGCACCCCCGCGATCGGCAGCAACTGCACGACGCCCGCCCATCGGATGAACGGGATTCCCACGCACATCAGTAACAGCAGGCCCGCTTCCAGGTACCTGCCGCGGACCTCGCGAACGCGAAACGCCAGCAGCAACGCTGCCGTGCTGAGCAGGCAGTAGACCCCCTCGCTATGCAGAAAATACGTCAGCGAATAGACGGGCATCAGGATGCCCGCCAGCCCCACCGACAGCGCCGCGATCCGGGGCGACGCGAAGCGAAGCGCGACGAAATACCCGATCAGCAGCGACCCCCACATGCTCAGCATGGCGGTGAGCTTCAACGCCAGGAACGTCGGCGACACCTTCAATACGACCGCCATCACCCAAGGCCAGCCGGGGGGGCTGATCGCGACGGGCAGGCCGTTGTATTCGTATTTGCCTTCCAGCGCCAGGTTGCGGGCGATGGCGACGTAAAAATCGCTGTCTCCGCCGGGTACCCAGTAGGGATTCAGGAGCAGCGCGTAGACCGTCAAAAGGGTCGCCGCGAGGCCGGCGAACCATCGCCAGACAAGCTTGGGGTCGTGCCCGGGCGGGGAGAGCAAATCCTGCTGCGGCTCGGCGGCGCGCGGCGCGTCCGCCGTTGCATATCCAAGATTGGTCCCGCCGCCGATCACTGCCATATCCGGTTCCCGCGCTTTATCCACGAATCATCACGAATCGACACGAATAAAGACTGAAAACAGGGTGGCTGCGGCGATGCCGAGACGCAGAGTTGCGATCCAACGTGTTCTGCCGACCTCTTTTTTCACTCTCTGTGCCTCTGTGTCTCTGTGGCCCATTTCTTATTTTCGAACCGCGCTCAGGCAGAAGACCGCCTTGCTTCGGAACCCGCCGGTCCAGCCGTGGCCGGTGGCGAGGTCGTGCAGGCCCTTCAACATCGGGAAGCGCCACGGGAGCAGTTCCGGCTGGGTCGCCTTCACGCGATCGGTCGTCAGCAGGTCCGCCGGCTGGTCCATCTTCGGCAACTCCGCCTGCGGATCGAGCCCTTCAAGGACGTCGAACTTGTCCTGCACCATACGCAGCAGTTCGGCGGCGGTCGGCTTGGAGAGGGTGAACTTGCCGTCCAGCGACAGGTCAAACGTCAACACCAGCAGCCCGCCGGGACGCAGGACGCGGGCGAACTCCGAGACGATCTCCCCATAATTGGTCGTGTGCTCCAGCACCGAAATGCAGCAGACGATGTCGAGCCCGCCGGTCTCGTAGGGCAGCTTCTGAAGCATCGCCTCCTGGAACGTCACCCGCTCGGTGCCCAGCGTTTTATTGATCGCGGCGAACATCGGGGCGTAGGACGTGTTGGTATCGCAACAGACCACCGACAGGCCCGGTATTTTTTCACAAAGATAGTAGGGAACGTAAGTTACGCCCGATCCGCCGTCGAGCATTTTCAACGGCCGATCCCCTTGGGTTTTGGCGAAATCGAGCACTTTCTGCGCTTCAAACGGGTATTCCCATCGGCGGGACCACATGTTGAACGGGTTCTGGCCCCAGAGCTTGCCGTAGCCTTCCAACGCCTTGCCGTGGCGGTCGAGGAACGCCTGATTCCACGCCGTATGCTCGGCATACAGCGGGTCGCGCTGTAGCTGTTCCACCTCCGCAAACGTCGGAATTCCGGGCCGAAGATTCATCACGGCATGTTACGGATTCGCGCTGGGACTGCAAAGAACCGACGGCCTCGCGGCTACGTCCGGATATGACGCCGTCAGCAACGGTTCAGGCTTCGGTCGCCTCATAGCGATCACGGCTGGCGTGCCAATCGTCCGCGCCGTTCACCAGCCCGCTTTTCGAACCCGATTGCTTTACCTCTCTGATCAATCTTGAATAAATAAGGCGAGCAATTCTGCGCGGCTGCGAACGTCAAATCGTTGGTAAATGACTTTTACATAACCTCGGCAAGTATGGTCAGTTATGCCCATCTTTTTGGCTACGCTTTTTACGTCCCAGCCTGCGAGTAAGAATTCCAGCGTAACTTGCAATCTCGGGCTAAGCGATCGGCGGACGGCGAGCACGTTGTCCGGACAATCATTCTTGAAAATCTGCAATCGTCCAAGCCGAACGGCACGGGCGAGTTCCAGATTGAACAAGCGAAGCAATCTGGATTCCCGTACCGAGAATGTGGGATCGCCTTTACATCGATGAAAAGTAAAGGCGGTCACGTCGCCTGAGTTGCGATCGAGGTGCCAACAGGCCATCTGATCGGTTATGCGCGCTGGATCGGCCAAGAGTTGAAAATCGGGAGTTCGCTGCCATGCCCGCTCGTCGATCAGTTCAATTCGACGCCTCGTGCAGATCCCCAGCCGAATAAGCCGTGCTTGCTCGATGATCGCATCGTTCCGGCCACCGATGAGCCACTCCTGCTGCCATACTTGTTTCACCTGCTCGGCATCCGGATTAGCCCAGGTGGTATGGGCGGCTTGCCGGCACTGCAACCGTGTATCATCAAACCATTTGCTGACGGTGATGCAACTTCCCTGTGCTCCGCGTATCAACTCGCATACCTGCTGCGCCAGAAATGCTGCGGGCTCGGTATTCGACCGGCTCAGGCCGATCGCGTCTTCAACAACATGAAAGGCACGTCGGACGTCGGCGAGCCGAGGTTCGCGAGTTCGGTTCATCAGAGTACCCCATAAATGAGGGGTATATTGTAGCAGTGGCCCGATTAGGATACCACTCAGACATCAGGTCTTAGTTAATCCTGTTTGATCAGAATTTTCATAATCGCATTAAATTTTGAGAAGGGAAGAAAATAAAAATGAAGTATACTGCTATCGTTGCGGCGACGTTCGTCTTTCCAACAACGCTCATACACGGGGAAATATTGACAAACGGCTCATTTGAAGAGCCTGCACTAGCCGCACAGGCATTCCAGAACCGCACAGACAATGCGACGCTTGGGAACTGGACCGCATCCGTTCCTGTAGGGCGAAGCATTGCCTTGCTAAATGGAACTTTTGAATCCGTATCTGCGCAAGATGGTGATCAGTTCTATGCTTTTAATACCGCGGAAAGCGCCGTCGGCGGGTCAATCTTTCAAGATTTCACGACTATTCTTGGCCAGGAATATACCCTGTCATTTGCGGTTGCTCGTATCGGGCCTGGTTCTGGCGACTTATCTATTCAAGC
>JBBCIV010000016.1:0-4026 GCA_037189665.1 Phycisphaerae bacterium | reverse complement strand
GGCGATGTTCACCATCGCGATCTTGATCAGGTCGGCGGCGCTGCCCTGGACGACGCTGTTGATCGCCATGCGTTCGTTCATGTTGCGGATGTTGATCACGCCCGAGTTGATGTCCGACAACGGCCGGCGACGGCCGTTCATGGTTTCGACGTAGCCGTGGGCCTTGGCGTGCTGAACACATTCGTTCATGAACTGCGCGATGCGCGGGAAACGCTTGTTGTACGCCGTGATCAGATCGGCGGCGGCGGACATCGTCATGTTGTCGATGCGGCGCGCCAATCCCTGCGCCGTCACGCCATAGATAATGCCGAAGTTGATGATCTTCGCCTGGTTTCGCTGATCGCGCGATACCCCGTCCAGCGGCACGCCGAACACCTCGGACGCCACCGTCGTATGAATGTCGATCCCCTCGGCGAACGCCTTCATCAGCGCCGGCTCTTCCGACAGGTGCGCCAAAATCCGCAACTCGATCTGCGAATAGTCGGCCGTCAGAAGCACGTTTTGCGCGCGGTTGGTCGGAACGAACGCCAGGCGGATGCGCCGGCCCTCGTCGGACCGGATCGGGATGTTCTGCAGGTTCGGGTCCGACGACGACAGCCGCCCCGTGGCAGCACCGGTTTGATTGAAACTGGTATGCACCCTTCCGTCGCGCTGCGACTGGTGATCGGTCAGCGCATCCAGATACGTGCCTTTCAGCTTTACCAGTTGGCGATACTCCAGCACCAGCTTCGGCACCGCATGTTCGCCGGCCAGGCGTTCGAGCACTTCGATGTCGGTGCTGAAGCCGGTCTTGGTCTTCTTGCCCGTCTTCAGTTCCAGCTTTTCGAACAAGATCTGCCCAAGCTGCTTCGGCGAATCAACGTTGAAAGGTTGTCCCGCCGCCTCGAAGATCTGGTCGCGCAGTTTTTCGATGCGTTCGCCCAGCGCCAGCGACTGCTCCTTCAGCACGGCAGGATCGATCGAGATGCCGACGCACTCCATGTCGGCCAGCACGTCCACCAGCGGCATTTCGACCTCATCATGCAACTTGCGGATGGCGGGCAAGGCGTCGAGCTGACGCGACAATAATTGATACAGCCGGAACGTGATGTCGGCGTCCTCGCTGGCGTAGCGCGTGATCGTCTGCAAATCCACGCGGTCCATCGTGATCTGGTTCTTGCCGCTGCCGATCAGGTCGCCGGTGGGGATTTTCTTGAAGTGCAGCAGGTCGATCGCAAGCCGGTCGATGCCGTACTGCATCTTCGACGCGTCCAGCAAGAACGCCGCCACCATCGTGTCCATCCGCAGCCCGCGGACGTTCACGCCGGCGCCCTTCATCGCCAGCAAGTCGTACTTGATGTTGTGCCCGACCTTGCCGACCGACTCGTCTTCGAGAATCGGCTTCAGCGCCGCCAGCGCCGTCTTTTCGTCCAGCACCGTCGCGCCAAGCGGCCCGCGGATGGGGACGTAATAGCCCGCGCCTTCCTCAAACGAAAAGCTCATGCCGACGACGTTGGCATCGCAGGCGCGGAGGTTGTCGGTCTCAGTATCAAAGGCAAAAACCGCCTGCGCGCGAAGCTGGCCGACGAGTTCGTCGAGCTTTTCCTGTGTATCGACCAGCACGTAGGGCAGTCCTTCGCTGGTCTTGTACTGCACGTCCAACGTCTGCGCCTGTCCTGCCCCTCCGGCTGGGGGGGCAAAGGAGTCGAAAAGGCCGCCCTGAAACGCATCCTGCGGCTTCGGCGCGACGGCAGCCTTTTCGAGCATGGAAACCTTGGTGAGCAGCGCACGAAAGTTCAGCTCGATCAGATGATGTTTCAGCGCTTCGGCATTCAAGCCCTTGAACGCGCACGCCTCGATCGACCAATCGAAATCGACGTCGCGCTTCAACGTGACGAGCTGGCGGGAGACGTCGAGCGTCTTGCCGTGGGCGATAAAGTTTTCGCGCATCTTGGGCGTGAGCTTATCGACGTTCGCCAGGATGCCCTCCACCGACCCGTACTGCGTCAGCAGCTTGACGGCCGTCTTCTCGCCGACGCCGGGGATGCCGGGGACGTTGTCGATCGCGTCGCCCATCAGCGTCTGCACGTCCACCGCCTTGTCCGGTCCGTAGCCGAGCTTGGCAACCATCTTCGGGATGTCGATCACCTCGTCGCCCTGCACGTCGTACATGTGGATGCAGTCGGTGAGGAGTTGTCGAAGGTCTTTATCCTTGCTGACGAGGTAAACGTCGAAGCCCTGATCGCACAGCCTCTCGGCCATCGTGGCAATCAGATCATCGGCCTCGAAACCCGGTTTTTCGAACAGCGGCACGCCGGCGTCTTTGACGATCCGTAGAATGCGATCTTCCTGCGGATGAAAGTCATCCGGCACCGGCGGGCGGTTGGCCTTGTATTCAGGGTAGATCTCTTTACGGAAGACGGTTTCGTCGCCGGAGTCGATCACCATCGCGAGGTAGTCGGGCTTGCGCTGCTCGATGAGGTTCAGCAGCATCTGCGTGAAGACGTAGGTGGCCTTCGTCGGCTCGCCGGTGGGAGAGGTGAGATCGCGGAACGGCGCGAAGTACGCGCGAAAGATGTGGGCGTGGCCGTCGATGATGTAGAAGGTCTTCTTCATGTAGGGCGTTGATTGTACGCATTCAACGGTTTGGCCACAGTCATGCGGCGGTCCATCGACGGTTCGTCCGGGGCCGACGCGTATGATGTGCCGACACACGCGATGGATTGCCAATTGGAATGGCATGGGTCAATCGGCAATACTTACTTTGATTAGACCGAAAGGCGCGTAAGGCCGTGGTTCACCCCGACGTTTTGTTCCGCAGCAGGGAATCGAAATGTCGGAGTGAACTCCGACCTACCTTCTCCCTCGGCCAAACGAAACCTTTAATGACGTTGCGGCGCGCGTTAGCATCCTAAGCGCCGTGCTCGCCTGGAGGATCTTTTCTCGCGCAGGGCGAGGGGGGATGGCAGTTATTCGCCAAAGGAGCATCGATGAAAAAGATCGCGGTTGTCACCATAGGCTTGGCAGCTATCGTCGGTACAAGTTTGTTGTTTGGTCAGCAGGCGCCGTCTGCATCAGCCAATCGATATTCGGCCGAAGTGGTCAACGGCGGCAGTTGGAGCGGCTTATCCATCACAGACCATGTGGAGAACAAGCACTACTTCTACATAGAGAAGGACGACAAGTATTTGGAGTTGCAGGCCGCCGTCGATCTCACGAAGGCTGGGCAGCAACGAATCGAGTATCTGCCGACGACCCGACCCGTGAACGGCGGATGACCATCTGCCACAATGGACCGAGACCGGCATTGAGGTCTGCTCAGGCCAAGGAGCGTTGCCAGCCGGCCTTGGCCGCTGAACGTCGATCCGTTATCCGGCTATGGCTCTTGAGAAGGTCACGATGTTTGGCATTCGCTACGCACGGTTCGTGCAATCCCTGCCGACGATCTGCCCACCCGTTGCGCCGACCATCATTGGCTTCGCATCCCTCTCGTTGATGTTTGCTTTCGGAGTGCTCTGGCCTGCGCTCCTCTTGGGCATCTTACTACTCGCGTTCGTGCCGCAGTGGGATTCGTGCGTCTTTCGGCTGATGGATTTCACCGCGTGTGCCCTGCTTGTTCTCGCTGGACTTGTAGGCATCATTAAACTCGCCGCCGGTTAACCCGATACTGCAGCGGATCGGCCCCGCGACGAGGATTGTGGCCAGCCGGTTCCGAAGGCACCACACCCGCTCAACTGAACTGGATCACCAGCATCGTGCGGTCGTCGGTCGGCGAGCCGTAGTTGCTGAAGCGTTCGACGCGGATGATCGTTTCGTCCACCAGTTCCTGGCTGGAGTGTTCGGACTGGTTGATGACCTCGTCGAGGCGGTCGGTGCCGAAGAGTTCGTGATCGGGCGCGCGGGCCTCGGTGATGCCGTCGGTGTAGAGCACGAGGATGTCGCCGGGATTGAGCGTCTGGACGGAATCGACGTAGGTTTCGGTTTCGTCGATGCCGAGGGGCAGGTTCGCGGTGCCCTCGACAATGCCGTTCGGCCCACCCCGGCCGC
>JBBCIV010000015.1:0-19719 GCA_037189665.1 Phycisphaerae bacterium | reverse complement strand
TGCTCCTCCGATTGCAGTTGTGGTATTCGGTCATAGCCGGCACCCGCTGGCGAGCGATGGCGTGTCCTGATGTTTGTACATGATGAAATACTCCCGATGCCCCAGCGCCTCGGGCTTTGACGGTTCGCCCGCCGCCGTTCGGGCAACAAGATTTGCCAGTTCATCCGCCGCCTCGTCGAGCGTCAGTTCGCCTGACAGCACCCGGCCGGCGTTGAAATCCATGTCTTCCGACATCCGCTCGAACGTCCGACCGTTGCCCGTCACCTTCAGCAGCGGGACGATCGGCGATCCGATCACGCTCCCCCGGCCGGTGACGAATATCACGATCTGCGACCCGGCGCTGATCAGATCCATCAAGCCTTCAGTGTCGTTCGGATTGGTGTAGCCGAACTGCATGAAGTGCTCGTCCGGCACGCTGTCCATCAGCCATAGACCCGGACGCTGCGGCGATCGCGAGACGCGGATGACGCCTTCGATCGGCCGCGAGCCGCTCTTGGCGAACGCGCCCATGCTCTTTTCTTCGATCGTCGTCAGCCCGCCGGCAAAGTTGCCGGGGCTGACGCTGTACTGCCGCACCCGCTTGCAGTAGCGAACGGCCTTGTCGTACGTCTCAGCGAGTTGCTTCTTCGCCTCTTCATCGCGTCCGCGGCCGATCAGCACGTCGCGCAGGCCGATCATCTCGACGACTTCCTCGAAGATCGCCGTGCCGCCGGCATCGACCAGTCGATCGAAGAATCGGCCGACCGTCGGATTGCCCGCCAGCCCGCTCGTGCCGTCGCTGCCGCCGCACTCGCAGCCGATCGTCAGGTCCAACCAGGTCATCGGAACGATCTTCGCCTCGCGGGTCGCCCGTGCGTGCAGCGATCGCACTGCCGCCTTGCCGCGGGTGATGCTCGATCGCGTGCCGCCTTCGTCCTGGATGTAAAACCAGTCGCTCGGCCTCCCGCTGGCCGCCGCGACATTGGCGATCCTGTCCGGCCGGGTGTATTCGCAGCCGAGGCCCACCGCCAGCACGGCTCCCACGTTCGGATGCCGCGCCAAGGCCAGCATCAGGTTGATCGCGTACTGGTTGTCGTAACAGCCGGGAAAACCGACGACGTGCGTATCCGCTTCGCCCGCCGCGATCGCGTGGGCGACGTGGCTGGCGCACTCGACCGTGTAGATCACCAGCACCACGTTCCGAATGCCCTTGCGGCCGTCGGCGCGGAGGTAGCCGTTCCATGTTGAAAGGGCCAGATCATTCATACCGGGTGTCCGTCGTTGATCCGGTGTGAAGGTCAAGGCTCGCGCTGCGGCCGTCGTCGAAGGCGCTGCGGCAGTTATGAAGATGCACCCACTCGCCGGTGACAATGTCTTGTGACGCGATGCCAATCGCGACGCCGTATTTTACCACCTGCTGCCCGGCCGGGATGTCGCGGAGCGCGATCTTGTGGCCCGCCTTGATCGGCTCGCCGGCGACGATCGATCCTCCATCGTTGATCGAGAGCGATCGCCGTGCTTCGACGTCATCCAGCAACGTGGCGACGTTGTCGGCGGCGTGGATCTTGAAGCAGCGGGGCGTGGCGGTCATAGGATGCCGAAGGTTTTGAACGCCTCGGTGCTGGACATGCCGGCCTCGATGGCGGCCCGTACTTTTTTCTCGCCGCGGGCCTTGGCGAGCGCCTGCTCGATGACCTCTCGCTCGACGGCCTGGGGCACGATGACGACGCCGTCGAGATCGGCGAAGACGAGGTCGCCGGGTTCGATGCGGACGCCGTCGATCTCGATCCGCACGCGATAGTCGACCACCTGCGTGCGCACCGCCGAATCCTGCGCGAACCGACCTCGGCTGAAGACAGGCCAGTTTTGCGACAGCACCTGCGGCGTATCGCGGTGATAGCCGTTGATGACCGCGCCGGCGGCGCCGCGTTTCTTCGCTGTCGCGGTGAGCAGTTCGCCCCAATAGGCGCACCGCATCGCGCCGCCGCCGCATAGATAAACGTCGCCCGGCTGGAGTTGGTCGAGCGCTTCGGTCAGGTGCCCGAACGGCTGCTTCTGCGGGCCGAACACGTCGATCATCAACACCGGCATCGCCCGGCCGACCAGCTTCATCTCTTCGCGCATCGGCTGGATCGCCGGCGAAAGAAACTGGTGCTCGTAACCGAGCGCATCGAGGATATCGCCGACCACCGGCGTGTACAGCTCGCGGCGGACGATTTCGAACAGGTTGGCGTCTGCGGACGATAGAGCGGGTTTCATGGCGATGACCATTTTCCCGTTGTCCGCGCGATCAGGCCAGCGCAGAAGCGATCAAACTCTTGCAGTTTTGGCCTGGAGGCGGGGCCTCTTCTACATTGTGAAGACGATCTTCTGCTCGACCCAGCGCGTCTGCGGGCCGGCGGGCAGCGTGCCGTTGATACGCTGCCACAGCAGGTCGGCCATCGCCTTGCCGAGTTCATGGTTTTGCTTGTCGACCGTTGCAAAGGGGATGCCGGTTTCCCACTGTCGCTCGGGCATCGATTGCCAACTGTTGTCGTAGCCCACGACGGGGATGTCGGTGCGGCCGTACAAGCGGCAGGCGGCCAACGCGGCCATTGCTTCGCGGTCGTTCGCCGTCATGATGGCGTCGATAGCGTTCGGCCCGTGCATGTGCTCGGTCAGATAGCCGGCCATCAGCCGCGTGCGCCGGCGATAGACCGCCTCAAGAAGATCGTCTCCTCTGTCCCAATCCTCGATATGAACGGCCGGCAGTGATGGGATGCCGAGTTTGGCGATCGCCCGTTCATAACCGAGGTCGTGCTGTCGCACCCAAATGGCATCGGGTAGCGTCCACATTCTCAGGATGCGACGTTTTCCCTGGCTCGCCAGCGCGTTCACCAGTTGATATGTGCCGCCGGCATGGTCGCTGCGCACGGAGTCGAAGCGGTCGTAGGATTCGTCGTGTCCGTACGTCACCACCGGCATGCCGGAGGCGGCGAGCTTTTCGAGGGCGCTCCACTGCCACGGCCCGGGGGCACGCCACCAGCAGACGATCGCCCCTCGAGGCCTGGCGCGGATGACGTTCTGCAACCATTGGTCGGTGTCGTCCATCGAGCCGACGCGCAGTACGTTCAGGCCGTGGTTGTTCACCGCGTCCATCACGCCTGACATCACCGACTCGCTCGTGCCGCCGTATACCTCTGGGCTGTTGGCGACCTGAAGATCGCTCAGCAATACGATCGTCCGCTCCATTAGCGACAACTCCGGCCGATCGACTTTGACACGGATGCACCCCACGTTGCGCTCGCGTCGCACCAGCCCTTCCTGTTCAAGCACGCCGAGGGCCGATCGCAGGGTGACGCGCGATACGTTGAAATCCCGGGCGAGAGTGCTTTCTGCGGGCAGCCGGCTTCCTTGGCGGATGCTGTCGTCTTCGAACATGCCCCTCAGCAGTTGTAAAGCGCGTCCTTTGGCCGAAGCCGAATGGAGTTTGGTTTGTTCCTGCGACGCCATGAGAACAAGAATAGCTCTTGAAAGAGGAATATCAAACGCGAATTATACAATGTTGTACAATTAGAAATTAAATGAGTCGATATTGGAGAATATTGTTTAAATTGAAAATATATTGTTTAATTTTATTTGACAATTTTTCTACCATGCGTACTCTGTGCTTATCACATCGCGGAGGCAAAAATGGTGGTAAGAGGTCGAACAAAGAGCGAAGGCTGCGTTGATTCTGCTGGCGTGCGATCGGCAGGTTTTACGTTGGTCGAGTTATTGGTGGTGATCGGCATTATTGCTGTTTTGATCGCCATCTTGTTGCCGGCGCTGGGGAAGGCCCGTCAGCAGGCACAACTCGTAATTTGCGCCAGCCAGGTGCGTCAGATCGTGGCTGGCGAACTGTTATATGCCCAGGCAAATCGGCAGTTCCTGCCCGGCGGTTCCGCCTATGGTGCCCAGGGTGCGATCGATACCAATCTGACCAACGGTTACATCTACGGTCCGGCGCTGCTCGTGCGTCACAAGCTCATCTCACCGAAGATCCTGTACGCGCCCGGCTGCTACTACTATCCGG
The DNA here is from genome assembly GCA_037189665.1 of Phycisphaerae bacterium. GTDB lineage: Bacteria > Planctomycetota > Phycisphaerae > Tepidisphaerales > Tepidisphaeraceae > BPJO01. Next base: position 15,686 of record JBBCIV010000015.1, on the reverse strand, counting down.
GCGGCAGCCTGCCGGGCGTCACCAGCACGTACGATGAGCAGATCGAGACGTGGAAGAACATTCCCGAGAATGACGTTCCCGGGCAGCCGCAGTGGAAGGTGACCCTTCATTATTGGTTCCGCGAGCATACCTTCCGCAGTCCGACCAGCGGAAACATCTACACCAGTTGGCAGCAGGTGAACCCGGCCATCACCAACACGGGGTTGGTGAACCGCTTTCGCCCTGGTCTGAAGGTCAGGCAGGTGAAGACGCTGGTGGCGGACGGGTTCTGCAACAACTACTTCTATTCGACTCACGGCGGAAGTCTGGCGGTCGCACGCGTGCGGTTTGATCCGAAGAACGGCAAGGGGTGGCACGTTGGCTATAACGACGGCCACGTGAGCTTCGTCCGCGCCACTGAAGAGGGCGTCCCCACGCCCGCCACGTTCGCCAATCGTTTTGCGATGTGGACGTATTGGGATTCGTTGTTCTAAAGAGCAATATCGCTTGGCCGATGTGCCGCACGTGTGGGTTGCGGCCGCATCGCGATCTTCCTGTTTTGATTCCCTGTTTATCTGATCGTGCGTCGCATTCGGTCGCACAAAGAAGGAGAGAGATCATGCGTAATGTGTTTATCACCGCCGCGGTTCTGACCGCGGTTTCAGCGGCGGCCCATGCGTCGATCATCGCGAACTTTAGTGGGGGCAACACCACGCTTGCCGTCGACGGCTATGTCGGCATGGCCGACGGATCGGGAAGCAGCTGGGCCACGCCGTGGGGCGTTAACGGCAGCAGCGCGTTCTGGAGCAACAGTGTGACGAACGCCTCGCCGGTCGCCGGCGGCGACCATTATCTTGCTCTTTCGCTCGGTCGCGGCGCGAGCGATACCGTCGGCACGGTGAACCGCCGATGGGACGTGGCGGCGCTGGACAACACGCAGCCCTATAAGGTGACCTTTGATTTACGCGTGGACTCGAACCTCAACACCAACGCGGCCGACAGCAACAGCCGTGTGTTTGCGCTCGGCGATACCTCCGCCAGCGCCAGCGGCACCAGCTCCACGACGACGTGGAGCATTCAGGCGTACTACAGTTCCGCTAACGGCGTAACCTGGGGCTACACCGACAACTCGGCCACGCAGACGACCACCGGCGTCGCGGTGACGAACGATCCGATGCGATTCGTCGTCAACGTCGATACGGTGAACTTCACTTACTCGTTTACGATGACGAACCTGGCCACGCTTGCCGTTTACAACAGTCCGGTGGCGGAGTTTCGATCAAAAAATACGGGTACGGCAAAGTTCTACGTCGGCGCCTCGACTGACAAGGACTCCAGCAATGTCGCCACGCTCTTTTCCCTCGATAGCGTGACTGTCGTCGTGCCTGAGCCGGCCGGCCTGATGGGAGTGTGCGCGGTCGCCGGCGTGATGATGAGGCGACGACGGGCCTATCGATCCTGGGGCGCTCAGCGATAACGCTGTTCGCGCTGTTTCGTTTCTTGCTGCAAAGTGATGTCGCCGCCTTCGATAACAAACGCGAAGGCGGCGACGTTGTTTTGCGCAGGTCGTTTATCCAGTCCGCAATTTTACGGGCGACATATGGATTTAATTTCATGTGTTTGCTTGGCCACTTGACCGATGTGTGAAGAAAATGCTTGTCATTGGATACAATAAATGTATCTTTGTTGTTCGTCGGAGCATATCGACGTCGCCCCGGATTGATGATTGCTCGCCGTCTGGCGGACGGTGGGCGAGCGATCGTGGCGTCACGGTCTTCCGGTCTACGGCGGCGACTACAGCACATCTCGAGAGTGCTTCGTACGCGAGGAGGATGACATCATGTCGAAGGTGGCTAGCTTGGCAGCGGCGGGGGTGGCGGCGATCGCCTTGGCCGGCGGGGGATTGAACGCGGCGTCGATCAACGTGGATTTCAATCTCGGCGGAGCGGCGGGTCAGTCGCCAAACGCGTCGGCGGTAATAGGTCCGTACGCGATAGCGGGGTGGCACAACGTCATCAATTTGAATGGCACGCCCGATCATTGGCCCATCGGTACGAATCCATACAATCCGACCGGCAATGGAACGCCGATGGCCTTGCTTGACGACGCCAATCAGGCGACGACTGCCAGGCTCGGTTTCACGAATTACGGTTTTTCGACGCTCGGCGGAAAGGCCGTTTACAGCCCCTCGTATGGCGCGGGCGGCGCGTCGGATCCCGGTCTCGACGACCAGCAGCAACTCTACAACGGCAACGTGAACTCCGCCCCAGGCAGCGATTACGTTCATCAGGTCAGCCTGAGCGATGTGCCTTACGCGACCTATGATGTTTACCTGTTGGTGAAGGCGGTCGGCGCCAACGGGTACAACGATACGGGGCTTGGCAGCGTTCAGATCTACACCGGATCGACGGTCGGCACGGCCGTGGCTGGCACCAAGTATTACTTGAAGAGCGCCGATCTGACTGCGGTTCCTGCGGCTGGATTTTCCTATGTCCAAGGGACGTCAACCGATGAACTCAACCCTACCGTTGGCGCGAACTACGTGGTTTTCAGTGGACTGACAAGCCCGTTTGTGACGTTCGAAATCGTTGGAATTTCGAATAGCAACTCGTCGGGCATCAATTTCAGCGGCATTCAGATCGTCAACGCGATTCCCGAGCCGGCCTCGCTTGGCGCGGTACTGCTCGGCGGTGGCGGGTTGCTGGCGAGGCGCCGGACTCCCCAGTGAAGAAACGTGCAGCGGTGGGGCATGGAGGGAACTCCTGCCTCGCCAGTGGCCTTGCGAGGTTTTTTATGAAAATCGGAAACATCGGGATTTCGCGGCAGTTTGTCACGTTGGTGGCGGTCTCCATGGCGTCGTTGTCGACGGTGTCGACCGGCCTGTCGCAGGACCAATTGCCCGAAGAGAAGTACGCGAACAACATCACGTCGGCCAACGAGTCGGCGAAGCTGTTCCGCGAGGAGTTCGAACGGCTCGACGTGGATGCCAAGGGTGTGCCGACCGAAGGCGGGCTCGACGAGAGCGTCATCGCGGGCGACCTCGAGAAAGCGAAGGCGTTGTACGACGGCATCGTCGCCAGCTACGAGTCGGCGGCGAAGGCGTGGGCGAAAGGGGACGTTGCCGAGGCCGAACAGGCGATCGCGGCGGCCCAGGCATCGTTCACGGGGAAGGATTTGTATCGCCGGCGGATGCTGGAATATCGCCGGGCGCAAGCGAACGCGATGCCGACGCAGACGTGGTATCGCGAGGTTTCCGCCATCGTGAAAGACGGCGCGACCGCGGCCTTCGACAACCTCGTCGAAAAGAAGAAAGCTGCCGCCGACGCGTGGCGGGCCGTGGCCGAGGCGGCCGTGCCCGGCGCGGACCTGAAGGCGATTGAAGGATTGAAGGAGAAAGCCTTCGCCGCGGTCGGCGAGGTGGACGTGGCGCTGGCGCAGTTCTATTGGACGAACGACCTCGTTGGCCTGCTTGCCGCCGATCCGTCGGTGACGAAAGAAGACCTGGCGGCGAGCCTGTCGAGCCTGACTCAGGCGCAGGAGAACCTTGTGGCGTTGCGTCGCAAGCAGATCGAACACGAGCGTGCCGTGCGCCAGGCGAACGTCGATCTGGCCAAGGCCCGAGAAGAGGTGCACAAGGCCTTCTGGGCCACGCGCGAAGCCAAAGCTCGCGCCGCTGCGGCGGCGGTGGATCAGGAGCAGAAGTAGTTGTTGGCCCTGTGGCATGGGCATGCGCGCGAGGCGCGTTGTCTTGCGGCCTGGTGCGTGTTGTTGAGGTGCATCGCCATGAATCGATCGGCCCACGTCGCGTTTGCCTGCCTGTGCTCCTGCCTTTTTTGGGCCGGCGGCGCCGGGCGGGTGGAAACTCGAGAGGCGAAGGTGTACCGCGGGGAAGTGCGGTTTGACGATGGCGTGGTTGTCGTCACGTCAGCAGAGCCCGCGAACGCGCCGCCGCAACGCATTCCGCTGCGCGACGTCAGGTCGGTCGCGGTGAGAGAGTTCGCCCCGGAAAAACTTACTGTATCCGCAGGGGGCACGTTACCCTCACCTTGGATGTCGACGGACGTCGGCAAGGTGGGGGAAGCCGGAGACGCGGCGGTTTCGGCGGATGGCGTGTTGACTTTGCAAGCATCGGGATGGGGCGTCTGGTCGGGCAGGGATTCGATGCACTGGGCCCATCGCTCTCTGGCCGGCGATGGACAAGTGATCGCCCGTGTTGTGCCAGGAAAGGTGGCCAGCCGGCCGAAGGCAAGCGTCGCGGTGATGATCCGTCAGGACCGCTCGCCGGAATCGACGATGGCGGCCGCCGAGTTCACCGCTACGGGGAAAGTGGTGCTGAACCGGCGTGTCGCAGGTCGACCGTCAGTGCGCGGCCCGGAAGTGGACGCCGAAGGCGATGCCTGGCTGCGGCTGGCGCGGCAGGGCAAGGTCGTCACTCTCTACACGTCGATGGACGGCGTGTCGTGGCGTCGGCGGGATAGTTGTGAACTGGCGATGACGCCGGACGCGCTGGCGGGGATTGGCGCGTGGGGCGCGGGCAACTCCACGCGTGGCGTCGGCATCGTCGATTCCGTTTTGTTCGTCGACGGGACGGCAGGCACGGCGTCATCGCTGACGGAGACGGGCGGCACTTTGGCCGACGGCGTCATCCTCCGGGATGGCGGCATCAGGCCGGGCGTGGTGTTGGGAATTCAGGGGGATTCGATCCTGTTCCGGCAGGGAGAACAGGCTGAGACGTTACCGCAGGCCGACGTCGCCCGATTGTTGAACGGCGTTGTAACGCCAATTCCGGACTCACTGGTGGGCCGTACGGGCGTGCTGATGGTCGACGGCGATTTCCTCGAAGGCGAGGTAGCCTCGGCAGAGATTTCGCGGCCAAAGAACTCGGCGGAGTTGGCCGGACGCGTGACGGTTAACTCGCTGGTCCTTGGGCCGTCCGAAGTCGATGCCCGGCAGATCCGCGCGGTGCTGTTTCGTGACGTGGCGCCCTCAACCGCTCGTTATGCCGTTAGGTCGGCCGACGGGACGCTGCGGTTTGCGGAGTCGATCGAGATCGGCGCCCGCGGCGTATCGGTCGGCGAGGTGTTGGTAGAGGACGTGACAAGTATTGAAGATCGAATGGACTTGCGATCGCGATAGAGGGCGGTCTGGAACGCGCGAACTGCATGAAACATGCGTTTCGCTTAACTTGCGGCGATCTATGCCAAAATACGCTCAATTCAGTGAAGTAGTGGAATCGCGGATTAAACGCGGCGACTACGTCGTGCGCGATTTGCCCACCGAACTCGAACTCGCCAAGGAATTCGGCGCGTCGCGCAAGACGGCCCGGCGGGCGCTTCAGTTGTTGATCGAGAAAGGCCTGGTCATCCGCAAGCCGTACGGCCGACTGGCGGTGAACCGCAAGCACGGCAAGGTTCGCGGACGTCTCCAGGTGGCGTTCCTGGCGATGGCGTTCTACTCGTCGCACGTGGAACACTGGCGCGTCGCGGTTCGCCGGGCGGCGCAGAAGTTCGACGCGCTGGTGCGGCCGGTCGATTTCGTGCATTGGGACGACCCGTCGATCTCCGAGGCTATCAATCGTTTTGATGGCGTGTTCATCATGCCCAGTTCGGAGGTCATCCCCGACAGCCTGCTGGAACGGCTGAGTTCAGCGCGGCATCTGGCTTGCCTCGAAAACGATTTATCGCAGTGGCAGATCCCGTCGATCAGGTTGCTGCCGCCGCGGTTCATCCATCTGCTGGGCGATCACCTGTTCTCGCTCGGACATCGCAGGATCGATTGCCTGAACACGCAGCCGGTGGATCAGGTGATCGAGCAGCGGATCGACCAATGGCTGCTCTGGCAGAACATGCATCGTGTGGAGGGCAGGCTCATCCGCGAGCCGGTCGAGCCGTACGACCACGCGGCCCCGAAGGCCTACGCGGTGATGAAACGCCTGCTGGCCGCCGGCGAGTTCAACGCTACCGGCCTCGTCTGCCTCACCAACGCTGCCGCCGTCGGGGCGACGCGGGCGTTGCACGAACACGGACTGGTCGTCGGGCGGGACGTGTCGGTGTGCGCGATGGAGGGCGATACCGACTCGCACCTGCAATGCCCGTCGCGAACGGTGCTGGAGCTGCCCGCTCCGGACGTCTACATCGAAGTATGCATGGATTGGTTTGCGAAGCGAACGTCGCCGTGGATCGGGCCGAGGCTGCTCGAGCCCACAAGCGTTTCGTTGTTCAGAGGCGAATCCACCGGCCCCGCGCGGCCTTGGAATGAGCAAATCGGCTGACGTGGCGAACGACGTCCCGTCGTCCATCGCGTCACAGAGCGGTACGGAGGAAAGATCATGAAGGCACGCCACAACGCTTTCACGCTGGTAGAACTGCTCGTCGTCATCGGGATCATCGCTATTCTTATCTCATTGCTGATGCCGGCGATGAGGAAGGCCAGAGACGCGGCGAAGAGGATAAGCTGTGCGAGTAATCTGCGGCAGGTGTATCTTGGCTTTCAGATGTACCGGAATGCCAACAACGGCTATATCCCGGTCCAGCGGTACAAGGGCGGCAGCCAATGCTGGCCGAGATTTCTCGTTGCCGGTCGCACGGGAGATGACCTGCTTGGCTTTCCGAAGTACCTGCCCGTCAGAGTGACGGTGTGTCCGATGAATTACTACTACGACGAGGCCGTGCGGCACCCAATCGACGCGGACAGCTATGGCACGTACGGCTACGGCCTATTCGATCCGGCTGTGACTGACAAATATTTTCATCGAATTCATTTCTACAACGGCACGAGCATCTACAACTCCACTAACTTCATTTACGTGCAGCATCCCGACCGCATGCGCCAGTTTAACTGGCAGCAGTCGCGGACGATCATGCTGGCCGACTCGGCGATGTACGACATGGGCAACCTGGGACGCAGCGTGGCGGTGTGGGGACGTTCGTCCAATGCCCACAAGGCCGGCACCATCTTCCTGGTGCACGGCAACATGGCCAACGCCATGTTCTACGACGGCCACTGTGAGGCGATGACCGCTAAGGCCATGCGATATGAAACCGACAACAAGCCGACTCACTTTATTTCGCCTTCACATTGGGCAGAACGCGTTAGTTTTCCCGCTCCCTAAAAGCTGTATCGAGGTTTTCAATATGAAGAAATGCAACCGGATTATCGCTTCCGCAACACTTGCCTTACTGGGACTTGTCGGCACGGCTGGTGCGCAGGCCGTTTCTCCTCTGGAAGGGTTCGAATCGCAAATCGACGTTAAGCCGTGGATCGTCGGCCAACCCAACGAGTCCGTATCTGCTGCGATCACCACCGATCAGGCCGCGGAAGGAAGGCAGAGCCTGCGGCTCGACTATAAGTTCACCGGCGGTGGCCAGTACCTGGGCGTGCCGGTGCCAGTGAAGATTGAGGCTCCGATTCGATTGCTCAAGTTTCAGATGCGAGGCGACAACTCGGGCAGCGGCTTCGGCGTTTACATTACCGATGCGTCGGGCGAGGTGTTCAAATATCGCGTGCCCGGGGCGGGCAAGATCGATTTCGATAACTGGAAGCAACTCGAACTCGACCTGACTCGCGGCCGCGAGGTGTGGGGTGGGGATAAGAACGGCAAGATCAACTATCCGATCACGCACGTAACGTTTGAGATCGGCACGCCGGGAAAGGCGGTCGAGGGGCGCGTTTATTTTGACGCGATGGAAACCGACTCCGAGGGCGCCGTGGACGAAGCATTCGAAGGCAAGGTGGCGGTGGAAGCGCCGGCGTACCGATCCAGCATTCGCGGCAGCACGCCGATCGCGTTGTTGGCCCCCGGCTTCAAGACGGTGACCGCCAAGTCGTGGAAGCCGGACGGGCGCTTTGGCTCGTCGGCCACCGTCGCGACGGTGCAACTCGATGCCCAGGGCAAGGGAACGTTCGCCTTCCCCGCCGACGAGTTTCCGAACGGGCCGATCACGGTCACGCTCACCGGCGAGCGGCCGGGCGTGAAGGAGAACTGCTATCTCCAACTCTATAACGAAGGCGGCGTCGTGTGGAACCAGGGTGCGCCGAAGGACGCACCACCGGCGGCGAAGGGGTTGGAGTTGCTGTTCGCCGACGATTTCGATGGGCCGCTATCGATCGGCGACGATCCGAAACAGCACCGCTACTACGACCACAAGCCGCCGCGCGGCGAGACCGACTTCAGCAGCGTGCCGTTCGTCAGCCACGGCAAGCCGAACACGCCGTTCGCGCAGGTGGGGACGTACCTGCGCATCCGCGCCAGTGAGAAGCAGAAGAGCGCCGGCATCATCTCGTCTTTGCACAGCGAGGGAGAGGGGTTCAAGGTATCTGTGCCGGCGTACTTCGAATGCCGTTTCATCGGACCGAATGCCATCGGCTCGTGGCCGGCGTTCTGGCTGATGACCGACCACATGTCGGGTGGCCAGCACAGGAATCGTCACACGCCGTGCGACGAACTCGACATCATCGAAGCCTACGGCGGCGAGGGCCCGAAGGCGCCCAACGCGTACGACAAGTACATGATCAGCCCGCACTGCTGGAACCAGGGCGACGCGGGAAAGAAAGTGCAACAGGACGCCGCGAAACATCTCGTTCGGCCGACCGAGATGCGCAAGTACGGCATTCCGTCCACGTGGTTCGAAGCGCCGCACACCTACGGTTGTCTCGTCACTGAGACCGAGACGATCTACTACTGCGACGACATCGAGGTTGGCCGTCATCCGACGCTGCCGCTATGCAAGGAGAAGCCGCTGTTCTTCATGATCAACCTTGCCACCGGCGGCGGCTGGCCGGTCGATCTATCTCGATACGACGGCGAGATCGATATGTACGTTGACTACGTTCGCGTGTACGGCAAGCGTTGAGCCGAAGGAGTGGTTCGGTGTTGTTGTCGATGTGTCAGCAGCGGGGCGGCTGCATGAAGTGTGACTCGCGCAGCCGGAGCCGGGCGACCGTTGGGTCGTGCGGCGGTGCCGGGGACGTGACGGACGAAGCGTTAATGGCTCGCGCTCGGGCAGGCGATGCCGATAGCTTCGCCGCGTTGTATCGGCGCTATAGCGGCCGGATTGTCGGGTATTGTCGGAAGCGGTTGAACGATCGATGGGAGGCGGAGGCGGTGATGCAGGACGTGTTTGCCCGCGCGTGGCGATCGCGCTCGTCGTTCGAGGCGGGCAAACACGTCCGGCCGTGGCTGTTCACGATCGCCCGCAACTGCGTGACGTCAGCGCTGCTCCGCAACCGCCGGCGAAGTCGGATTCGGGGCGAAGAGGGCGTCGATGAGATCGCCGGCCGGCGCGACGAGGTTGTCGCCCGCGTCGCCGGGCGGGAACAATTGCAACTGCTCCGCAGCGAATTGCGGGAACTGCCATCGAACTTCCGCCAGATCATCGAACTTGGCTACTTCCACGGCCTGACCTACGCCGAAATCGAATCGCGCCTCGGCATCTGCCAGGCGACGCTCCGATCGCGGATGTTCCACGCCGTTCGCCAACTGGCCAGCCAGTTAAGTTGACGCATCGTTGTGCGCGAGTCTTCACCTTAACCGCGGTCAGATTGATCATCGGCGGCGGACGTCTCAGGGAGCACCCACTGAGCGCTGAACGTGCCGTGGCGGATGCTTTCCTGGATGGCTTCGCGCGCGGCGCGGATATGATCGCGCGCGGCCCGCTCCGCTTTTTGCGGGCGGCGATCTTCGATTGCCCGCACGATCGATCGATGTTCGGCGTACACCATTTCTAGATCACGAAGGTTTCGAACGGCCATGCCCAAGGCGCGGCAGCTTTCGGTCAGGTTGGCCAGGAGTTCGTTGCGGGAGGCGAGGATGATGCGGCTGTGGAAATCGCGGTCGGACTGGGCACGCTGATCGGTCAGGCCCTGCTTGCCGAACTCGTAGTTCCGGTCGACCAGCAGGTACATCTCGCGGATGTCGGCGGTGGTGGCAGTCTCGCAACACGTTCGGGCGGCCAGGCCTTCGAACAGCTCTCGAATCTCGTAAGCGTGGACGAGCGAGCCAGCCGGGGTGCATGTCGCACACGTGCATGCCGATGTTGTCGACCGACCGAACCAGTCCGCTCGACAGCAGTTCCAGCAGGGCTTCTCGAACGACCGACTGCGCGACGCCGAACTTGCGGGCGAGCTCGAGCTGGACGAGCTTTTGTTTCGGCGCGAGCTCGCCGGTCAGGATCATGCGTTCGATGGCGGCCCGCAACAGCTTTGGCCTGGCGTTGTCGCCGGTTCGCAGTCAGCCTTGGGTGGCGGCGGAGAGGCGGGGCTCAAGCCCAGCGATGAGGCGCGCCTCCGCCATCGATATTGAAACGCCCGTCGTCGCCTTTCATGGCGGGCCGATCCTGAAGCTCGAGTCCGCGACGCCGCCGAGGCGAACACGCGCGTCTGGGTCACGGTTCTCCTGCGATGTCGGTACCACGCCGCCAACGCCGGCGACGAAGACGCCGCGCCGGCCAAGGCCGGCAAGATCATCCCGATCGGTGGCACGCCCGCGATCGTGTTGGCCGAACGGAGAAAGGGTCGCGTGGTGATCATCTCCCCGCACCCCGAACGCGCCCTTGGCCCGCAGGCCCTGTTCTGGACCGCTATCCGCTATGCAGGCGGACGGTCGGAAGGCGAACAGCGGCAGGCGTCGCTCGCGGCGGCGGGCGTCGCGCAGCCCGAATAGGTTCGTAGCGGAACCAAGACCACTCAACGGAACAGCAACAATGATGGATCGTCACAGTCGAGGAAGGGATCACGCCGCTCTTGCGGTGCGATTCGCGTTCTCCGTCATACTGACGATGGATCAGTTCCTATCAATATAACGGAGATCCGCGCCGGCGGATCGGTTTCACTTCTGCCCGCGTCAGGCCGGGCTCGCGCACAAGAAGCCAACACCGCTAAGTGATTCCGGCCGTGGTTAATCACCTTCTCCCACGGATGACACCGGTGACCCCTTGGCAACCGCTCTTGGGCATCATGAGCGGCCGGATACGTTGATAACCGTACTCCCTTGGTAGAGCAGGTCGCCATCGCTGAAACTGGTGAGCGACGTAACAGCGATACTGATCGAGATTTAGCGATTTTGACTTGTCCCGAAAAGTCGGCGTCTCGTGAACTTGACACCGGCGGCGCTTCGGCTAAATTGCCGAACTCTCGTCACCGAGATGGGGGCGTAGCTCAATTGGTTAGAGCACCGGACTGTCGATCCGGAGGTTGCGGGTTCGAGCCCCGTCGCCCTCGCTTAACAACCCTCTGCCATGCAGAGGGTTGTGTCGTTTACCGATCTGTCTGATAGATTGCCGTTTCACATGAAGCTTGACGTTGCACTCAAGGACTGGCACGCGGTCTGCCTCGCGATCGAACGCGGGCGACAGGCCGTCATGTTGCGTAAGGGTGGCATCCACGAGACCGAGGGGCGGTTTGAGATTGAGCATCGCGAGTTTCTGCTCTTTCCGACGTGGCTTCACCAGAAGGTAGACTGGATAAAACCGGCCGACCGGGAAGGCGTGGTCGTGAAGGAAACCGAGCCGGACAAGATCGAACTGCGAGCGATGGCGCGCGTGACCGACATCGTCCGTGTGAAATCACGGCCGCAGGTGGACGCGGTGGACGACGCGCACATCTACCTCTCCCCGCTGATCGACATGCGCTTTAACTACCGGCCGGAGAACCCGCTGTACCTGCTCGTCGTGCGGGGTTATACGCTTCCGTCGCCGATCACGATTGACAACACCCCGCTCTACGCCGGATGTAAGTCGTGGGTGCCGCTGGAGCAGGCGATCGACGTTTCCGATGCTCATCCCACCATCCCCGATGCCGATTTTGAGGCACGCCGACGCGATCTGCTCGCCAGATTGGCTTGAAAAACGCCGGCCGTTTGTAACGCGGATTTCATCCCATAATCATCCGCGAACGTCATAATGTATGGGTATGGAAGCAGTGCACGTTGATGTTCGACGCGTTTACTCTCCCGCGCACGATCTCGAGGCCGACGTCGCGCGCGTGGAGGCGATCGCCCGACTGATGGACGCGCAGTTTGAAATCGGGGGCGTGAAGTTCGGCGCGGATGCGATCATGGGTCTGGTGCCGGTTGTGGGCGACGCCGCGTCGTTCGCGATCGGGTTGTATCCGGTCATGATTGCCCGCAAGCACGGCCTTGGCCGGGTGGTGATCGCGCGGATGCTGATGAACCTTGGCATCGACTTCGTCGTCGGCGCCGTGCCGGTTTTAGGCGATGCGATCGACCTGCTGCACAAGGCCAACCTCAAGAACCTCGCCATCCTCAAATCGGCGCTGGCGAAGCGCGCGCGTTGACGGGCGGCAGCGGGTCGTCCAAGCTGGACGCGCCATGCAACTGAATCACGACCTGGGCCGTTTTATCGAGTTGAAGAAGCCGTCGCACGAACAGCCGCTGTGGCGCTACGTCTACGGCGGGAAGCCGAAGCCGTTTTTTCATCCCTTATGCACGCCGGCGGGGCACGTGCTGACGCTGTTCGAGCCGTCGGACCACGTGTGGCATCGCGGGCTGTGGTACACGATCAAGTTCGTCAACGGCGAAAATTTCTGGGAGGAGCCCGGCGACGGCAACCACGGCGTTCAGTACACGCTTCTGCCGCCCGACGTCTCCCACGGCCCGGCGGGCGGGATCTCGGTCGTCTCGCGCCTGTCGTGGGTGCGGCCGAACGCCCAGACGATCGCGGTCGAAGACCGCCACTTCACCTATGCCGCGCTCGATCAGGATGCGTACACGCTCGACTTCCACTTCCACATCACGTTCTCCGCCGACGTGACGCTCGACCGCACGCCGTTCACCACCTGGGGCGGCTACGGCGGGCTGACCTTCCGCGGCAACCGCAACTGGCTCAAGACGAAATTGCTCTTCGACGACGGCTCCACGAGCGATCGGCCGACGCCCAAGCACAGCAAGTGGTGCGATCTCACCGGCCTGATCGACGGCGCCCGCGCAACGCAGGTTGGCATTGCGATGTTCGATCACCCGTCCAACCCGCGCCACCCCACGCCGTTCTACGGCGGCACCGGCGCGGGGCATTACTACAACGCGGCGTTCCTCTTCGACGAGCCGTTGAAATTGCAGGCGGGCGAACCGCTCAAGCAGAAGTATCGCGTGGTCGTGCATGATCACGCAATCAGCGTGGATCGGTTGAACGCGCTTTATCAGGATTACGCAAAGTAGCACGGACGTCTCGCCCGTGAACACGGCCGGGACGGCCGTGTTACTGTGGGAGTGCTATCGTTCCCGCTCGTATGCATTCACGATGTTCTGAACCAGCCGATGTCGAACGATGTCGGATTTTTCGAGCGATACCTGCGCGATGCCCTTGATACCGCTGAGCCGCCGCTGGGCATCGATGAGGCCGGATTCGACGTCGTCCTCCAGGTCGATCTGGCTGGTGTCGCCGGTGACGATCATCTTGCTTTCGTTGCCCAGTCGCGTGAGAAACATGAGCATCTGGCTTACGGTCGTGTTTTGCGCCTCGTCGAGGATGATGACCGACTCGTTCAGCGTCCGGCCGCGCATGAAGGCGAGGGGGATGACTTCGATGATATCGTTCATCATGAAACGTTTGACCTGCTCGATATCGATCATGTCGTGCAACGCGTCGAAGAGCGGCCGTAGGTATGGATTGACCTTCGCCTGAAGATCGCCGGGCAGAAAGCCCAGTCGTTCACCCGCTTCCACGGCTGGCCTCGCCAGGATAAGCCGGCGGGCCCGCCCCTGCTTCAGTAATGATGCCGCCGCCGCGACCGCGAGATACGTCTTGCCTGTGCCGGCGGGGCCGACGCAGAACGTGAGGTCGTGGTTGAAGATTGCATCAACGTACCGCTGCTGACCTTCGGTCTTGGCGCGAACAACATGCCCGCGTACGTACACATCGATTGCGCCGGCCACCGCCACATCGTGGGCGTGCTGGGCTTCGCGGAATGCGGTCGAGACGTCATCCGCACTCAGGTGATCCTGCCGGCGCAGCCGCCGCTGCAGCCGATCGAGCACGGCGGCAGCCTTGTCCACCTGGTCGGCGGGGCCGGCGAGGCGCAACTCGTCGTCGCGCGCGGTAACGGCGACCGCAAACGCCTCCCTCAACATGCGCAGGTTTCGGTCAGCCGGACCGAAGAGGGCCAGCTTCTTGTCAGGATTTTCGATCGAGATATTCAGGTTCACTGGGCTCCATTAAACCCCCAACGCCCGCCTGCGCGAAGGGAGATTCGCGAGAAGGCGGGCGCGGATAGCTCGCGGACTTAACGTTCGCACCTTATTTGGGGCTTGTTGGCAACCGGGATTGCCGAGCGGCCAGGTCCGCGTTGTACTCTGCTTCGGTCATCTTGCGATACTCGTAGCTGTTCAGCGTGACGTTCGCCTTGGTGACCTTATCTTCAAACGTTGCCACGTTGTTCGACCCCGTCTGTCGGAACGAATCGCTATCGGTGAGATACGTCTTGCCGGTGTCGGTGTCCGACACGCGGTAGTACGTCTTACAGCCGGCGATCATTAAAACCGCCATTGACAGTATTGCGAAGGTTTTCATCATCGTCTCCTTCAGGCTGAGCCTGACATCGCCTTCCAGACAAAGTATAGGTGCCGACTTTCGCCCCAGTACAGTCACGAGCCGAGCTTATTGTTGGATTGGCCTGCTCGGCGCGGGCGCTGGTCTCACGGAGGTTGGCGCCGCGCCAGCTTATGCGGGATGACCGCCTTGATCTTCCGCTCGCGCAGCCAGCCGAGGATCCGTTGCGCGCCGTAGCCCTGTCGCCTGCGAGCCGCCTGACTTATTTCCGCTTGCGGAACAGGAACAGATAATTAAAACCGCGCAGGAAGAAGTTTTGTTCTTCCGCTGCCTTGCGGTAGTTGCCCATTTCGAGGGTTTTGTTGTGGCGGACGACGCTCACGATATCGATCGGCTCGAAGCCGACTTTTACGGTCCGGTTGAACAGTTCGATCCCGAGTGGGAAAAAGCCGACGCCGTGTTCGTAGCTGTCGGAAACGTAGAGCGCGAAGACTTTTCCAGGTTTGAGGACGCGGTGGATCTCTTTGATCACCTGATCCATGGCGTCGTAGTACTTGCCGTCGCGGGCGGCGAGCTTGCCGATGTCGCGCGGGTCGGGGCCATAGTCGATGTGGGTGGAGTAGGGCGGGTCAATGAAGACCATGTCCACTTTCCCCGACAATTCCGGCGGGAGTTTGCGGGCGTCCACGCGGAAGATGTCTTTGCGTGCCGGATGAACGTCGTAGCCCAGCGCGCGGCGTTTCAGGTCGCGCGCCACGTCGAGCGTCGTGCCGCTGCCGCAGAAGCAATCGACGACGAGGTCATTTTCGTTTGTGTAGCGCTGGAGCAGGTTCCAGATGACGTAGCTAGGCGTGGCACCCTTGTACCCGGGGAGACCCTGGTGCGCGTCGCCGTAGTCCTGGGAGGGGTAGTCCCAGAGCGTAGTCGGCTGCAATCGCAGCGGCGGCTTTTTGGAATGTCCGCGGGCAGGCGGGTGGCGCATGTGGAGGATTGATAACGGATGTTTGTCCGGATTCCAAAAGACAGAGGGCTTGCCGCCGGGACGCGAGGCGGGGGGGGCTCATTTCTTCGACAAGGTGATCAACCGCACGAGGCGGGCGACGAGTTCGACGGGTTCGACGGGCTTGGTGACGTGGAGGTCGAAGCCGGCGTCGAGGGCGCGGGTTTGGTCATCCACGCTGGCAAAGGCGGTGAGGGCAAGCGCGG
>JBBCIV010000014.1:0-19051 GCA_037189665.1 Phycisphaerae bacterium | reverse complement strand
GCGAGCAGGGCGTCCACCTCGGATTGGTCTAGAACGTCAGCCATGACTCACATGTCCTTCGCGCGGGGCTCCGCCCCGAACGCTGCTTTAGCCCATTATCGGCACGGCGGCCCGGATTTCTACATTCTCGGACGCGGAACTTTTCGGTTTTCTCCGTTCGGCCGGTAATGCCCCGCCCGAACTCGGCCGATCGCGCAGGGAGAAGGATCCGTCTATGACCACTGCCCAAGCTGTATTGCCCCAGAACTTCGCCCGCTCCGCCGTTCATCAGAGGCGGGCGCACCAGATCATCCCCGGCGCCGCCCACACCTACGCCAAGGGGGACGACCAGTTTCCCGAAGGCATGTGTCCGGTCATCGCCCGCGGCGAGGGGTGTCATATTTGGGATCTGGACGGCAACGAGTTCATCGAATACGGCGCGGGCGTCCGCTCCATCACGCTGGGCCACGGCTACAAGCCCGTCTGCGACGCCGCGTACCAGGCGATGCTCGCCGGCACCAACTTCGTGCGTCCCGCCGAGATCGAACTCCGCGCCGCCGAGCGGATGCTGGAGGTGATCGACAAGGCCGACATGGTGAAGTTCGGCAAGAACGGGTCCGACGCGGTCAGCGGCGCGGTGAAGATCGCCCGCGCCTATACCGGCCGGGAGATGGTCGCGATCTGCGGCGATCACCCGTTCTTCTCCGTCGACGACTGGTTCATGGGCACCACTGCCATGAACGCCGGCATCCCCGAGTTCGCGAAGCGGCAGACCGTCAAGTTCAAGTACAACGACCTCGCCTCCGTCCAGGCCCTGTTCGACCAATACCCGAACCAGATCGCCTGCGTCATCCTCGAGGCCGAGACGGTCGAACTGCCCAAGCCCAACTATCACCATGATCTACAGGAATTGGCGCACAAGAACGGCGCGATCCTGATCCTCGACGAAACCGTCACCGGCTTCCGCTGGCACATCGGCGGGGCGCAGAAGTTCTACGGCTTCGCGCCCGACCTCAGCACCTTCGGCAAGGGCATGGCCAACGGCTTCTCGGTGTCGGCGCTGTGCGGCAAACGCGAGTACATGCGCATCGCGGGAACCGAGCACGCCGATCGCGAGCGGTGCTTCGTGTTGTCGCTGACCCACGGCGCGGAGACCAGCGGGCTGGCGGCGTGCCTGGCGACGATCGACGCGTACGAGGAGATCGACGCCTGCGGCATCATGGCCCGGCAGGGCGCGAAGTTGCAGGCGGGATTGAGGCAGGCGATCGACGACCTGAACGTAGGCGACTACTTCCAGATCCTCGGCCGGCCGTGGCTGACGTTCTTCGCGACGATGGACGAGAAGAAACAACGCTCGCAGCCGTTCCGCACGCTGTTCCTGCAGGAGATCATGAAGCGCGGCATCATCGCGCCGAGCTTCGCCGTCAGCGCCGCTCACGGCGATGCGGACGTCCAGCGCACGGTGGAAGCGGTCGGCGAAGCGCTGGCCGTCTACCGCCGCGCGATCGACGAAGGCGTGGACAAGTACCTCGTCGGCCGATCGGTGCAGCCGGTGTTCCGCAAGTTCAACTGATCTTTGCATCAAGTATTGGCCACGGAGACACAGAGAGGTTGCTTCATTTTAGCCACACAGATGGGGCACTGATGCGCACCGATGAGAACGCATCATATATTGCATTCAATTCAATCGGTGTATATCGGTGCCCCATCTGTGGCTAAATTCTTCTTCTCCGTGCCTCTGTGGCCAATGCTTGATGACAAAATCGTATGCTGAAGTGAGGGGGGGGACCGCGGGAACGCGAATCAAACGATTTCGCCTTTTCCTTCGCGGACCCATTGCGCGTGGCGGTCGGCCTGGAACCAGGTCGATTCCTCGACGCACCACGCGGTGAGCCGGCCGTCCAGGTGAACGGCGCAGGCAGTGTCGAGCAGGACGCACTTGCTGCCGACGATGGGGGTGATGTCGTCGTCCTTGCGATACATGGTGACCGGCGTGTGGCCGAAGAAGCCGACGCGGTCCCACGGTTTGATCGACTGGATCTCCGGCGAGGTGAACCTGCCCCAGATGACGTCGTGGCGGAACTGCGCCGACCGCGATAGCTGGTGCGCGAAGCTCGGCTCCCCGGCGTTCTCGTCCGGGTCCCACTTGGCGTGGATGACGAAGAAATCCGTGTCCTCCTGCACCACCGGCAGCCGGCGGAAGAACTCGCGATGCGAGATGGGGACCGGATCGAGCAGCATTGCGATCGACTGCTGCGTCGGGTGCCGGCGGACCTGGTCGAGGTGGGCCCAGTCGATGCCGTAGCTGAGCAGCGTCTGTTCGAGCCCGTACTTCATGAAGTGCTCGAACGTCGGCACCAGCGTGGTGAGCTGATTGTGCGGCGCGAAGCAGCGGCCGTTGAGGAGCAGGTCGAACGTATCGTCGTGATTGCCGCGGACGAAGCGCGTGCGCTTGAGCTGGAGCAGCAGATCGACGACGCCCTTGCTGTCGGGCCCGCGGTTGACGTAATCGCCGGCGAAGATCAACTCCGCCGTCGGATCGCGCCGGCCGACCGCGTCGAGCAACAGCTCGAGCGGTTTCAGCATGCCGTGAATGTCGCCGATGATCCAACGCATGTCTTGTCTGGCTCCCTCTCCCCTGGTGGGAGAGGGTGTTAAGGTGAGGGGGACACTTGAAGGCTGAGGATGCCCGATCACGTCGAGCTTCTCCCCTCACCCTGGCCCTCTCCCTCACAGTGGGGAGAGGCGATCTATTCGTCCTCCGATGGCTCTTCCAGCGCCGGCGTTACGGGTTGCGGGAGGGCGCCGGGCTCGGTGAGCATGCGATGCACTTCCGCGACGATCTTCGACGGCTCGCTCAGCCGGCCGTGGCCGACGTTGCGGCAGGCGAGCCAGCCGGCGTCGGGGCCGATGAAGCGGTAGCCGAGGTTCGCCAGCCTGGC
Source organism: Phycisphaerae bacterium (assembly GCA_037189665.1). Classification (GTDB taxonomy): domain Bacteria; phylum Planctomycetota; class Phycisphaerae; order Tepidisphaerales; family Tepidisphaeraceae; genus BPJO01. The sequence goes on along the minus strand of JBBCIV010000014.1, from coordinate 16,130 downwards.
GACGTTGTCCTGGGCGATCGGGTTCTCCCACATCCGCGTGTTCATCGCCGGCGCGAACACCACCGGGCACGCCGCCGCGCAGACCATGAGGCTGACGAGGTCGTCGCACAGGCCGTGCGACACCTTGGCGATGACGTTGTTGGTGGCGGGCGCGACCAGCATGAGGTCGGCGCGCTCGGTCAGCTTGATGTGCTGGGGATCGGACGACTCGACGAGGTCAAACGTATCCGTCCGCACCGGCCGGCCCGACAACGCCTGAAAAGTCAGGGGGGTGACGAACTTCTGCGCCTCGTGCGTCATGACGACCGAGACGCCCGCGCCCATCTGCGCCAGCTTCGACACCACGTCCGCCACCTTGTAGCACGCGATCCCGCCACACACCGCGACGATGATCTCGCGGCCCTTCAATTCGTTCCCGGTGAGTGGGGCGTCGGTGGCCATTGGAATAGCGTATCGCTGTCGCCCGGGATTATCCAAGCGACAGGGATGACTGGACTCGCGCTTTTTAGTGCGGCGAATTACTGCAACTTGTCGGGCGGAAGCAGGTCGGAGTTCGCGTAGTCGATCGTGATCTTATCCTGGAGCACTTCTTCGATCGCGACTTCGAGATCGGTCTGGTTTTCCTTGCGATCCACGAGCGGGCGGGCGCCGTCCATCAACTCCAGCATACGCTTTTGCAGCAATGCCGTCAGCTTGAACCGGCCGCCGACCTTGTTCACGATTTCGTCGCTCTTGAGGGCTTCAATCATAATGTCTTCTGTCTACTGAGGTTACGCGTAATTTGAACGATCGAAAGCGAAACATTGTATCGCAAAGGCATTTCGGTGGCAAATCCCGAGCACGCGCGTTAGCGGCGTTCGAGAATAAACCAGTGCGTCGCCGCCCGGCCGGGCAGGGCGAGGGCGTTCTCGAACTCGCCGTGGGCGATCGTCAGGCCCGCCGGCGACAGCGCGGTGAACCGGAACCGGCCGGGGATGCCGATCGTCACCGGCACCGGCTCGGCGAACAGCGCTACCGCCGGCCTGTTGCGGGATTCGCTTTGGGCAACGGTCGTCAGCAGCAGCTTTTTCGACGTCGCGATCGGCTCGTCATCCAGGCTGGTGATGGAGACCGTCGCCTTGGGCGCGGATGAGGCGATCGACACGTCGCCGAGCTTTACCTCGCGGCCCTCGAACCAGCCCATCGCCGCCTTCGTGCGGGGGGTATCGATGGTGGCGAAGCCGGCCTTCCAGTCGCGGGTAATTTCGCCGGTGTCGGACTGGATCGACGTTTCGCCGGTGCCCTCGGCGATGGCGGCGGGGTCGCCGGCGTCGCCTTGATCGACGCCTTGCAGCCAGGGCAACAGCGGCGTCTTCGGCAGGCCGATCACCAGCCGGTGCCGCTCGCCGTTCGTGCGCAGCGAGGGCGAGTTGTCGGGCGAGATGGTTTTGATCAGCAGCGATTCGCCCGGCGCGAAGACCACCGTTCGCTCCGCTGGCCTCACGTCGCCTCGGCGGAAGATCAGGGCGGCGGTCGGCATGAGGGCGATGTGCGACGGATCGTTCGAGATGCCGTAGGTGTCGATCTTGTCCGGCGGGGTGAGCGGGGACTGGTCGTAGCCGTAGATCATCGGCGCGTCCCACCCCTGAAACGCCGCCGTCGCCGCGACGAACAGCGGCTGCGTGAAGCGGTCGCGCTGCCCGTAGGGCGTGTTCCACTCCGTGATCACCAGTGGCTTGCCCGCCACCTGCGCCGCGGCGATCCAGTGCGTGCTCATGTCGTCGTACTTCGGATTGCTCGACAGCGATTCGGTCGCCCCATATGCGTGCACGTCGATCACGTCGCCGACGGTCAGCGCGGGCAGCGAGAACAGCGGGTCGTTGCCCCAGCTATTGGTCGTGGCCAGCGGCGCCTTTACGCCGATCTTCCGCAGGAACTCGATGAAGTCGACGTTCCAACGATACTCGATCTCGTTCAGCACCACCTTCGAATGGCCGGCCTCCCACGTCTTCCATGCCTGCGACTTGTCCAGCCCGCGCTCGGTGGCGATCTCGTCGCGGAGTTTTTCGAACCAGGCGACGTGCGTCAGCTTGCCCTTGTCTTTCAGAAATTCATTGCCGAAATGATGCGTGATGTCGTTTTCGTTCGTGATCAGCACGCCCATGACCGCCGGCTCGTCGACGTAGCGAGCGCCGGTGTAGCGGTTGGCGCGCGTGAGGTAGGCCTCGGCGAACTCCTTCATTCGTGCGGTGACGTCCTTGTTCAGATAGCTTAGGCCCTTCGCCTGCCGGCCGGTCTTGCCGGCCTTCAGGTCGTCGAATCCTTCGATCCCGTCCCCCGGCCGAAACGGGCGGCCGACGTGGAGGTCGAGCCAGACGTAGATGCCGTTCTCCTTCAGGCACTTCACCCAGTAATCGATGCGGTCGAGGCTGCGCTCATCGAGCGTGCGGGTGTTGTCGGCATTCTGCGCAAACACGCTCGGCGACCAGTCGGCCGAGTCGTGGTGGTGGATGCGGACGAGGTTGAACCCCAGCGCCGCCAGCCGCTTCGCCTGGTTCTGGATCGCTTCATCGGTGGCGTTGAACAGGGCGTACGCCATGATGTTCGTGCCCCAGAAGCGCGCCTCCGTGCCGTCCCCGTAAACAAGCTTGTCGCCGTCGGCCTTCACGAACCCCTTCGCGCCGGCGGGCCTGTGATTGAGATACGACAGGTCGATCGGCGATTGACGCCAGTCCACGGTGTTCTGAAGCCACGTCTCGCGGTCGAGCTGCGCGTAGCGCTTCGATGCCCCGTCCGTCCGCGTCGCGCCGGCGGGGAGGGCGACGGTCATCGTCACGCTTTGCCTGCCGACGGGAACATCGCGGGGGATGAAGAAGGTGCGGATGGCGTCGGGCTTGTTTTTCTCGAGGTAGCTATCGAGGTCGATGCCGGTCATCCGCACCGACACCGTCTCGCCCGGCCGTGGGGTCCAGTCCCAGCCGGCGCCGGTCAACACCGGTTTCGCGACGTCCGGCCCGAACACCTGCGGGTCAAGCCGCAAATCGAAATGCACAAATCCGCCGATGTTCCCCTGCGTTGCCCGGCCGGCTGTGAGGTCGTAGCGGAAGATCATCTTCTCGGCATCGCGCCGGATCTCCCCGCCGATGCCGATGCCCAGCTCTTTCACGTCGCCGGTGATCGACCACCGCTCGCCTTCGTTCCTGCCGACCGCGGTTTCGACGTTGGCGAACTTCCAGTCCTTGCCCCAGGCGAGGTACTTCGCGCGAACGACCGTCGCGCCATCGTAGCGGATGACGAACGACGCCTCGCGCGTCAGTTCCACCGTCCACTGCGCCCGGACGGCCGGCGTGATCAGCAACGAAAGCAGCAGGGCGAGGAAGGCGGCGGAGATCGAAGGGGAGATCGAAGAACGGCGCATCATTTCAGTCTACCCCATCCCTGCCGGCACGTTGAGCGTTGGCAAGATCGACGTTGCCCGAACGCAACATCCGGCGTAATCCCACCCCCGCAAAAGCTGCGCGAGCGATAATAAAGCTGTGCTATGATGTATGGCACTGGGTTTGAGTAAGGGATTACGTGCGAATCTCGACCTTGATGATCCTCAGCATCGTTGCTGCCGGCCTGACCGGCGGGTGCGCCACGCATCAGGACCGCGTGCCCGCCGTCGTCGAAGAACGGCCGTACTACGCGCCCGCCGCCGCGGCTGCGCTGGCGTTCGATCCGCCGATGATGTCGTACGCCCCGGTGGCGAGTTTCAGCCGTGAGGGCCGAAGCCCTTCCGCCTTCTACGGTTACGAACAACCGTCGGTCGACAGCTATTATCTCTACCAGCGCGACCAACAACGCGGTCAGGGCATTCCCGATCGATTTGATCGGACGACCTATTCCACTCGCGCTACTACCACCTATCGCTAGGCCTAAAAAGGGCTTACATCGACTTCGTCCGAAATTTCACAGTGTTGGTTGAGGTGTTTTTCCTTGCAATCGGGAAAAAGCGCGTCACAATCCCATAAGTCTTCTTCACGTCAATGTTTACCTGAAAGAGGCGGGTCACCATGTCAACGATTACGAAGAAGGAACTCATCGACCGAATCGCCGAGAATGTGAACGATCGGCGGGTTCAGGTAAAGCGGGTCGTACAGTTGTTCCTCGACGAGATCATCTCTGAGCTTGCCAAGGGAAATCGCTTGGAATTCCGCGATTTCGGGGTGTTTGAATGCAAGGTTCGCAAGGCCCGCCGGGCCCAGAACCCCAAGACGCTGGCGCCTGTTGCGGTGCCTGAAAAGCGCACGGTGAAGTTCAAGGTTGGCCGGCTGATGAAGCAGCAACTCGTCGACCTTGCCGCCGCGCATGCCAAGGCGAAGGCCGCCGAAGCGTCTGCTGCGCCACCGCCTGCCCAGCCGGCGTCGTCGCAGCCGAACTGATTTCGGCATTGCGGGAAATGAACGCGAGATGAATCACGGGGATTTCGCAGATAAATCTGCGAAATCCGCAGTTCGTTTTTCATTAGGTGGACGTCCTGTTAGGGGCTTCTCTTCGTGTTGCGTTCGTCCAGGTGAACCTATGCCCTGTTTCCCTCTCGCCGGCTGCGCCGTACAGTCCGGTGATGAGACTGGACGACCTGATCGCCGCCTCGCTTGATGAGCGGCGGGGGCAGCATTTGTTTCGATCGCGGCGGGTCGTCACGCCGATCGACGCCACGCACGTCGAACTCGACGGCCGGCGGCTGGTCAACTTCGCCTCGAACAACTACCTGGGCCTCACCCATCATCCCCGCATGCTCGATGTGCCGATCAGCGCGTCCGGCGCAGGCGCCGCCGGCCTGATCACCGGCCACACGCCTGACCACGCCGCCGCCGAACGGGACATCGCCCGATGGAAGCAAACCGACGCCGCCGTCCTGATGCCCAGCGGATACCAGGCGAACCTCGCCGCGATCCAGACGCTGGCGGGCGTGGCCGAGGCGCGCGGCAAACCGATCCGCTTCATCGCCGACAAGCTCGTTCACGCCTCGTTGATCGACGCGATCCGGCAGACAGGCGCGACGTTGCGCGTCTTCCCGCACAACGGCATCGACAAGCTCGAACGCCTGCTTGGGGTTGCCGACCCCGGCGAAATGCAGGTGGTCGTCACGGAATCGATCTTCTCCATGGACGGCGACGCCGCCGACCTGCGCGCGATCGCGTTATTAAAGCAGAAGCACGACTTCGCGCTCGTCGTCGATGAAGCCCACGGCTCCGGCGTTTACGGGCCCGCGGGCGCAGGACTGGTCGCCGAGCTAGGCCTGCGCGACGCGGTGGACGTTGGCATCGTGACGCTCTCGAAAGCGCTTGGCGTCAGCGGCGGGGCGATCTGCGCCTCACGATCGTTCATCGACGCCGTCCTGAACTTCGGCCGGGCGTATATCTACTCGACCGCGGTTTCGCCTTACGTCGCTCGCCTTGTCAGCCGGGCGATCCAGATCCTCCACGACGAGCCCGATCACCAGTCACGCCTGCGCGACCTCTCCCGCCGGGTGCGCCACGCGCTGGCCGGCCGATTCGCGATCCCGCCCGGCGACGATTCGCCGATCATCCCCATCGCGCGCAGCGACGAATCCCGCGCCCTCGCCGAGGCCGCCGATTTGGAGAACGCCGGCCTCCTCGTGCTCGCCATCCGCCCGCCGACGGTTCAGCGCGGCACGAGCCGGCTGCGGTTGACGTTATCGAGCCAACATTCTGATGCCGAGATTGAGCGGTTAATCGAGGCGGTAAAACGACTTGCGCCATCTTCATAGCTCGATCGAAAACCGTACAAAACGCGAACGAAAATCCTGGCGTCGTTAAGCAGTTCGATGTAGGATTTTCAATTGCACGAGCCGCAACAATGCGCCGCGCCGATGGCCCCGTGCAGTTTGTCTTATGAAGCGAACGTCCTACAATTGCAAGTGATGTCAAACGCCACTCTACCATCCGCGAATGCCGAGGCGCTGCTGAAGTCGTCCGGGCTGAAGCGCACGCCCGTTCGCATCGGCGTGCTCGAAACGTTGGCGGCGGCGCACGAGCCGATGGACGTGGCGGAACTGCTGAAAAAGCTCCCGACCTTCACCGAACCTGTCACGGTGTATCGCACGCTGAACACCTTCGTCACCAAGAAACTGGTGCACCGCGTGCGCGGCGAAGACCGCTCGTGGCGGTACGCGGTCGGCGATATGTCGCACACGCACGAGCACCAGCACGCCCACTTCGTCTGCGATGCCTGCGGCAAGGTCGAGTGCATCGCCGACGCCCGCATCCCGCCGAAACTGCTGGAAAAAGTCCAGCCGGCGGAAGGGTATACGCTTAGTTATCCCGAGGTGCTGCTCCACGGAACGTGCCCGAAATGTCAGTGATGAACAGTTGTTAATGAGTAATGAGGGGCCAGGGGCAAGTAAGGAGGGCGGCTTGCCTTGGCAGAGCGCCGCCTCCGAATACCTTGTTTTCACGTGCCCCTCTCCCTTAAGCACTTGCCCCTTTCAATCAACATGGATATCAACCTTCTCGTCGTCAACGTTGGCAACTCGCGGATCGCGATCGGCGTTTTTGTGCAGGGCACGCTGGAGTACACCCGGCGGCTCTCGGTTTCGCAGCGCGAGGACCTGCCCGGCGCGATCGCCGAGGCGTGGGGCCGCATCAGCGACACCGGCAACGCCGAGGTCGCGGGCGCGTCGGTGAACCCGCCGTTGATCGAAGGCGTCGAGCACGCGATCAAGCAGGCGACCGGCCAGGCGGTGCAGTGGGTGGGCGGGGAGATCGACCTGCCCGTGAAGGTGAAGACCGACGAGCCCGCCAAGACCGGCGTCGATCGCATCCTCACCCTCGCGGCGGCGTACGAGCAGATGCAGAAGGCGTGCGTCGTGGTCGATGCCGGCACGGCGCTGACCGTCAACGTCTGCAACGACGCCGGCGATTTCCTCGGCGGGGCGATCGCGCCGGGCGCCTCCATGATGCTCGATGCCCTTCACGACAACACTGCCCGCCTGCCCAGCGTGTCGCTCGCGACGCCGCAAAGGCTCATCGCCACCAGCACCGAGCAGGCGATCCTCCACGGCGTGTACCACGGCATCCGAGGGATGGTGAAGGAGCTGGTCGAGAACTACGCCACCGAGCTCGGCAACTGGCCCGACCTCATCTGCACCGGCGGCGACGCCGAGGCGCTGTTCAAGGACTGGGAACTCGTCCACGCCATCTCGCCCGACCTGATCCTGTACGGCATCGCGCTGGCGTACTCGAACCATCACATCAAGCATGGCTCATGAGATTTGGGGTGATGAACGCAGAGACGCAGGGGGAGCAGAGAAGAGAAATGTGAGGTGGGGGAGCTTGGCTGGAACACGCGATTATTATTTCAAATTATGAATTAATCACTCATCCTTCTTCTCTGCTCCTCTGCGCCTCCGCGTTCATCTCTTAAATGCAATTCTTGGCACCTTGGCGTCTTGGCGATCGTCAAACCAAACATCATGCAGAACACGGTTGCCATTCTCACACCTCCCGGCATCGCGGCGATTGCGGTGGTGCGGTTGCGTGGGGATCGGGTGGCGGCGTTCGCGAGGTCGCACCTTTCGCGCCCGCCGCGGGCGGGGGCGTGCGTGCATGTGGAGTTGCGGGATGGAGGGGCGACGCTCGACGACCCTGTCGCGGTGCTGGCTGACGAACGCACGCTCGACCTGTCCGTGCACGGCGGGGCGTGGATCGTGAATCGAACGGTGGAACTGGCGAAGCGGTTCGGCTTCGCCGAGGCCGCCGACGAGCCGCCGACGGACATCGAGGCCGAGATGCTTCGTGACCTACCGCGGGCGCTGACGCGCGAGGCGGTCGCCATCCTCCTCGCCCAGCCGGCGGCGTGGGAACAAATGCTCCAGGGCAACGACCGGGAGGCGATGGAGCGGGCCTTGGCCGACCGATCGCTGGTGCGCCTGCTGAACCCCCCGACCGTCGCGATCGTGGGGGCGCCGAACGTCGGCAAATCCACCCTCGCCAACCAACTCTTCGGCCGCGACCGATCCATCACCGCTGACCTGCCCGGAACGACGCGCGACTGGGTCGGCGAACAGGCGAACATCGACGGCCTGGCCGTCACTCTCATCGACACGCCCGGTCTCCGCGCCACCGACGATCCCATCGAACGCGAGGCCATCGCGCGATCGCGCGGCGTCATCGACCGGGCGGACGCCGTCGTCCACGTCCTCGACGCCACCGCGCCGTCCGCCTTGGATGAGAACGCGGACATCCTCGTGATGAACAAGGTCGATCGCGGCCCGACGTGGCGCGTGCCCAATGCGATCCCCGTCTGCGCCACCGCCGGCCAAGGCATCGACGCGCTTCGCAACGCGATCCGATCTCACTTCGGCTGCGCCGATCTCTCATCGCGCCACGCCCGCGTGTGGACCGAACGTCAGCGCGCCGTAGCGCGGGGCGTTCCGCCCGTGACCTCCCCAAACGAAGACACGGGCGAGGACGCCCGTGCTACGTGATCTCCCCATGATGGACCGCGCGCGCTCTATTCGAGGTATGTATACCCGTCGAGCCCGTCCTCGTAGAAGCGGAGTAGCAGGCGGGCCTCGTCGATGCTGAGCTTCTGGTCCTTGACGCCTTTTTCGACGGTCTTGCGCATCGCGCGGAGCAGTTCGTCGCCGGAGTACTGGACGTAGTTCAGCACTTCGCGGACGGTGTCGCCCTTGATGACCTCGTCAACGCTGTAGTTGCCGCTGTCGTCGATGGTGATATGCACGGCGTGCGTGTCCCCGAGCAGGTTGTGGAGGTCGCCGAGGATCTCCTGGTACGCGCCGACGAGGAACGCGCCGATGTAGTAGTCCTCGCCTTTGTAGGCGTGCAGTTCGAGCACGCTCTTGACGTCGCGCTTGTCGATGAAGTGATCGACCTTGCCGTCGGAGTCGCACGTGATGTCGGCGAGGATGCCGCGGCAGTTCGGGGCCTCGTTCAGCCGGTGGATCGGCATGATCGGGAACAGATGATCGATCGCCCAGCTGTCGGGCATGCTCTGGAAGAGGCTGAAGTTGCAGAAAAACGTGTCCGACAGCGTGGCCTCGAGGCCTTCGAACTCCTCGGGCACGTATTCCATCTTGCGGACGATGTTGAGGATCTTGGAACTGATGCCGAAGTACAGCTTCTCCGCCATCGAGCGGTGCTCGAGCGTGCAGTAGCCGAGGGAGAAGAGGTTGAGCACCGCCTCGATGGCCACCTGGGCATCGTGGAAGTACTCGGTGACGTTGGACTCGCCGACGCCGTGATAGGTGTCGAGTAGCGTCTGCACGGGCTGGGGGAGCTTGGCGCGCTCTTCGGGCGTCAGGTCGGTCTTGATGTCGAAGCGGCCGAAGCCGCTCCAGCCGATGACGTTGAAGACCAGGACGGAGTGGTACGCCACCATCGCCCGGCCGGACTCGGACAGGATGGTGGGGTGGGCGACGCCGGCGGCATCGCAGACTTCCTTGATGTGGAAGACGATGTCGTTGGCGTATTCCTGAAGGCCGTAGTTGATCGACGAGGCGAAGTTGGTCTTCGACCCATCGTAATCCACGCCGAGCCCGCCGCCGACGTCGATCATGTTGAGCCCGGCGCCGATGCGGCACAGCTCGGTGTAAACGCGGGCCAGCTCGGTGATGGCGGCCTTCACGTTGCGGATGTTGTTGATCTGGCTGCCGAGGTGGAAGTGCAGCATGTTCAGACAATCGGCCATGCCCTCGGCCTTGAGGTAGTTGACCGCGTCGATCACCTCGCTGATGAACAGGCCGAACTTGCTGCGCACCCCGCCCGATTCCTGCCAGCGTCCGGCGCCCTTGGTGCTGAGCTTCACGCGCACGCCGATGCGCGGGCGGACGTTGTGGATCTTGGCGAACTTCACGATCGCCTCAAGTTCCGTGAACTTCTCCACCACCGGGATGACCTTCCGGCCGATCTTGGTGGCGAGGATGACGGCCTCGATGAACTCATCGTCTTTGAAGCCGTTGCAGACGATCGGCGTGGCGTCGTCGTCGACGATCGCCATCACCGCCAGCAGTTCCGGCTTGCTGCCGGCCTCGAGGCCGAACTTGTGCGACTTGCCGAAGTAGTGGATCTCCTCCACCACGTGGCGCTGCTGGTTGACCTTGATCGGATACACGCACTGGTACTGGCCGCGGTATTCGAGGTCGCGAAGGGCGTTGGAGAACGCCTCGTTGATGCGATCGACGCGGTGTTTCAGGATGTCGGTGAAGCGGATGAGCACCGGCGTATTGATGTCGCGCGAGCGGAGGTCGTCGACCAGCTTTTTCAGGTCGATCGCCTTGGCGACCTCGCCGGTGGGGTGGACGGCGACGTTGCCGTCGGCGTTCACCGAGAAGTACTGCTGGCCCCAGCCTCGCACGTTGTAGAGTTTGACGGAGTCCTCGACCGTCCACTCGCTGGCGGTGAAGGTGTGGGGGTTCGCGTTGCTCTTTCCGCCGTTGCCGTTTCGGACGGTACGTTCGGCCAAAGGTGGATCAAATGGATTGACCGCAGCCGCTGACGTCATGTGTTTCTTCGCCTCGTTTGGAGCCTTCCGTCACGCCCGGACAACGTGGTCTGGTGCGCCGACGCGATAATCGTATCGTTCGCGGCCGGAAGTCAAAGAAACGAATCGAAAAAAATGCCGGATCAATTTATCAGGCGTCGGCTGAGGCATGTGAAGATTGAGTGAGCGAGCGGACATTTCGAGGTCGCGCGTCAGCCATTGCCGAGCCGGTCGATCGCATCAGGAAGTTCCCGAAGCGAATCGATCCGGCGTTCCGGCGGCGGCAGGTGGGCGGGCCAGGGGCCGCCGGTGCTGATCCAGATCGCGTGCAGGCCGGCGGCGGTGGCGCCGCGAACGTCGTTTTCGGCGTGATCGCCGACGTAAACCGCCTCGTGCGGCGCGATGCCCATCTGTCGCACGCAACGGTCGAAGATGGCGGGATCGGGCTTGTCCACGCCGACGTCGCCGGAGACGATCACGTGGTCAAAATGCCCGCGGAGCTTCAGGAACTCGATCTTGCCGTTCTGCGTCGAACTCTTGCCGTTGGTGATCAGCCCGACGCGGAGGCCGCGTTCGCGAAGCTGGCGAAGCAGGGCGACGGCGTCCGGATGGGCGACGGCACACTTCGGGAAGTCGTGCTGCCAGAAGTGCAGTAGTTGCTCCATCGGCGGGCTGGCGTGCCAGCAGGGGGCCTGGAGTACTTCGGAGAAGAACTCCTGCCGGTCGCGATAGCCGTGGTGATCGGCGGCCTTCATCGCGGTGTCGAGCATCATTGATGCCGCCTCGGTAGACGTCAGCGAGTCGGCAAAGCGGGTCGCCAGCGCCATCGCAGCACGGGAGAGGCTGGAACGGCGGCACGTGAGGGTGCAATCGAGATCGAAGATGACCGCCCGGATTGGCACGCGGCGATAGTTAGCGGATTCAACGCCCTTTGAAAAGTGCGAAATTCGGCCGCACAACCGTGAGGTTCCGATATGAACCCGCAGAAATGCCCCGCACCCGCATGCCAAGGCACGCGGGTGCGGAGGTTCATTCACTTGTGGGGGGATGTCGGGCGCGCCGGCGATACGACTCAGGTCGCGTCGCTGGAAGCCTGGGCCAGTTGCGGCTCGGATTCCTTTGGCTTGGCGTCGAACGACTCGAAGTACAGGTGCTTCTCGCCGCCTTCTTCGGCCTTGACCGTGATCTTGATCAGGTCCTTGCCTTTGAAGTTGCCGCGAAGCAGCTCTTCGGAGAGCGGGTCTTCGACGTGCTGTTCGATCGCGCGACGCAGCGGACGGGCGCCGAAGTCGGCGTTCGTTCCCTTCTCGATCAGGAACTCCTTCGCTTCGTCGGTCAGCTCAAGCCGCATGCCATGCTCGACGAGACGGCGCGTCACCTTCGACAGCTCAAGCTCGATGATCGACTTGAGGTGCTCGCCCGACAGCGGACGGAACACGATGACCTCGTCAAGACGGCCGATGAATTCGGGGCGGAAGTAGCGTTCCACCTCTTTCATCACGGTGTCCTTGATGGCCTGGTAGGTGCGCTCTTCCGTGCCGCCCTTGCCGCGGGCGTGCAGGCCGAACGACTGGCCGCCGCCCTTGATCAATTCCGAGCCGATGTTGCTGGTCATGATCATGACGACGTTGCGGAAGTCGACGTGCCGGCCGAACGAATCGGTCAGTCGGCCTTCTTCCATGATCTGCAGGAGCATGTTGAAGACGTCCGGGTGCGCCTTTTCCACCTCGTCCAGCAGCACGACGCTGTACGGACGACGGCGGATGCGCTCGGTGAGCTGGCCGCCTTCTTCGTAGCCGACGTAGCCGGGGGGCGCGCCGATCAGGCGGGAGACGTTGTGCTTCTCCATGTATTCCGACATGTCGATCTGCACGAGCGCGTCTTCCTCGCCGAACATGAACTCGGCGATCGCCTTGCTGAGCAGCGTTTTGCCGACGCCCGACGGACCGAGGAACAGGAACGATCCCATCGGCCGGCGCGGGTCCTTCAGGCCGGCGCGGCTGCGGCGGATCGTCTTGGCGATCGCCTTGATCGCCTCGTCCTGGCTGATGACCTTCTTGTGAAGCTCGTTCTCCAGTTCGAGCAGGCGCTGGGCCTCTTCCTTCTCCAGGCGCGTGAGCGGGACGCCGGTCATCTTGCTGACGACCTCGGCCACCACTTCCTCGTCCACGACGCCGTCGATCTCCTTGGATCGCTCGCGCCACTGACGCTGAAGCTCTTCCTTCTTCGCGCGGAGCTGTTCGGCCTGGTCGCGCAGGCGGGCGGCCTCCTCGTACTCGGCGTTTTTCACCGCCTCGTCCTTCTGGATGCTCAGCCGCTCGATCTGCTCTTCCAGTTCCGCCAGGTTCGGCGGCTTGGTCATGCTGCGGAGGCGGATGCGGGCGCCGGCCTCGTCGACCACGTCGATCGCCTTGTCCGGCAGGAACCGCTGCGTGATGTACCGATCCGACAGTTCAACCGCCGCCACCAGCGCGGCGTCGGTGATCTGCACCCGGTGGTGCGCCTCGTAGCGGTCGCGCAGGCCTTTCAGGATCTGCACGGCGTCTTCCTTGCCGGGCGGGTTGACGTGGATCGACTGGAAGCGGCGGGCGAGCGCCGCGTCCTTCTCGATGTACTTGCGGTATTCGTCGAACGTCGTCGCGCCGATGCACTGGATCTCGCCGCGCGACAGCGCGGGCTTCAGCACGTTCGAGGCGTCGATCGCGCCCTCGGCGCCGCCGGCGCCGACGAGCGTGTGCAACTCGTCGATGAAGAGGATGACGTTCTTGGCGCGACGAACTTCGTTCATCACCGCCTTGATGCGCTCCTCGAACTGCCCGCGGTACTTCGTGCCGGCGACCATCATCGCCAGGTCGAGCACCACGAGCCGGCGGTCGTGCAGGATCTCGGGCACGTTGCTCGAGATGATCATCTGCGCCAGACCTTCGACGATCGCGGTCTTGCCCACGCCGGCCTCGCCCAGCAGGACGGGGTTGTTCTTTTGACGACGGCAGAGAATCTGGATGACGCGTTCGATCTCGTTCTTACGGCCGATGACGGGGTCGAGCTGGCCTTCTTTGGCCAGTTCGGTCAGATCGCGCCCGAACGAATCGAGCGCCGGCGTCTTGCTCTTGCTCTTGCCGCCGGATTTTTCCTGCGTTGCGGGTTCTTCGTTTTCCACACCAGCTCCCAACAGATTGAGAACTTCTTCGCGAACCTCTTCCAGCTTCAATCCCAGGTTCATCAGCACCTGGGCGGCCACCCCGTCGTGCTCGCGGAGCAGCCCGAGCAACAAGTGCTCGGTGCCTACATAGTTATGATTGAGGTTACGCGCTTCTTCGATGGCGTATTCGATGACCTTCTTAGCACGCGGGGTCTGCGGCAGCTTGCCCATCGTGACCATCTCAGGCCCCGATTTCACAAGCTTTTCCACTTCAAGGCGGACCTTCCTGAGATCTACGTCAAGGTTCTTCAGAACGTTCGCGCCGACCCCCGATCCTTCCTTTACCAGTCCCAGCAGAATGTGCTCAGTCCCGATGTATTCATGGTTGAAGCGCTGGGCTTCCTGGTTCGCAAGCGCCATGACTTTGCGGGCTCGGTCCGTGAAACGTTCAAACATGTCCATCTCCTCAATTAGCGAACGTTTATAACAACGTCCGCCCCTCGAAGGGTTTAAGAGCACGGTTAAGACATATCCATATCGTCGTAACCGAACATTTATCGACAATTGATTGTAGATCGGTCAGGAGGGTAATCAAGTTTAGCGCGCAAGGGGGCCTTAATGTTTGGTTTGCGCGTTGCCGAGGTCGGCATCGCTGCGGAATCGCTGTTTGCCGCGTGCCGCGTGGGACAACCCTGCCTACGCGCGTTACGCAGTAGGGCGGCATTGTTGAAAGTGTTTACGCCACCTTGCTCAAGCAGCGATCGATTCGGGCCAGCGTCTTTTCCCGTCCGAGGAACGCGAGCGAGTCGAAGATCGGCGGGCTGACGGCGCCGCCGCAGATCGCAAGGCGTAGAGGCTGGGCGACCTTGCCGAGGCCTTGGCCGGACTGTTCGCAATAGGTTTTGACGGTCGTTTCCAGCCCGTGCGTCGACCAGTCCGTCGCGCTGGCGAGCACGTCGCGGGCGGCCTTCAGCGCGGCGACGCCGGCCTTGTCGTTCTTCAACAGCACCTTGTCGATGGCCGAGGTGTCGTACTCGATCTGGTCGTCGGGGATGAAGAAGAACCGGCTTTTCTCCTCCACGTCCGCCAGGATATGGAATCCCGCGTTCATCCGCAGCAGGTCGGCCAGTTGAGCGTCGTTCGCCTGGTTGAGCAGCGACGACGGGTTGACCGCCAGGTAATCCTTGATCGCCGCCAGCGATCGTTCCGGCGACGCCTTGGAGAACCAGTCGGTGCTGAAGCTCTTGAGCTTGTCGCGGTTGAACTTGGAGTTGGCCGACACCAGGCGGTCGAGGCTGAACTTTTCGACGAGCTGTTCCATCGTCATCTGCTCCAGGTCGCCGCCGGGACTCCAGCCGAGCAGGGCGAGGAAGTTGTTCAGCACCTCCGGCACGTACCCGTTCTTGCGGAAATCGTGAACCATGATTTCCGGCAGGTCGGTCTCCTTCAGGCCGACGACGCGCATTACCTTCGGCTGCTCCGAGAGATCGAGCTGCACGGTGTCGGCGTTGAGCCATTCTTCCAAACGCTCGCCGGTCAGCGTGCTTGCCGATGCGAGCGCCGCCACGTCTTTCTTCGTGCTGCGCATCCATTCCTGGGCGCGTTTGCGGATGCGCTTATCGCGATCGCGCTTCGAGAGCTTGCTGCTGTCTTCGGGGTTCAGCAGCACGCTGAGGTGCGCGTAGTTCGGGCGGTCGTAGCCGAGCGCTTCCTGCAGCGTGATGTGATTAAACGTGTTGAGCAGGTGTTCCAGGCCGCGCAGGATGTGCGTGACGCCCATTTCGGCGTCGTCCACCACTACCGCGAAGTGATACGTCGGCATCCCGTCGGTCTTGCGGATGACGAAGTCCTGGCTTTCGCGGCCGGTCCAGACGTTTTCCTTGCCGAGTCCATGATCGAAGAAGCGGTACTCCTTCACCGGCATCACAAACCGCACCACCGGCTTGCGGCCCTCATCCGCGAACTTCTTCAACTCGTCTTCCGTGTACTTCCGCCGTCGATAGATGAACGGCCGCTTGGCGCGCTGGGCTTGCTGTCGCATGGCATCCAGCTCCGCCGGCGTTTCCCACGCCTCGTAGGCCAGGTCCTTCGCCAGCAGCCCGTCGATGAGCTTGTTGTAGATATCGACCCGCTTGGACTGGTAGACCAACTCCTCGTTATCCCACTTCAGCCCCAGCCACGACAGGTCTTCCAGCAGTTGCCGTGTCGCATCCTCGGTGCTGCGGGCCAGGTCTGTATCCTCAATCCGCAGCAAAAACCGCCCGCCGGTGTTGCGGGCGAGCAGCCAGTTGAACAGGGCGGTGCGAGCCCCCCCGACGTGCAGATAACCGGTGGGCGACGGAGCGAAGCGCGTGACGACGTTTGGCATAGAGCGGAGCAATTATCGGGATTGGCGGGGGAATGTCGAATGGAGCCGTGACTCCGACGGCATCAAATTTCAGGTTGGAGCGACGAACCAAATGTTGTAGCTGCGACGCCTGCGTCGCCCATTGGTTTTTCT
>JBBCIV010000013.1:0-10077 GCA_037189665.1 Phycisphaerae bacterium | reverse complement strand
GACGCGCGGGGCTCGCCCCGCGGCTTCATGGGGTGATGCTCATCGCGCTTTTCGCGCTCGTTGCAGGATGCGCATCGACGCCTTCTCGGAAGATCGTTCAGACCGATCGCGCCTACGACCTCGCCATTGACGGCGAAGGCTACTTCATCGTCGAAACCGGCCACGGCGGATACCTGTTCACGCGCAAGGGGGATTTCGTCGTCGATTCCCAACGCTACCTCGCCACCGCAGAGGGATATCGCATCGCCCCTGCGATCGTCCTGCCGGAGAACACGCACGATTTGGCGGTAACCCTCGACGGTAAAATCGACGCGGTGACGACAGCGCGGGAGACCTCGGCCGTCGGAGTGCTGAGGTTGGCGATCTTCGCCAATCCGTCACGAATGGAGCGCGACGGCCACTATTTCCTGCCCACCGCCGGTTCCGGCGATCCCGTCACACGTCAGCCGGGCAGCGGCGGGGCGGGGACGATCCGTTCGCGGGCCTTGGAGAAATAAGGTAACAAATTGCCGGTCCGAGCCCGGCAAAAGGGGGGGCCAATGTTCTACTTTCAGAATGAATTTTCATCGGTTGCCGTCGCCAGGCGATTGCATTTGAACGTCTGTCAGCGATGTGGATCGGAGTTCGCCTACGAGGTTTTTCGAATCGGACAGGGATCTGGCACCAGCGTTTACGGGCTCAATAACGACGGCGCTGAGGATCGCGCTCATCGGAGAGCGTTGGCGAACGCCTTTTCCCTTGCCGAGAAGAGCCCCGAGGTGGTTCCGTGTCCGAAGTGCGATCACATCGCCGAGGAGATGGTCGATGAATGGGGGCGGGGCACGATGGGCGGGCTGCTGTTCTGCGGCACGATCGCCATAGTTCTCGGGGTAACCGCCGCTACTTTCGGCGGAATTTTTCTCAAATTCCCGCCTAGGCGTAACCCGCCGAGTGAAGAGGCCCTATGGGTTCTGTTTGGGTGTGGAATAGCGGTCATCGCTCTGGGCATAGCAATGATCCTGCTGCGATCACACCGGCTGCGAACGACGCGTCCGGTTCCCGGCCCGCATACAGCGCAACGTCTGCTTGACTTGGGCTATATGCCGGCCCTCCTGGTCGGCGTCACTAATCGTGATGCCGTGAGCCTCGCGCCCGCAAGACCGGTGGTACGCCAGATGGCTGACGGAGCATTCATCGTCCCAGTTCTCAAAGCGCTGCCCCCGGCGGCGTGTTTGGTATGTCTTGAGCCAGTGAATACTGGAGGCCCGGACTTCGCTTTGTGCAGGCAGTGCACGGTACGCCAGCGAGTCCAGCGCCTTCGAATTGTGTTACCGGTGGCAATCGTATTCTGCACGCTGCTCTGGCTGATGGTTCCGACCGATGCGTGGGACGAACTTGCACGACGGTTCTGGTGGTTCTTAATCATGCCGGGGATCAGCCTGCTCGTGGGGTTCGTCATAGCGGTGAAGTTGCGGCGATCGTTCGCATTAAAGCGCGCCGATGCTATTCGAGGCGTCTGTCGGATCGAGGGGGCCAGTCAGGGCTATTTCGATCTGCTTTCCGCTCATTATTCGAAGACGGTCGATTATCAATGTGAGATCTCGCACGCTCAGCTGGCGGAGCTTCGCGAAGAGGCCCGCGAGCGATTGGACGCTCCACGCCCATCGAAACTGGTTCGCTTCTGGCGACGTGTCTCGGCCGCAATGAATACTGAATTTGGAACGCGTTGAGGACGAGTCGTCACGGCGTCCTTCACCTCGGGCAACACCGAAAACGAAGCGCGAGGGCAACCCGGGTTCAGAGGACGCTGCGAATCGGTATAACTCCACCCGGTTGAAAAGCCGTCTCCGTTTCTACTCGCTTTCGGAGGCCGGCATCCCGATGATCCCGCCCATGAAACAGGCCACGTCGAAGTCGCAGGACCCACAGGCGGAGGATTTGCAGCCGCAGGATTACGCCGCTTCGGAAATCGAGCAGGCGGCGATCGCACAGCAGGAAGAGCAGTCGAAGCAGACGGTGCGTGAGCAGGGCGGCGATCCTTCCGGGGTTTTTCAGGTGGATTGGACGACAGACTTCGCCATCGGGCCGGTGGTCGAAACCGTCGGCAATGCCGTAGGGGGCGGCATTGAACTGGCCGGCAACGCCATCGGCTCGGCGGCGGAGGTCGCGGGGAGCGCCGCGGGGGCGGTGGGCGACGCCGCCGGCGTGATCGGCGAGGCCGCGGGGTCGGCCGCGGGTGCGATCTTCGAGTCCCTCGGCTAGACTCGCTTGCGTGCTGAAGCTTTCGCGATTGTCCGTCCCCTCGCTTTTCGTCACTGCGACCGATACCGGCGTCGGCAAGACGATCGTCTCCGCCGCCATCGCGACGACCCTTCGGCACGCGGGCAGGCGGGTGGCGGTGCTCAAGCCCGCCGCCACGGGCTGCTCGCGCGAGCGTGAGGGGTTGGTGAGCGAGGACGCAGAACTTCTGGCCGCCGCCAGCGATACGCACCATCCGCTCGATCTCATCTGTCCTAATCGCTTTGAGGAGCCGCTTGCGCCCTCCGTGGCGGCGAGGCGCGCGGGATTGGAGCTGGATTGGGAGGCGGTCGAGCGGTCGATCCGCATCATGTCGAAGGACGCCGACTGCATGATCGTCGAGGGCGTCGGCGGCGTGCTGGTGCCGATGGACGACTCGCATACGGTGCGCGATCTGATCGCGGCGCTGGGCGCGCCCGCGATCGTCGTCGCCCGGCCGGGGTTGGGGACGATCAACCATACGCTGCTGTCGATCGAATCGCTCCGCGCTGTCGGGGTGAAGGTCGCCGGCGTGGTGATCAACCGCTATCCGGGCGATCAAGCCGACATTGCCGAGGAGACCAGCCCGCGCGAGATCGAGCGGTTCGGCCGGGTGCCGATCCTGGCGATCGTGCCGGACGCGCCGTTCACGCCGCCGCACCTCGGGCGGACGATATTGGACGCGGTGGCGCAGGTGGATTGGGAATCCAAGCTTGGCTGATGACGGCGTTCCTGTTTCCCCGAGAGCCGTTGCGGGCGGCGGGCTCAACTATGAGGCAGAATGGCGCGCGGGATGACGGCGTTCCCCGTTTCCCCGAGAGCCGTTGCGGGGCTCGGGCCGATGCCTACGATCTAGGCCGATATGAAGCTTCCGGATTTCAGCGTGAACGACAGGGTGGCGCTCCTGACCGGCGCCGGCCGCGGGATTGGGCTGGCAATCGCGCAAGCATTGGCAGCATCAGGAGCGGCGGTCGTGATCCAGGACATCGATCTTGACGCCGCCAGCCGCGAGGCAGACGCGATCAACACCGCGGGCGGCCGCGCCGTCGCGCTCGGCGGCGATGCAACAGATCTCAGCCTCGCTTGCAACGTCGTCCAGCAGACCGTTCAGCACTTCGGCGGGCTGCACATCCTCGTCAACAACGTGGGCGTGCAATTGTCGGCCGACTTTCTGGAGTTCCCCGTCAATGAGATGCAGCGGCAACTCACCTGTAACATCCTCCTGCCGACCTTGCTTTGCCAGGAGGCGATCCCGCACATGCAGGCGGCGAAGTGGGGGCGGATCGTCAACATCGGCTCGGTGCAGGGGCTGAACGGCAGCCTCGGCATGGGCACGTATGCCATGACCAAGGCCGCGCTCGAAAACCTTACCAAGGGCCTGGCCCGCAACTACGCCCGCGACGGCATCACCGCCAACTGCATCGGGCCGGGCTGGTTTGTCACGCTGCGAAACAAGGAAGATTTCCCGAGCCAGCAGGCGGCCGACGAAAAAGGCAAGCGCGTCCCGCTCGGCCGGGTGGGATATCCGGACGATTGCGCAGGACTGGCGGTACTGCTGTGCAGCCGCGCGGGGGAGTACATCACGGGGCAGACCATTTACGTTGACGGAGGCATTACCTCGCGATGACGCTCGAACCTTTCATCAAACTTCAGGACCCCGCCGGCTACGTCCCCTGCAAGTGGGACATGCGTTACGACGACGAGTTTCGCGATCACTGGGTCGATTTTTTCAAGAAGCATTTCGTCACGATTTTGGGCTTGGGGATCGACGTGGCGGTGGCGCGCGGCGAATCGCTGGAATCGGCGCAGAAGCGCGCCGGCGAGTGCCGGATGGAGTTCGTCGAGGTGTTCGATCGGTTCGCCGCCGATCCGAAAGCGCCTGCCAAGCCGGTGACGATCCTCACGCTCGATGAATGGCGCGACCAACTGTTGCGCAAGCACGGCTTCGCCGATCCGTTTCAGGACCTGAAAGATCGCGAGAACGAGAAGGTCATCCACCTGCTGCCCCAGGTGTGCGGCCAGCTCGACGCGCTGGACCCGGCTGAGCAGTTTCGGGCGGTGGTGGAGGGCGTGTTCGCGGGCAATATCTTCGACATGGGCGCCGCCGGCAGCGCGAAGCTGCTGCTGGACGGAAAGCTCGATTTCTTTGCTACCCGAAAAAAGCTGCCCGAGCGGCCGTGGCTGGTCGATCAGTTTGACGCTTTTGCGGCGAAGGCGGTCGGCGGATGGAAGAAGTGCGTCTTCTTTGTCGACAACGCCGGCGCGGACTTCCTGCTGGGCGCGACGCCGTTCATGCGGTGGCTGGCCAAGCGCGGCACCCGCGTTGTCCTGGCGACGAACGAGCGGCCGACGTTGAACGACATGACGATCCTCGATGTGAACAACTGGTGGCCGAAGGTGTGCGACGTCGAGCCGTCGATCGCATCGCTGCCGATTCAGATCGTCTCCACCGGCACGGGCGAGCCGTTGATCGATTTGTCAAAGGTCTCCCCCGCGCTGAACGCCGCCGCCGCCGATGCGGACCTGGTGATCATCGAAGGCATGGGCCGCGGCGTGGAAAGCAATCTCGACGCTGCCTTCACTTGCGATGCCGCAAACTTGGCGATGATCAAGGACCACATGATCGCCAAGCAGTTGAATGGAAAGCTGTATGATGTGGTCTGCCGATTTCGGTAAACGCCCGTGGCGTACATCCGTACCGGACGGCTGTAGGAGGCGGCTTGGATGTCGCGAAAGCCAAAAGCTCTGATCAAACAACTCAAGCGTGGCAAGCGAGGATGGTCGATGACGCTGCCCGAGGACGTGGGCACCTGCTTAGGCAAGCGTATTGACGTGTCCGTTCGCAGCGCGCTTCCACCCCGTGGCGGAGAGCCGCCGCTGACCGAACGAGAGGTCGAGCTTCTCGATACGATCTTGACGAATCTGCAGAAGTTGGCCGCCCGCGCACAAAAAGCTTGGGAGGAATACGGCGGGTACGGCGCGCTCGACGACGAAGATCGCATCAGGCGCCCGCGAATCTGGATCGATCGGGAACGCCAGGCCGGCAAGTCGGCGGGCGTCTGGACGATGGTCATCGAGATTGCCGGCTCCGACTATGGTTGGCACGTTGAGTTCGTCCGCACGCGGTTTAAGGAGATATGGGGAGGCGACTGACAATGCCGCAGAAGAGTCGTTGGCATTCGATCGTTGAGACGAGTTGGATGACCGTTGGCGTCATGCAAGCGGTCATTGGGATGACTTGAACGATCGTTGAGGTGACGCCGATGTGGATTTGTGAATGCCGCGCATGATTCCAAGCATCTTGTGGCGGTGCGGAAGCGGCGCTTGGTGACGGCGTAGATGCCCTCGTTCGCCCCAGATTATCACCCCTCAGCGGGTCAATTGACCCGCGCTAACAGACGGCGTACCATCGCCCGGGTAAGTTTACAGACCCTGAAACGAGGCATGGATGTCGAATCGACAACCGCACGAAAATCCGCTTTTCTGGCAGGCATACGCGGCCCACGCGAGCCAGCCTTCGTTTACCCCCACGCCGCGCGCGCCGATGATGATGCCGCAGGCGATGCCCGGCCCCGGCGGCCCGGGGATGAACCGCTACCGCGAGATGACGCTCGAGGAAATGCTCCTCGAAAACCGCGTCATCTTCCTGGTGGGCGAGATCAACCACGTGACGGCGTCGCGCGTGATCATGCAGATGTTGTACCTGCAGAGCCTCAAGAAGACCGACGACATCAACTTTTACATCAACTCGCCCGGCGGCGTCGTCGATGACACGCTGGCGATGTACGACATCATGAAGTTCCTGTCGTGTCCGGTCGCGACGTATTGCGTCGGCCGGGCCGAGAGCGGCGGGGCGGTGGCATTCATGGCGGGCACGAAGGGCAAGCGGTACATCCTTCCGCACGCCAAGGTGATGATCCACCAGCCGTTCGGCGGGGTGTACGGGCAGTCGTCGGACATCCAGATCCAGGCCGAGGAAATCCTCAAGACCAAGGACACGCTGATCAACATCATGGCCGAGTGCACCGGGCAGACGCCCGATCGCATTCGCGAAGACAGCGAGCGCGACCGCTTCTTCGACGCCAAGGCCGCCGTCGAGTACGGCATCTGTGATGAAGTCATCGGGCTGGGCGAAGAAACCAAGAAATAAGGGAATGCGTGTCGTGCGACCTGCATAAAGTGAAATCCGCTGGCCAGCCTTTCGCGTTATGAGCGTCGCGCAACACGTATCGCAAAACCATGAGCACTCTCGTTCCCATCGTCATTGAAAAGACCGGCCGCGGCGAGCGGGCGTATGACATCTATTCGCGCCTGCTGAAGGACCGCATCATCATGCTCACCGGCCCGGTGACGGATGAATCGGCCTCGGTGATCCAGGCGCAGCTGCTGTTCCTGTCGAACGAAGATTCGAAGGCGGACATCAACTTCTACATCAACTCGCCGGGCGGGTCGGTGAGCGCGGGGTTCGGCATCATCGATACGATGCGGTTCCTGCGCTGCGACGTCAGCACCACCTGCATCGGCATGGCCGCCAGCATGGGCTCGGCGCTGTTGGCGGCGGGCACCAAGGGCAAGCGGTACGTGCTGCCCAACAGCCAGGTGATGCTCCACCAGCCACTGATCGGCGGCGTGCTGCAGGGCCCGGCGACGGACCTGGGCATCGAGGCCAAGCACATGCTTCGCCTGCGCGACCGCATGTACAAGATGATGGCCGACTGGACCGGCAAGCCGTTCGATACGATCGTGCGCGACTTCGACCGCAACAAGTGGCTCTTTGCCGAAGAAGCGGTGGAGTACGGCGTGGCGGACAAGGTGATCGACCGCGTGCCAGAGACCGCCCCGCGCACCGGGGGCAACGGTGACGAATTCAAGGAATAAGATGCGCGATCGCGCTTCCGCAAGCAGGACGCCGAATGTCCCTCAGGGCGGCGCTTGGGCACGTTCCGGGCTCGCACTGGTTGCCTGCGCGGCGATGGTCGCCGTTGTTGGCTGTGGCGCGAAGCCCAGCGCGGTGAACATCGAGCTGCGCAAGAAGAACGAAGCCCTGGCGTCGGAAATCGCCAATCTGAAAACCGATCTTGCGGCCCGCGATTCCAAGATTCAGTCGTTCGAGGCGTCGATCCCGACCGTGCCGACGCTGCCCAGCGAACGTCTGAACGAGCTCTACACCGCCCACGGTCTGGTGCTCGGCCGGCTGACCGGTGGGGCGGATCTGGATCCGGAGAAGCCGGGCGTGGATGCGCTGAAAATCTACGTTGTCCCCATTGATGCGTCTGGCGACGAGTTAAAAGCGGCGGGAACGTTCAAAGTTGAGGCGTTCGACCTCGCGGCGGCCGATCCACGCGTGGGGATGTGGGAGTTTTCCGTTGAGGAAAGCAAGGCACACTGGAACGGCTCGGGCCTGCTCTACGAATACGTCTTGCCTTGCCCGTTTGAAACGCTGCCCGCGCATAATGAGATTACGGTGAAGGTGACGTTCACCGACGCGCTCACTCAGCGTCAAATCGTCGAGCAGAAGATCGTCAAGCTGCGGTCGTAGCGCAACCCCCGCGTCCGCGCGCAGCAGGTTGGACCGGACATGGCGAAAGACAACCCCCTCGATCGCCGGCAGTTCTTCCGTCGCGGGCTTAGCGAGTTGCTGAAGCCGCTCGCCAAGTCGCTTGAGCCGGTCGAACGCACGCTGAACGAGTTCGAGCGGCTGAGCAAGCAGGCGTCGGGGTCGCAGAAGCCGCGTTCCATTCCGCTTCAACTCTGGCTTCGTCCGCCGGGGGCGCTTCCCGAACAGAAGTTCCTCGAAACGTGCAGCCGTTGCGGCGATTGCGTATCCGTCTGCCCGGCGGAGGCGATCAAGCTCGATCGAACCGGGCAAAGCGGCAGCGGAGCACCGTTCATCGACGCCGACCTCATGGCCTGCGTCGCCTGCGACGGACTTCAGTGCATGAGCACGTGCCCGAGCGGCGCGCTCGTGCCGACCCCGCTGAACCGCATCAAGATGGGCACGGCCGTATGGCGCGAGCACCTTTGCGTGCGGTCGCGCGGCGAGGAATGCACCAAGTGCGTCGATATCTGCCCCTTGGGAACAGCCGCGATCGAATTGTCGGGGAATGAGGTCGTCGTGAAGCCGATCACCTGTATTGGATGTGGGCTGTGCCAGCAACATTGTCCGACGAGCCCGAAATCGATCACGGTGATTCCGATCGCGGCGCGACAGATGTGATGTCGCGATCATTTCAGCCGGTCGAGAACGACCTGCTTCATCACGCCTGTCGGCGCGGTTTGCTGCGTCCACGCCTCGAACTGCCCGGCCGCCTGACGGACGAACATTTCGATGCCGGGGATGGTCTTGGCGCCTTGCGACCTGGCGTACTTCAGCAGCCTGGTTTCCAGCGGGTTGTAGATCGTATCGAAGACAAGGCTGTTCTCGTCCAGCTTTGGCGGGTCATCGCCGAAGGGGATGGCATCGACGTTCGGCGACATGCCGACGCTGGTGGTGTTGACGTAGATCTGGCAGCAGGAATCGCAGAGTTTCTCCATCCGCGCCGCCACCACCTTGCCACTGCGGTTGTTGAATTCCTGCGCCAGCGCCTCGGCGCGGTCGAAGGTGCGATTGTAAACGACGACCGTCGCCCCGCAGCTTGCCAGCGCAGCCACGGCGGTGCGCCCGGTGCCGCCAGCGCCGAGGACGGCGACCCTTCTTTCGGCGAGTTGTTCGCGTGAGATGCCCAGCGTCGCGGTGATCGAATCGAGAATGGCGGCGTAGTCCGTATTGCGGCCTTCAAGCGTGCAATCGGGGCCGTCACGTTTGATCAGGATGGTGTTCACCGCGCCGATCTGCTCTGCCAGCGGCTCGATCGTCGCGCCTCTCTCCTGCAGGTAGCGGAGGGCGTTTTCCTTGTGCGGGATCGTGACCGACAGCCCGCTGAGCATCAGCGGCTCGAAGTCGAGGAACGTCTCCATGAACGCTTTGAATGATTCGTACGACCCCTCCACCAGCAGCGGCACGTACACGCCGTCGTAGCCGGCATGATCGAATGAGGCATTATGGATGGCGGGGGACATCGAGTGCCCGATCGGCTGGCCGACGACGCCGTAGACTTTCGTCGTGGGCTTTTGCGCTTCCCAGCGATAAATGCATTTGAGGTCGTCGATCGTCACCTGTCCCGGCGCGGTGGCGGACGTTTTATCGAGCGAGGCAAAGGTGACGAACGCGCCGAACTTCCTTGCGAGGATGCGCGAGATCATGCCCGCTTCGCCCATGCAGATGGCGATGGTCGGCTTGTGCCGCTGGAGCATCAGGTCGAACGCCTCGACGGTGTCGCGGATCGATCGGGCGTTCCACGCCACCTTGCTGACGTCGCAGGGGGCGTGGGCGAGGTCGATCATCAACTGGTGCAGGTTGGCGGGGCGGGTGATGAAGTTGTGTGACGAGTAGATCCACCCCGGCCGTTGCGAGCGGGGCTTTGTCGGGCCGATCCAGCCGTTGTCCTGAACCGTGGCGAACTCGATATCCAGATAGCTCGCCCCCGCGGTGCCGGCGGCGGTGAGCAGGGCCAGCCGCCGCACGTCGTCGATCTCGGTCTTGCCGCCTTCTTCCTGTGATCGGTACGTGACGATCGTCGGCACCGACGACGACGCGACGAGCGCCTTCAACTCCGCCTCATCCGTGAACGTATCGACGCGCAGCTCGACCATGTCCGCCCCGCGCTCCGCGGCCAGCACCAGATCGCGACGGGCCTGCTGGGCGTCGTGGACGTAGATGGACACGCAGAGGTGGGTCATGGTGTTCGGATTGCGCGCGACGCGATGCGTGTGGCGTGATGA
>JBBCIV010000012.1:0-12999 GCA_037189665.1 Phycisphaerae bacterium | reverse complement strand
GTTCTCACGCATGTACAGCCCTTTGCCCGGCCGACGCTCAACCAACCCCTCGTTGATGAGCAGCTCGCTCGCCCGACGCATCGTCATGCGGCTGATGCCCTGCTCGCGCGCCAGGCCCTGCTCAGAACCGATGAGGTCGCCAGTCCGATATCTGCCTTCACGAATCGACCGGCGAAGCTGGTCGGCGACAGATTCATAAACCGCCAATCCTTGGCCTGGTTCACTTGTGCTCAACATGGCCTCAATATGACACTGAAATAAAAACATGTCAACTATATTTAGATTTGTTGTGGAAAATTTGGATTTTTTACACGAATTCAACCTGTACAATTACTGATATACAGGGAACACAAATGTGCCCAACGAGAGAAATGCCCACCGCCGGCAGCCGTTCTTATTAAAAGCAGGAAATCTCAGACTCTATTTTCCGCCGGAACGATATCCCGAATGACATCACAACGATCAGTCGTAATACCATCAAGCCCAAGCTCCACCGCACCCCGCCACGCAAGCTCGCTATTAAGGGTATAAACCCATACGGGGAACCCCTCGGCATGCAATAAATCGACATCAGCCTGGCACAAACCATCGTTCCAGTGGATTGCCACCGCGCCAACAGACCGGCATACCTCGAGATTCGGCGGACTTCCAAACACATCGCCGCCGAGGGCAACAAGCGCGAGCCCTGGAGCAATCGCATGCATTGCCTTGAGATAATCCAGATCAAAGGAATGCAAGATCACGCGTTCGACCGCCGCATGCCGGTCCAGCACCGCGAGCGTTTGCTCTGGCGTCCCCGACTTACGCTCGATGAGCAGCACCGAATTACGGCAACAATCGAGCGCCTCGTCCAGCGTTGGAACGACCACCCCCTCAAATCGAGGATCTTTCCACGCCCCAACGTCAAGCTCACGTATTTGCGCCAACGTATATGACGAGACGGGACGATCCGCGAGGCCAGGCCGACAGCGAACCGGATCGAGATATCGCTTCATCGTGGCGTCATGCACGCAGACCAGGCTCATGTCCAACGTCGTTTGGAAATCGAGCTCGATCATGTCCGCTTTAGCCGCGATGGCAGCCTCAAATGAGGCCAGCGTGTTCTCTGGATACAAGGAGGACAACCCGCGATGAGCGATCACGAGGGGCCTCTCAGGCCGAATCGCCATCAATTGCTGAATACGCTCCCGGCTCATTGCACATCCATCCCACAACGCCCCGAAGCACGGCGAGGCGACCCCGGCTACTTCTTCCTTCACCAGAGAACACAGAGCGAGCTCCAAATCACCATCGACGCACCGTCAACACGATGGAATCATCGCAGACCCGGCCAGAAAAGATCGCCGCCTGCGGACCCTCACCCCGCAACAAACCTACCCCACCGCTAATCCCTCGACGCCCTGCTCCGCGAACCAGGCGTGACGCCAATCGACAACAAATCCAAGCACCAAACCAGTCAATCACTAACCTGTAGTATTCATGGCTCAGTATGTCAACAAATAATACAATTTGTCAATATTTATATGAAAAACATGGCCAAAAAATAGGATTGTCGTAAAATTAAAACCTGTATAAATTACATCATACAGGTAAAAGAAGCGTACTTTAACAAGAGAAGTGGATGCCCCCGCCATTAACACCAGGTACGGAGATCAGCTAACCGATGGATGGGGGGGCGCCGATCCCCGACGACACGTGAGAAGGCGAATCCGACTTTGGCGACAACTGGCTCAAACGCAGGCCGGATGTCTCGCCAAATCAACCGGACAGACCGTGAACGATCAATACTGAAAACACGTCTGCCTCACGTCGACGACGAACATCGACTGCCGGATGAGGGATTGAATGAGAATTAGCACCTGCTGTCCGACGCCCATCCAGGGAGACCAAATCATGACAAATGACTGCAAGACACACGTAACACCACGTTGTTCGCAGCGAAATCGCATCCAGCCTCTAGTGGGGCAGCCGACTTCGATAAACCCCAAGTCGGCAATACATGCCCGACTGGGATGGATCGCGGCGATTCTGGCTATCGGCGGAACGACATGGGCACAGCAGACGGCGAAACCGACCGCTGAACAGCTCACGGTCGATCAAGTCGTCTCGCAACTCATCGCCGAGACGTCGACGTTTTCCAGCAGTGGAGAAGGTTTCACAATCTCCCGTCCGCACCGGCTCGTCGCCCGCCTTCCGGCCGGTTCCGGGGCAGCGGTTGTCAAGCGGATCAACGAACCCCTCACCGGCGATCCGCTGCGCGACGTCTATATTCGATACCACCTGATGCGGGCGGTCCTCGACGATGAAACAACGCCCGGGGCGCCGCTTCTTCGCTTAAATGAGATTCTCTCGCGCAACATTCGTTTCGTTCCCAGGGACGTCCCGCCGCATAGAGAACTCAGTGAATCGGAGAAGGCGTACCGAAAATTGCAGGAGGAGTACAGAAATTTGATGTCAACCTGTACCGTCATCGTCGGCTATCCGCCATTCCATAAAACGCTCGGTCCGCCCGAATCGTTTGAATACATGGACAGCGCGAAACGCAAGGTCGCTGAAGTCAACTATGCCAAGGCGCTGGAGATTAAAAAGCGGCTGGATACGGAGAAGCCGACCGCCAGCGCCGACCACAATGCGGCGGCCAGAAGAGATGCCCTCGCTTTCAATGACAGGACAGGCAAGATATCGCAAATGCCGCGACAGTTACGCGGCGAGGCGCTGTACTGCATGGTGCGCTCGGGCGACGACAAGATGCTGGAGTCGGCCGCGCTGTTGATCATACGCAATGCGTCAGCCAATCGGTCGCAGGCGTATGACTATATCGATTTTTTCAACTGGGCTTATTTCGATGGCTGGCTTAAGCAATACAAGGCGCCGCAATTGACCAAGGTTGCGGGCATGCTGAAACGCGCCATCGCCAGTGCGGACGCCGATAAACAGGAGCCGAATCTCGGTGAGCACGCCTTCACTCTCATCACGGCGATGGAAAGCGGGCATGTCCTCAGTCGTCCTGACGCGGACGACATGAAACGCCCCCGTGCCAATCTCCCGCCGACGCCCGATCAACAGCAGATTACCCCTCAATCGTTGACGATCGAGATGATCGATAACGCCATCGAACGGGCGCTCAACACGCTCGATGACAGGCGGCCGCCGAACTTCTTCTGGAGATCAGGGCTGTTCGGCAACGAAGCATTGACAGTATGGGCAATGCTATCGGCAGGCGAGAGCCCACAGGCGCCGTGGATTCAAAAACGTCTTGGCCAGATAGCCTGTTTCCAGAGCATCGCCAGCTACGACCGCGCCATGCGTCTGCGGGCACTGTCACGCCTGCCTGACAAACGCTGGATGCCCTGGCTGAAGCGCGACGCCGATTGGCTCATTTCCAGCATTACCGATCAAGGCAACTTCGGCGCTAGATACAACGGCGGTGCCGCAGCCGGCTATGGCGACAACGCCAACGGCACCTACGCCGTTCTCGGGCTGTCCGCAGCACGGCAGGCTGGCTACGAAATCAATGACGGCGTTTGGCAGAAGATCGACGCCTACTGGCGCAAAGCTCAGTTTCCCGAAAAAGTTCCCGGCGGTGGCGGATGGGCAGTCCGCAGCTACGTCTCGCTCACGCCGCAGGACAATCCAAAAGAGTTTGCCAACCGCATCTCGGCGCCGATGACCGCAGGGGGATTGCTTTCGCTGAGCCTCACCGAGCGATTCCTCCTTGGCCCCAAGCGTTTGAACGTCAACAACAAGCCCACCCCCGAGTTTGCGGCAGGACTCCACTGGCTTGACAACAACTTCAACTTTAACGACCTCGGCGGCGATTCGGACCTGTTCTACTATCTCTGGACGATCCAGAACGTCGGCCAGGCAACCGGGTATCGCAAGTTCAACAACATCGACTGGTTCCGCGAGGCCACCGCACGTCTGCTCCAACAACAGCAATCCAATGGACTGTGGCGCGGCCCAAAGGGCGATACGCTCTCGACATCGTTCGCACTACTGTACCTGTATCGCGCACGAGGACCGCTGGCGTTTTGTAAGGTGCGTTTCGGCGATCCCGTCGCCTACACCCCCGGTAAGCCGGAAGCAATGCCGTGGAATAACCGGCCAGACGATCTGGTCAACCTCACCGATGACATCTCGCAACGACTCGAAGTGCCCACCAGCTGGCAGATCGCGGACCTGTCACAGCCCGTGTACGAGTTGGCCGAGAGCGTCACGCTCTATCTGGCGACCAACAAGGAAGTGAAGTTGAGCAGCGAGGACGCCGATCGCCTGCGTGAGTATATCAACGCCGGCGGCACGCTGATCTGCGTCCCTGAAGGCCAAAGCACCGCAGCCGTCGTCAAAAGCATGACGGCGTTGGGACGCGAACTGTTCCCGACACGCGAGATGAAGAAGATCGACTCCAAACACCCGTTCTATAATCTTGCGGCCCCCGTGCAGACACCAACGCCGATCTCCATCATCGACAACGGCGTACGGCCGCTGGTCGTCTTGATTGAGAAAGATATCGCCCGAGAACTGCAGGCCGATTCTCTCGTCCCTTCTCAACGCGATGCTTTCGCGTTGCTGACCAATATTTATCTATATGCCACCGGACAGAACACCGGCAAGCCGCGTCTCGCGTCCAACTACGTCCAGCGTCTCGCCACAGCGACACCCGCAAACGCCGTCCGCGCAGCTCGCTTGAAGTACGACGGCGATTTCGACCCCGAGCCGGCATCACTTCAGCAACTCGGCACGTTGCTGACCAATCAGCACGACATTGATTTGAAAGTTTCATCGCTCAGCGCTACCGAGCTGACTTCCGACACGCAAATCGCTTTCCTCACGCTAACCAACAATGCCTCGTTGAGCGACGACGAAGTCGCCGCATTGAAGAAGTGGATCGAGGCCGGCGGCACGCTCTGGATCGACACGAGCATGGAGACCAGCGCGATGACGGCGACGGACGGCCTGCTGAACAAGCTCGGGCCGGCGTATCTGGATCTCAAATCGGTTCAGGACAATCCCATCTTCACCGGCAAAGCCGCCCGTCGGAAGGGTTATGACGTCACCTCGCCAAAAATGAGACACTACATGGAACTAGGCCGGCCAACGATCCGCGGCATATTTATCGATAACCGCCCGGCCGTTTACGTCGCCCATGGCAACATCAGCGCGGGCCTCGCCGGTGCCGACCACTGGGGTATTACTGGCTTCAGCGTCGCCAACACCCGGCAAATAGTCGCCAACTCGATTCTGGACTTGCCAACGAAGCAAGGTGACACCCCAGAAAAATGAGCAACGCATTACTCCGTTCACAATTCCATGACACCGTGGAAGTCGTGGTTGTATCGTCACGGCGTGAACGCTTGTACCGCCTCGCCTCCTACAACGCGTCTGCCTCAGCGCCGAGCAACGCGTCGTGGCACCTGACTCCGCGTCCCTTCAGGTGCAGTTCGGCATGCTCGCCGAGATGACGCGCCGCCGATCTTCATCAGCAGTCTGTCCTGCCAGGCGATGTAGTACCACGTCCCCCGTACAGCTGGCCCTGTCGGCATCCGTTGAATCACAACGATGTCAGTCCCTGTGTTACAGCGGCTTTGAGTACATCGGCTGCCGGATGGCAGACGGATACTCCCATCTTGCGCTATGACGCCTTGGCTTCGATAAACTTGATCTCGGGGATCGCCGGCACGATGCCCGCGTCCGCGCCGGCCTTCAGCAGTCGGGTGATCGCGTCTCGCCCACGTTGGCCGTAGTCGAGCGTCCAGTGGTTGACGTACATGCCGACGAACTCATCCGCGAGGTCGCGGTCCAAGTCGCGGCCGAACTGCAGCGCGTACTCGACCGCGGGCTTGCGGTGGTCGAGGCTGTACTGGATCGACGCGCGGATCACGTCCGTGATCGCCTGGCACGCCTCGGCGCCAAGATCCTTGCGAACGACGTTCCCGCCCAAGGGCAGCGGCAGCCCCGTCTGCGCCTGCCACCATACGCCCAGGTCCACCACGAGATGAAGCCCCATCTTCTGAAACGTGAGTTGCCCCTCGTGGATCAGCAGCCCGGCGTCATACTTACCTGAAAGCACGGCGGCGGGGATTTCGTCGAACATCACGACTTCGTATTCGAACGCGGGTTGTGGGTCGTTGGCCGTGGATTGGCTGGACGCCGACCCTCGACTTCCGACCTCCGACCCACGTCCCAACAACAATTGCAGCGTGAGGAACGCCGTCGTCAGCTTGCCGGGGATGGCGATCTTTTTGCCGCGCAGGTCGTCGATCGTCGTGCTGGGGCTTCGCGTCACGATCATCGGCCCGTAGCCGTCGCCCATGCTGCTGCCGCAGCTCATCAGGGCGTACTTATCCGAGACATAGGGGAAGGCGTGGATCGAGATCGCGCTCACTTCCAGTTCGCCCTTCATCGCGCGCTGGTTCAGGGTCTGGATGTCCTGTAGCATGTGCTGAAATGCGAACCCGCGCGTGTCGATCAACGGCGGATTCTGCGCCATCGCGTAAAACATGAAGGCGTCGTCGGGGTCGGGCGAGTGGCCCAGTTGGATGATGCGGTCGGCCATAGAACCCCGACGATATCCCAAACCCCGCCACGCTCAACCCGGCGAACATCTTCCAATCGTTTTGAATCTCGCGGAGGGGGATTTGGCCACAGATAAACACAGATGGGCACAGATCGTAGAAGATGCAGAGGGACCGCGATGAACACGCGCGCGATCCTCTCGCGCGATATCGGACCATCCGCCGCCACTGCCATCGGCCTTGCCCGGACAAGGTCGGCCGCCGTGCGTGGCGGTTCCGCCTCCATTGGCGTGGTTTCAATCGCAGTTCGCGTCACGTCAACTCTCTTTCATGCGGCGCAAACGAACGTTTACGTCACACAAACGGAGGTCGAAGTCACGTCAACTGTTGTTCAGGTGACATCAACGTTCGTTCGCGCCACGTCGATTAAAGTTGAGGTGACGCCAACGTTCGTTCGCGCCGCGTCGATTGAAGTTGACGTGACGCCAACTGTCGTTCAGATGACGCCAACTTCAGTTCGCGCCACGTCAACTTCAGGTGACATGGCCAGAATGACCGTTGAAACGGCCAAAACAGCATCAAATCGGACGTTGCCCGCGTTTTGTCCCGCCCGTTCTACGCGCTGCATGGTCCGATAGAGACCCATTCATCTGCGTCCATCTGCGGCTTAAACCTCCGAACCATGTCGCGCGCGTCCGAGAGGCCCCCGCTAACTCCTATCGGAGTTTCTGCTATACTGGCTCGCCCTATGCGATTGACGTATCTCGACAACAACGCCACCACGATGCCCGCGCCGGAAGTCGTGGCGGAGATGAACAAGTACCTGACCGAGATCTGGGCGAACCCGTCGTCCGCCCATCGGTTCGGGCAGAAGGCGCGGCACGGCGTGGACGTCGCCCGGCAGCAGCTGGCCGACCTCGTCAACGTCGATGTGAACGATATCTGGTTTGCTGGCGGCGGCACGGAGATCGTCAACACCCACATCCGTACGCTGCTGGCGACGCGCGGGTCGCGGAAGAAGATCATCACCAGCACCGTCGAGCACTCCGCCACACGCGAGCTGTCGCTGCAACTGGAGCGCGAGGGGTATGAGATCGTGCGGATCGACGTCGATCGCCAGGGCGAGCTTGACCTGGTGCAGTTGATCGACAAGGTGGACGACGCGGCGGCCCTCGTCTCGATGATGTGGGCGAACAACGAGACCGGCGTGATCTTCCCGATCGACCAGGTCGTCTCGATCTGCCACGGCGCCGGCGTGCCGTTCCACACCGACGCGACACAGGCGGTCGGCAAGATCCCCACCGATTTCCGCGCCGCCGGCGTGGACTGCGCGACGTTCGCGTCGCACAAGTTTCACGGCCCCAAGGGCATCGGCATCGGCTACGCGCGCAAGGGGCTTCGCATCCGCCCGATGATCCTCGGCGGCCCGCAGGAACGCGGGCGGCGCGGGGGGACCGAGAACGTCCCCGGCATCGTCGGCGCGGGCAAGGCGGCGGAGCTGGCGAAGGCGGCGCTGGCGGAGACGCCCCGGATTGCGGCGATGCGCGACCGGCTGGAAAACACGATCCTCAACACGATCGCCGACACGCACGTCAACGGCAGCCGCGTGCACCGCACGCCCAACACCACCAACATCGGCTTCGCCCGGCTGCAAAGCGAGGCGATCCTGCTGCTGCTGAGCGAGCAGGGCATCTGTGCCAGCGCCGGGGCCGCGTGCTCCAGCGGCAGCCTCGAGCCGTCGCACGTCATGCGCGCGATGAAGGTGCCGGATATCATCGCCCACGGCGCGATCCGCTTCAGCCTCAGCCGGTACAACACCGATGAAGACGTGGACGTCGCGCTGGGCGTGCTGCCCCGCGTGATCGAAAAGCTTCGCGCGGTGTTGCCGGTGTCGGCAGTGTGAGGGAAGAATTGGACGCAGAGGTACAGAGGCATAGAGGAAGAAATCATGCGGCGTGATTCCGATGCACCGTCAGTCCCCCTCTCGCCTGCTTCGACGTACATTGATATGACACTCCCGTCTTTCTCTGTGTCTCCGTGTCTCTGTGGCCCATCCGAGGCGGGACCGCGCTGATGCAACTTCCCCTCAGCCTGCTTGTCGGCGCCGCGATTACGTTTTACCTCGGCACGCACCTGCTCTGGCAGGGCTTCGGCGGGCACCGTGCGCGATCGCCTATGGCGCGCGGCATGCTGATCGCCATGCCGATGGTGCTGATCGCGATCTGGATGGCGATCGGCGACAGAGCGGTCAACGGCATCGCGATCCTGATGACCGGCGCGACGCTCCTGCTGACGCTCACGCTGGGCGTATGCGCGATCAGCAATCCGCACAACGGAACGCTTCAATCCCCGACGCTGCGCCTGCTCGCGCCGCTGGCGGCGGCGACGTTCGTCATCGGGCTATCCGGCGAACTGAACCTCACCCACGCGATCTGCCTGGCGGCCATGACGATCGTGCTGCTGTGGACGCTCCCGCCAAAGCCCGACGGTGAACTCGCGGCGGTCAAGCCCGCGCTGACTGCCGCCGGATCAGCATGCCTCATCGTTGGAGCGGCGGCGATGATCCTCGCCGTCACGCGCCTGATGCAACTGCCCATCGTGCCGCTGGCGGGCCCGGTCGTCGTGCCGCTGGTGCTGCTGGCATCGGTCGGATTGCTGGTGGGCGACGTCCACGCCGGCGCAGGCGAAAGCGCGGTGGACACCATCGTCGGCGCCGCGATCGCCCTGCTGGGCATCGGCATCCCGCTGGCGATCGTGGCGGCCCACGTCGTCTGGTTCTCCGCCTCTCCCACCCAGCCGGCGACCCAGCCCGCGATCGTCATGCCCATCGCCAGTTGGCGGATCGACTCGGTCCTGATCACGCTCCTCTCCATCCTGTTGCTCCCCGTCAGCCTCGGCCGATTCAGCCTCTCTCGTCTGGAGGGTTTCCTTCTGGTGCTGGCGTGCATGGGCTACATGTACGTGACCGTGCTAACGGCGAGGGGATAGCGGGGCGGCTCGTTCGACAATCGTCGGGCTTTCTGTAGGATCGACGGCATGGAATCCGCCTCGCTGAAGATCGAGAAAAAGCCCTTCGAGACCGCCACCTACGACGTCATGGACGGGGCCGCCCGGTGGGAGATCAAGGTGCACGACCACGGGCTCGTCGCGCTCGTGGACGTCATGCCGCGACTGGCCCCGGCGGGCAAGACCGCCGACTTCGCCATCGTGCAGGCCGCCCGCGTGAGCTACGGCGAAGGCACGAAGATGGTCAACGAGGACCGCGGGCTCATCCGCTATCTCGCGCGGCACCGCCACACCACGCCGTTCGAGATGGTGGAGTTCAAGTTCCATCACTGCATGCCGATCTTCATCGCCCGCCAGTGGATCCGCCACCGTACGGCGAACGTGAACGAATACTCCGCCCGCTACTCGATCGTGAAGGACCGCTTCTACAAGCCGTCGCCCGACTACGTCCGCAAGCAAAGCCTCGTCAACCGCCAGGGCCGCGACGAACCCCTCGACAACCTGACGGCCAGCGAGTTCCTCGCATACCTCGACAAGTGCGAGTCGCTCTACGCCGACTACGAGAAGCTGACCGAGAAAGGCGTCGCCCGCGAGATCGCCCGCATCGGCCTGCCGGTGAACGTCTATACCGAGTGGTACTGGAAGATCGACCTGCACAACCTCTTCCACTTCCTCAGCCTGCGCATGGACGCCCACGCCCAGCAGGAAATCCGCGACTACGCCACCGCGATGTACGAGCTGATCAAGCCCATCGTCCCCATCGCGGCCGAGGCGTTCATCGACTACAACCTCGACTCGATGCACCTCACCAGGCTCGAGATCGAAGCGATCCGCTCCGGCCAGCCGCTGAACACGCAAAACAAACGCGAAACGGCGGAGTGGGAAGCGAAGAAGGCAAAGCTGGGGCTGTAGAAGCGTCGCGACGGGTCGCGGAACCGCGATGCACCGACGAACAACGCTGAACTGCTCGTCCGGCTCTGCTGCCCTCACCCCCTCCTTTCCGATTTTCGGGCGGACGCAGCTCTACGACGCTATCCCGCTTTTCCAACGCTCGCATGAGCCGATCTATTCGGTTGACATTGCCTCGTTTTGGCGGATAATTTGTCCTTCGTTTTCGGAGGCCTGAAAATCGTCGGCCGTAACGAAATCCAGAAGCTTTTCTGGGGAATGGTGTAACGGTAGCACAGCAGATTCTGATTCTGCTTGTCTAGGTTCGAATCCTAGTTCCCCAGCTTTTCGTCAAAAATGGCCGTTCGGCAAGAAAGTCGAACGGCTTTCTCTTTTCCAGAACAAGACTTACGTTCGTTAACGTACGGTTCAAAGTCACGCATTCCAATATCTCGCGGCGTACCCCCAACTTTGAACCTTGCCACAAACTTGCCAGATTCTGACTGAAATCAAAAACGGCGAGTGCTGTTTCAGCCATTGCCGAATCAAAGCCGTTTGCCTCGTCAAGTTGGCGGTCAACATCTTCGCTCTCTCGCTTCAGTTCACCTGACTTTTCCACAAACACACTTTCGTCGATCACGCCGCTCAAGTAACCATTGAGCAACCGTTGTTGCATGTTCGTCATTTCACTGCGTCGTTTGGCGAGTGTCTTCTGTTGAGCGATCCGAATCTGAGAGACGTCATTGAATGCCGCTCGAAGCGCATCCCGAAACCACGCTGCGATCTTCGGCGTGGGAAGTCGGATTGCGTCCAGTTCACGCACTATGGCAGCCTCAACATCCGCTTCGCGCCAACGAACGCGCGGATGTTCATCGTCCTTGTGATCATTCCCGCAGCAATAATAAATGTGAGTGTTGCATCCACCGTCCTTGAGCTTCTTGCGGATACGCTCGCCAGTAATCGCATAGCTGCAGCAGCCGCAGCGGAGCAAACAGCCGGAGTAGGCAAGATCAGGATTGGCGGTTCGACGATTACGACCGTACAGCACGTCCTGGCATGCCTCGAACATGGCACGGTTAATCAGCAGGCGGTACTTACCAGTAAACACCTGACCGTTGCGGTGCAGTTCGCCGATATAAAAGCGGTTGCCGAGAATGTGCGAGAGGGTCGTGCGTTTGAAGCTGGGCTGGTTTTCGTTGTACCTATACCCCTCTCGACGAAGTTGCTCGTCCAAGCTGCGGAGGGTGTGTTGCCCACCTGAATAGAGTTCAAATATGCGCACGAGCGTCTTGCTTCTCTCAATGTGAGGAGCGATTGGCTCGGCAAGATCATCGGTGTTGACATAACCATAAGGCGCAAGTCCGGTCGGCCAGCCTTGGCGGACCTTCTCGTCGATTCCCTTCAGCACTTCGGAGCGCAGATTGTCCGAGTAATACTGCGCCACCGCGGCCATGACGTTGAACGACAACGAACCGGCCGCGCCGGGGCCGAATTGGTTCTCGACGAACACTAGCTTGACGCCGCAAGCATCTTCTAACTCCTGCAAGCGAACGGCGTCGCGCATGTTGCGGCAGGCACGATCGAGCTTGTGGCTGAGAATCGCGCTGATCTGCTCGCGCCGCGCGTTAGCCTTCACCCATGCCAGCATCTGGTTGAATGCCGCGCGATCCGCGCCGCGCTTGG
The DNA here is from genome assembly GCA_037189665.1 of Phycisphaerae bacterium. Classification (GTDB taxonomy): domain Bacteria; phylum Planctomycetota; class Phycisphaerae; order Tepidisphaerales; family Tepidisphaeraceae; genus BPJO01. Next base: position 907 of record JBBCIV010000012.1, on the reverse strand, counting down.
CAGATTCGGCGACCGCGAACTCTTTGAGGATCGTCCATCCGGACTTGCCTGCCCGGTCGCGCATGGCCCGGACCTGCGCGTCGATCGAATACCCTTCCTTCTGCTCCCGCGACGAGACGCGTGCCCAGGCGACGACGTTCATGATTCAATCAGCCTTCTCGCCTGACGCGGAGGAGGACTTCGCCCAGGCGCTTGACGTTGCTCAGGATTTCAATGGCTTCCGTCGGCCCCACCGGTCGACCATACGCCTCGGACCAGACTTCGATGGTCCGGGCAAGCAAGGCCGGCGTGATCCACCCCGGCATCGCCCCTAACGAACCGCCATTCGGAAGATGCGATTCAGCGGAAATTGTACCCGAATCCTCGTCCATCGCCGCACGCGTTGAGTCAACGACGACAATGGACGAGCATAGTGTGCGATCGAGTGCGAGTTCGGTTCGACTTGCGACAGCTGCAGTTTAACTCTGAGCGCGCACCGAAGATGCGATCAGCGCACGCCAATCACATAAGCCGGGCCGGGCGTACTCGCCCGGCCCGGCCGTTTTTTTAGTGGCCGCGATATCAACGGCGTTTGCCGTTCGTCGCCGTTGCCGGTTCCTCAGCTTCGGCCCGAAGGTTCACCGGCAGCCATGCGTTGACGCGCTGTGCCAACTTGGCATCTTCGATTCGCCTCTCTGCGGCGTCGGTGAACAGTGTCGCCAGCGCATCCACCAGTTCCGACTTCTTCCGGTTTTCCCGCCGGGCGTCGTAGACCGGGCCGCGCAGTTCGGCCATAAGTTGGATCAACTGACCCTTCTGATACCCGGCCAGCCATGCCGCGTCCGGTCGCCACTGCTGGCGGACGTTCACGCCCAACTCGCCCGCGAGCCGACGTACCAGCGGCGTCCCGCGTTGCAGATGTGTCGTG
>JBBCIV010000011.1:0-16674 GCA_037189665.1 Phycisphaerae bacterium | reverse complement strand
CCGGCGTTATTGTGGCAAAATGGCGTTGGCTTATTGCACTTCGCGGACCCAGAAGTAGCGGTAGACTTCGGATCTTCCCCACGAGTACGGATAGGTGCCGGCCGACTTCACGTTATACATACCCGCGGCGAGGGACGATTTATCGTTTTTGTTCGTAATTGACGCCACTCCCGACACATGGCCGTCGGCCCACAACACATTGCATACCTTGCGATGTCGCGGCATCAGTACGCCGTTGCCAGGGTCGTGATGTGTGCGATTAAAACTGCCCCAGTCGCCGAACAGCGGCGAGTTGATGCCGGCCTCGGCCAGCAGCATTGTTTCGGACGACTTCTTGATCCCGTTGATGCGACCCGGGAACTTCAGGTGCGCGTAAGCTCCCACGGCAAACCACGTATCCCAGCCGCCGGTCGCAGGTACGCCGGCGAGGCCAAGCCAGTTGTAACCGTAACTTACGTTGTGCATGTAGGTTCGGGACTCGCGATTTTCCACCCAGGCCGTGCTGTTCGGGCAAAACAGCGTGTTGATGAGCCGGCCGTCCTCCGTGCCGGGGTAGATCACGTTGTACCAGTAGGCGGTATGGCTTCCCCGGTAGGGATGATTCTTCGAGTACGCCGAATCGTTCGTCAGGCACATGTTCGGAGGGTAGTACTTTCCGCCGCTCGCCCCGTAGATGAAGAAACCCTGCCCCAGTTGCCGCAGGTTCGACTGACATTGCACGCTCCTGCCCGCCTCCCGCGCCTTGTTCAACGCCGGCAATAGCAGCGAGATGAGCACGGCGATGACGCCGATCACCACCAGTAACTCGACCAAGGTGAAACCGCGGACATTCGCGGCGCAACGGAGCGTTGAAGTAGAACGACGTGCAGACATGGCGACCTCCTCAGGTCAACTTCTTCAGACCGCCTCGGCGTGCCTTACCGCTGTAGGACTTGGAAGCGATAGCGGCGCGACTTCTTCGGACACGACATGAAACTTGCGCACGTCGATTACGCCGTGGCCGGCGTGAAGCAGACGCGCACGGACGACTTTACCGAGCGCGTCGGCCGGGCGCGGGCCCGGTCGATTCGCCTTCGAATAACGGGACCGACGGCGGCTGAAGCAGCAGCGGGCCGGTCCAGGGTTCGTTACGCTTTCCCATCCAGTCGATGCACATCGCCACGTAAGGCGACGGATCGAGCGGCTCCAGAACCGTGCGCGACGGCACGTGCAGCCGCGCTTCGCCTGCCCCCTCGACCGCGCAGACCGAGATATCCTTGCCTACTCGATAACCGTGCTCGTGCAGCGCGCGGATGGCGCCGGTCGCGGCAGTGTTGGTCAGGGCGAGCAATGCGGTCGCCTCCCAGGTTCCCTCGGCAAGCCGGCGCTTCATCACTTCGTAAGCCCGCAGGGCCGCTTGCTCATAGGGTTGCACCGGCGATTCGAGGAGTTCGCCTTGCACCTTGTTCAGTTGTTGCCACATCGCCCAATGGTCGAGTCGCTGGCGGATGACCGCGTCGTGCGGCTGGGTGTTCAGACAATCGATATGCCGATGCCCCAGCGACAGCAGGTGGTTCCCCAGCTTTCCGATCGCGGCGGGCGGGAACAGTTCGATCGAGGGCACGCCGTGGGCGGAGAAATCGGAATCGACGACGACCAGTTTTTTCGTCCGCTGGAGGAGTTTCAGCGTCGCGTCGGGAATGGGCTCGGACGACACCGCCAGGAACACGCCGTCGAACGCGGAGAGGGTTTGCGGGATGACCGGATCGTCCCAGTGAACGTAATCGACGGTCCGAACTGCCGTCCCGGATCGGGCGGCGGCGAGGTCGACGTGGTGTCGCCACGTGTCGTAGTAGTAAGATCCCCATGCCGGCGCGAGAAACGCCAGCCTTACGCGGCCGGTGACGGTTTCGTGATCGTTGTTGACGGAAACGCGTCCGTGCGGCTTTCGAACAAGTAAACCCTTGTCCATTAAGGCGCTCAGGGCGCGACGCGTGGTCATCCGCGACGTGCCGCTCTCGGCGGCAAGCTGATGTTCTGTGGGGAACTCGCGCAGGAAGTAGTCTCCCTTGCGAATGCGGGTTTCCAGCACGCGGGCAAACTGGTCGTGCTTCTTCATCCTCACGCTCCGCGACAGATCGCCGCAGATACAGTAGACAGAAATTGTCTTCGTTTCCATAAAAAAGCACGATTTGCGCTTTTTGATTCTCGCTTTGCGCAGAATGGCGTTTTTGCCGGCGTGTAAGGCTGATTGATGAAGTCGCGGCGGGGTGTCGCAAGTGGGGAGTTTGCGGGGTTTGATGTTTCATGTCGATCGGTTTGCCGCTATCCTCTCGCATGCCCTCAGGGCGCTCTGAGTTGGCAGGATGCCAAACTCGTTATCAGCCGTCGTCTGATAGTGATTCGCGATGATGGTTTGAAAGCGGGTCGGCCGATGAATGGAATCGACCTTCGCGGAACGTTTCACGTGTCGTCTTCACACTCACGTCGAGTGATCGGGCAAACGGAAACCGCGGGGGATCGGCAATCGGAAAATGCCCATGTCCGCAATCCCTACGTCCGCTGTCAGTACGCAACTTCCGCCGACCGTTTACCGCGAAATCAAGGCTCCGCTGTCGATCCGTCCGGCGAGCAAGTTCACCGGCCGGCGCGTGCATTTCGTCGGCGTGGGCGGGTCGGGGATGAGCGGGCTGGCGAAGATGCTCATCGACTGCGGCGCGATCGTCAGCGGCTCCGACGGACAGATCAACCGGCAGACGATCGAGCTATCAAAAATGGGCGCCCGCATCAGCCGCACGCAGCACGGCGAACTGATCGACCGCTCGATCGACCTCGTCGTCCGCACCGCCGCGGTGAAGGACGACCACCTCGAAATGCGAGCCGCCGAGATACTCGGCATCCGCACGATCAAATATGCCCAACTGCTCGGCGAAGTGATGCAGGAACGCCTCGGCGTCGCCATCGCGGGCACGCACGGCAAATCGACCACCACCGCCATGACCGCCTACGCCTTGGTCGAGTGCGGGCTTGACCCGTCGTTCGTCGTCGGCGGAACCGTTCCGCAGATCGGCGGGGCGGGAAGCCGCTCGGGCGCGGGCGACTCGTTCGTCGCCGAGGCGTGCGAGTACGACCGGTCGTTCCACAACCTCGCGCCGACGGTGGCGCTGATCACCAACATCGAGGAAGACCACCTCGACTGCTACAAGAACATCTACGAGATCATCGAGAGCTTCCGCAAGTTCGCGCAGCTCGTGCCGAACGACGGCATCGTGATCGCCAACGGCCGCGATGCGAACGTGGCGAAGGTGATCAAGGACCTGACCAGCAGCGTGCAGACCGTATCGCTCGGCGCCGAGACGACCTGGAGCACGCTGCCGCGCGGGATCGTCAACGGCTGTCACCAGGGCCAGGTCTGCTGGCGCGGCCGGCCGGTCGCGTCGTTGCGGCTGAGCGTCGCCGGCGAGCACAACCTGATGAACGCCACGATGGCGCTCGCCGCCGCCCACGCGTGCGGCGCGGACATCGAGAAGGCCGCCGACGCGCTGAGCCGCTTCCGCGGGGTCGATCGACGCATGACCCACGTCGGCCAGGTCGCCGGCGCGAACGTCGTCGATGATTACGGCCACCACCCGACCGAGGTCCGCACCACCCTCAAGGCCCTCCGCGAACGATATAACCCCAATCGGCTGATCTGCGTCTTCCAGCCGCACCAGCACAGCCGCACGCGGCACCTGCTCGAAGACTTCGCCGTCAGCTTCGCCGAGGCCGACCAGGTCGTCATGCCCGACATCTACTTCGTCCGCGATTCCGAGGAAGAGCGCCGCAGCGTGTGCGCCGGCGACCTCGTGCGGATGATCAATGCCAACGGACAGCACGCGTTGCACATCCCTTCGTTCGAGGAAATCGTCACCCACCTCCGCCGCACCATGCAGGCCGGCGACCTGGTCGTGACGATGGGCGCGGGCAACGTGAATGAAATCGGACTCGAATTGGTTTCCTAGGAGCGATCCACGAATCTGCACGAATCGAGACGAATGCAATGCGGAAACTTTGGCTGTCATGCTTCGGAGTACCTCAGCATGACATTCCCGGTCGCGGCATGTTAGTTCGTGTCGTTTCGTGAGGAATCGTGGATAGGATTTCCGGAGCACGCCGAACGACATGCAATTGGTCACCGACAATCCCTTCATCGGCCTTGAGGCGTTCGTCACGGAGAACGTCGAACTCGCCCGATTTACCTGGTATCGCATCGGTGGACCGGCGCGATATCTCGTCAAGCCGCGATCGGTGGAGGAGTTGCAGGAGGCGGCCCGCCGGTGTCACGAGAGCGGCATTCCGGTGTACGTGCTGGGCCTGGGCGCAAACCTGCTGGTCGCCGACCGCGGCGTGGACGGCGCGGTGTTTCGCCTGAGCGAAGAGTTCTTCCGTCGGATGAAGTTCGACGGGTCGAAGCTCGAAGTCGGCGCGGGCGTGGACATGCAGAAGCTGCTGATCCGCACGGTGCGCGAAGGCAAGGCGGGCCTCGAATGCCTGGCCGGCATCCCCGGCACGGTGGGCGGCGGCATCCGCATGAACTGCGGCGGCAAGTTTGGGGACATCGGGTCGGTCATCACCACCGTCACCGTCATGGACCCGCAGGGGAACGTCTTCCTGCGCACGAAGGACGACCTGGTTTTCGAGTATCGCAAGACGAACATTGTGGCCCCCTTCATCCTTGGCGCGACGATCGAGCTGGACGACGACGATCCCGACGAGATCATGGCGCGCACGAAGGAAATCTGGATGTACAAGCGGAACACCCAGCCGCTGAACACCAAGAACTGCGGCTGCATCTTCAAGAACCCGCGCGGCCTCAGCGCCGGCGCGCTGATCGACCAGGCCGGCCTGAAGGGCCTTCGCGTCGGCCAGGCCGAGGTAAGCGACAAGCACGCCAACTTCATCGTCGCCCACGCGGGCTGCACCAGCGAAGACGTGCTGAAGCTGGTGAAGATCATCAAGGAACGCGTGTACGACAAACACCAGGTGGTGCTCGAGAGCGAAGTGCGCGTGTGGCCGTTGTGAAGGAGTTGATAGTTGTGAGTTGATAGTTGATGGACGAAGCTTTCTATCAACTATCAACTCATAACTATCAACTAAAACGCTATGCAAATCACCGTCCTTTGTGGTGGCCCTTCGGCGGAACGGGAGATATCGCTGGTCAGCGGCAACGCCGTCGCCGACGCGCTGCGGAAGGCGGGGCACGAGGTCTTCGTCTCCGACATCTCGCCTGACGACCTCTCCGGCCTTGATCATCCTGCCGACGTCATCTTTCCCGTCCTCCACGGCGCGTTCGGCGAATCGGGCGAGTTGCAGGAGATCCTCGAAGCGCGCGATCTCGCGTTCGTCGGCTCCGGGTCGGCGGCCAGCCGGCTGGGCATGGACAAGATCGCCGCGAAGCAGAAGTGGGCCGCCGCCGGCCTGCCTACGCCGGCGTGGGACGTGTTGAATAAAGCAAGTGCGACGCCCGCCACGCCGTTGCCGGCGGTGGTGAAGGCGATCGACTCCGGCAGCAGCATCGACGTCTTCATCTGCAAGACCGCCGACGCGGCGCGCGGCGCGATCGACGCGCTCGTCGGCAAGCATGGCCAGTGCATGGTAGAGCAGTTCATCGAAGGCCCGGAATTAACCGTCGGCCTGCTGGAAGGAAGGGCGCTCCCGCCGATCCGCATTGAGACGTCGCGCGAGTTCTTCGACTTCAAAGCCAAGTACACCAAGGGCGGCGCGAGGCACAGCTTTGAGCTGAACCTGCCCGACGCGCTGGTGGAGGAATGCAAGTCGCTGGCGGAGCAGGCGAACCGCCTGCTGGGCTGTCGCGATCTGGCGCGCGTGGACATCATGATCGATCAGGCAACCCAGCGGCCGTACCTGTTGGAGATCAACACCATCCCCGGTTTCACGCCCGTCAGCTTGCTGCCCGAAGCGGCAGGGAAGACGGGGATTTCGTTCGAGCAACTGGTTGATCGGCTGGCACGCCTTGCGTTGAAGCGCGCCGGCGCGTCGGCCGTCGGTACGCGTTAACCCGATTTCATTGGCTCGCCGGAACGATCGCCCGAACAATCAGGGCATGAGATCGTTCAATTCGCACCATCAGTCGTGGTTCGGAAAGTTCGCCGGCCACGCCGCCCGGTTTGCTGGACATCCGCTGACGTTCGCCGGCGCCGTAGCGGTGATCGTGTTGTGGGCGGTGAGCGGGCCGGTGTTTGGCTACAGCGATACTTGGCAGCTGATCATCAACACGAGCACCACGATCATCACGTTTCTGATGGTGTTCCTGATCCAGAACTCGCAGAACCGCGATTCGGTGGCGTTGCAGATCAAGCTCGACGAACTCATCCGCGCCGGCCGTGAGACAAACGACGCGCTGCTCGACCTGGAGGAACTCGACGAAGGCGAACTTCAGCGCATCCGGGCCGACTTCGAGAAACTCGCCGAGAAGGCCCGCGGCGAACTCGACAGGCGGCAGGCGATCAAGCCAAGCGAGACGCCAGAGCCGTAAATCGTGTTTTTCAGCATGCCAAAGCGGTTATTATGCGGCCCTCGGCACCCTAATGCGACGAACGCCGGGTGACCGATAATCAGATCAGGTACCGATGGCTAAAAAGACCGCTAAGGAATCGAAACCGTCCGCCCCGGCCCGTTCAAAGGCGCCGCGCGAGCCGATGTCGCCCGAAACCGTCGCGAAGATTCGCCGGGTGGTCGGCCATGTGGCTGCGGGGATCGCGTTTGGCGCGATCTGCGCGGGGGCGTTCATCGTGTCGCAGCGATACGTCGATCGCGTTGCCCGCATCGACGCGCCGCCAGCGGTGAAGTTGAAGGATCAGCCGGCGTGGATGAACCAGACGCTTAGCGAGCAGATCCTTTCATCGGTCCGTCCGTCCACCCCGTTCGCCGCCGACGATCACCAGATGCTGGTGGACCGCGCCGCGATCCTCGCCGCCAATCCGTGGGTGAAAGAGGTTCGCGCCGTCCGTCGTGTTTATGAGAACGCGCCGGGCGATACCATCGAGATCGACTGTGAATTTCGCGCCCCGGTGGCGCTGGCGCGCTGGCAGGACGCGTATTGGTACGTCGATGCCGAGGGCGTGCGCCTTCCCGAGCGCCTGACCGCCGAGCAGGCGGCGCGGCTGATCCAGCCGGGGCAGGGCACGATGTTCCGCATCATCGACGGCATCGGCAAGGCGCCGCTGGCGCCGGGCAGGCCCTGGCCGGGCGGGGACGTGCAGGCGGGCATCGAGATGATCGCGCTCCTGGCGAACGTTCACGAGGCCGACCAGATCGTGAAGGTCGACGTGAGCAACTTCGGCGGGCGCATCAACCCGAACGAATCGCAGCTCAACCTCGTCACCCGCTACAACACTGAAATCCGCTGGGGCCAGCCGCCTTCAAGCAAGGCGTTCTTCGTCGAGCAGAAGGTAGACCGCAAGCTCGAATACCTGCGCGAAGCCAAAAAGCAGACCGGCCGGATCGACATGAACCGCCCGTGGATCGACCTGCGCTTCGACAGCCCAACCGTGCCCGATGCCGGCAGGGCGTCGATGCAGAACTGATCTGCACTTCCTATTTACCTGGCAAAGAACTCGATGAAACGCCGCTCGGCGTCGTCACGATTCCGCTGCGGAACTCGGCGGGTTTTCCCGCGCGGCTTGCGGCGCTGCGAGCACCTCAAATCCCCGCGGTCGATACGGCACGTTGCGGAGAGAACCGACGAAGGTATCAGAAAGATGGTCATGCACCGCCCGGCCAGTAGCCAGAACAGAAACGAGCGAGATGATGGTTTGAAGCATTGTGAAGATGAGCAGCAGGCCCAATAGCTCCTTCGCATTGCCAAACATGCCGTTGGTAGCTTTGACGAAAAAGATGGTGAACATTAGTAGGTAAAAGAGGCCTCCCTGGTAGAGGACGCGTATCACTCGCTGATGCTGGGTAGCGAGTTCGCTGGTGGACTGGAGAATGGCGAGGCCGAAGGTGCGCTTGCCAAGCGAGCCTTTGACTGTGAGGTTGCTTAGGGATATTCCAACATGAACGCCGATGGCGAGCAGCACACCGGTGATTTTGGCTACCTTTTGTCCGACATCCGAAGTGATCGCTGCATTCAATATCGCCAAAGCGGCGCTGATCAGTAACCAACCCACGAAAATCCAAACGAAGTCGTTTAGCTTCGCGAACAATCGCTCGTGAAAGCTCGCCGGCCGCGCGACGAAATTGAACTGCTGGTTGGCGACCGCGTCGGCGAGGTCGGCCAAGGCTTCGCTTGGCGGTTCCTCATCGGGATTGTCGATGTCGTCCTTCATTGATGTTCAACAACTCGCGCAAGCGAACCGTGAAAAATGATCGGATTCCGGCTGTAAGATATTGTCAATAAGATGCTTGTGGTCGAATTGGGTTCGTTTGTTCAAATCGTGTTGAGCGTTTGATCCGCGTTGGCTGGCGTTGCGAACGGGCGGATGGGTTCGTTTGTTCAAATCGCCTCATCGTTTTTCCTCCTCCCTTCGATGGCGGGCGCTGGGGACCTGATCCGCACTTCAGTTTTACGCACAACCCGCGTTTTTGTCGGCGGAAAAATCGGGCTTGCGGCTGCTATGCCGGATTGGTCGCGGTGCTTTTACAGCGACGCGTTTTTTGTTGTGGCTGCGACCCTGCGTCGCCCATTGGTTTTTCCGAATGTCTCGAATGGGCGACGCAGGCGTCGCGGCTACAACATTGGGTTCGTTGCTCCAGTGGCGACGATCTCCAAATCCTCCGGCCCAATCGAACGGCCGTCGGCGGAGCGGACTTCGAGTGGGGGGAGGGGTTGGCCGGTGGATTTATCGACCAGGTGGGTTTCGGTGCGGCAACCGGCGGCATAGTGGCGTTCGCCCCATTGTCGAAGGGCGACCAAGACGGTGTACAAATCCCGGCCGCGCTCGGTGGGGACGTATTCGTGATAGGCGCTTCCGTCGGCAGCGGGTCGCTTCTCCAGAATTCCTTCGGCGACGAGCTTGCGCAGGCGCGCAGTGAGGATGTTCTTCGCCATGCCGAGCCCGGCCTCCAATTCACTGAAGCGATGCGTCTTCAGCGTCAGGATCTGCATCACGATCAACAACGACCACCAATCGCCAATCACGTTGTAACCGCGGGCGAGGGGACAGTCGTGTTGAGCTAAACATTTCTTCTTCATGGACTTAGCTCCATTCTACGCGCCAATTAAACCGGACCTCCAAAAAATCTGGTTGCAATATGAAACTTGATGACTATGCTTCGAACATTCGGTTTCAATTTGAAACCAATTTTACGAGGTTAGAAGGCACAAAGCAAAGGAGCTTTTTATGTCGGCCGTTTCGAGCAAGTTGTCGGGCAAGGTGGCGGTGGTGACGGGCGCTTCGAAGGGCATCGGAGCCCAGATTGCGAGGGAACTGGCGGCGCAGGGGGCGTCGGTGGTGGTGAACTACGCCTCCAGCAAGGCGGGCGCTGACAAGGTCGTCGAGGCGATCCACGCCGCCGGCGGAAGGGCGGTGGCGGTGCAGGGGGACGTGTCGAAGCAGGAAGACGTTGTCCGGCTGTTCGCCGAGGCAAAAAACGCTTTCGGCCGGGTGGACGTGCTGGTGAACAACGCCGGCGTCTACGAATTCGCCCCGCTCGAAGCGGTGACGGCGGAGTCGTACCGTCGCATGTTTGATCTGAACGTGCTGGGCCTGCTCCTGACGACGCAGGAAGCCGCCAAGCACTTCGGCGAGACCGGCGGGAGCGTGGTGAACATCGGGTCAGTCGCAGGCAAGGTCGCGATGGCGACCGGCAGCGTCTACGCCGCGACCAAGGCGGCGGTCGATTCGATCACGCGTTCGCTCGGCGCGGAACTCGGTTCCAAGCACATCCGCGTCAATGCGGTCAACCCTGGCATGGTCGAAACCGAAGGCACGCACAGCGCTGGCATCACGGAAAGCGACTTCAAGGGCGTGGTCATCTCGCAAACTCCGCTGGGCCGCATCGGTCGGGTGGACGACATCGCGCCGGCAGTGGCGTTCCTGGCGTCGGACGACGCGAGGTGGATCACCGGCGAAACGCTCTATATTTCAGGCGGATATCGTTAATTCTTCACACGGGGAGCGCCTCGTCCGCGGCGGGAAACGTCCGGGCGGGACCTTCTTCAAAAGAAAGGTCGGAACGATCATGTCAGGCAAGCTTGCAGGAAAAGTGGCGTTGGTGACCGGCGGCACGAGCGGCCTGGGTCTGGCGACCGCGGAGCGCTTTCTCGCCGAGGGCGCGCAGCGCGTGTTCATCACCGGCAGGCGGCAGGACGATCTCGACAAGGCCGCGGTGAAGCTGGGGCCGAAAGTAACGCCCGTTCAAGGCGATATCGCCAAGCTGGCCGACCTGGACCGGCTCTACTCCGTCATCCGCGAAACGTCCGGCCGGTTGGACGTCGTTTTCGCCAACGCCGGTGGCGGGGAGTTTGTCCCGCTCGATCAGGTGACCGAAGCGCACGTCGACAAGTGGCTTGGGATCAACATCAAGGGCACGCTGTTCACCATCCAGAAAGCGCTCCCGCTGATGCCCGCCGGCGGGGCGGTGGTGATCAACGGATCGGTGATGTCGATCAAGGCATTGCCGGCGTTCGGCGTTTACGCCGCAACGAAAGCGGCGCTGCGATCGCTGGCGCGGACGTGGGCGGTCGACCTGAAAGGGCGGAACATTCGCGTGAACGTGGTCAGCCCCGGAACGATCGTCACGCCCGGCTATAAAAACGAGCTGAAGCTGTCCGACGAGCAGATCAAGGGCCTCGAAGACGCCACGGCCGCCGCTGCGCCGCTGGGGCGGACAGGCGTGCCGGATGAGGTCGCCAAAACGGTCGTCTTCCTCGCCTCAGACGACAGCAGCTATATCACCGGCACCGAACTGTTCGTCGATGGCGGGGCGGCGCAAATCTAATCTAACTAAATCGCAGCCGACGTATGAGCCCTCGTCATCAGGGTAAGAACCACGATCTGGCAATACAGATCGTGGTTTTTCGCATTGGGCAGGCGTCGAGGATCAGGCGTTGACCGGCGCGACAAGTGGCGCGGGCTTCACGGCTTCCTTGATTTCCTTGTCGCAGCCCAGCATAATCCCACCCATCAGAACCAACACGCCGATGAATACTCTCTTCATCAATCCTCCGAGTCGTGCCGCGATTATCGCACCCATTGTGCGGTAAGTCCTCGTCGGCTATTTGGCGTCTTCCATCCTAGCTTAATTCATCAGAAGTAGAAGTTGCGGAGGTTTCCGTGTCCTTGCCTTTGGACAATTCCATTGATCGTTCCGTCTCGCCGCTGCGCGAGCTGCTGTACCTGGCGATCCCGACCGTTTTGCAGATGACGTCGTACACGATCGACCAGTTCGCCGATGCGTTCATGCTGTCGAAAGTGAGCGATATTGCGGCGACGGCGTGCGTTAATTCAGGGATGGTCACGTTCTGCGTGATCAGCTTTGGCTTTGGCATTCTCATGTTGATCAATGCCCTGGTGAGCCAGTCGTTTGGCGCGCAGCGGCATCATGAGTGCGGGCCTTACTTGTGGCAGGGCGTGTGGCTGAGCGTGGCGTATTCGGCCGTGATGATGCCGACGATGCTGCTCGCGCGGCCGCTGTTCGAGCGCATGGGACACCCGGCGGAAATGGTGCCGATGGAGGTGGACTACTTCAACATCTCCATCGTGCTGCTGGTGCTGAAGATGCTGGTGATCGCACTGGGACAGTTCGTGCTGGCGGTGAACCGGCCAAACCTCGTGCTGCTGTCGGCGGCGATCGGGTCGGTGTTCAACATCTTCGTCAACTGGCTGTTGATCTACGGAAACTGGGGTTTCCCGATGATGGGCGTCGCCGGCGCGGCTTGGGGAACCAACGTCGCGGCGATGCTGGAAGTGTTGATCCTCGGCTCGGTCGTCTTCGGGCCGGCGATGCGAAAGCAGTTCAACACGCTGGCGTTCCGCTTTGAGATGGCGAAGTTTAAAGAACTGCTGCGCGTCGGCGTGCCGTCGGGTTTTCAGACCGCCGGCGACGTGATCGCCTGGACGGTGTTCCTCGCGGTGGTGATGGCGCTGTTCACCCCCGCGGCGATGGCGGCGAACGGGTACATGCTTCAGTACATGAAGATCTCGTTCATGCCCGCGTTCGGTCTCAGCACCGCCGTCACCGCGCTGGTGGCGCGGTACGTCGGCGCGGGCCGGCCGGACATCAGCGAGCACCGCGCTCATCTGGGCTTCAAGGTGGCGATGGTCTACATGCTCAGTTGCGGATTGATGTTCTTCCTGTTCCGCAACCAGCTCATGCACCTGTTCAGCTCTGATCCGGAAGTCATCCGCCTGGGCGGAACGCTGCTGATCATCTGCGCCATCTTCCAGATCTTCGATGCGATGTTCATCATCTATATTGGGGCGCTTCGCGGCGTGAAGGACACGTTCGTGCCGAGCATCGTGCAGATTTCGCTGTGCTGGGGCCTGGTGGTGGGGGGCGGCTGGCTGGTCGCCAAGGCGTGGCCGCAATTCGGGATTGTCGGCCCGTGGACGGTCGGAATCATTTACGGCTTCATCTTGGGCTCTTACCTGATGATGCGATTCCGCTCCGGCCGCTGGAAAACGATGCAGCCGGAATCCGAAGCCGAAGCCCAACGCTTCGACCTCGCCTCGGCGACGGCGGTGGAGCCGATCGGGAAGTGATTACCCATCCAAGAACACTCCACCGATTACTGACGACCCCCGAAACTACAAGAAGAGCTCGCGCGACGAAGCAAGCTGAATAATTGCAGCAGTTTGGGATGATATCCCGTAACGGAAATAACACTTCATTTTTATTTTTGTAATTATATAAAACAGAAAAAAATAATATGATTTATCTTGTGTTGCGTTCTACGTCTGGCTACAAAAAGGTATCTGGCGTCACATTTTGTCTGTGATCCTCTCAAATCAGGGGTTGTTGAGATGGCGATCAGTCGTATTTCATCATCGGTGTTTGCGATATCCGCCTTGGTTTGTTCGCTGGTGGTCGGGCAGACGGAAGACGGGAAGTCGCTGACGAATGAGGTGGGGCGCCCGCGGACGGAAGCGGAGTTTATCTCTCGTCAGTTGCGGGGAGATTCGTCATCGCTCAACGAGGCGCTCGCCCGGGTTCATCTGCTCGCCGATGCCGGGGTGATGGTGCATCCGAAATGGGTGAGCCACCTTTTTGACAAGGGCAAGTTCCAAGACGTTGCCGACATCGCAGCCAAAGGCGTTCTCAACGCTCCCGAAAACACGAAAGACATCCAGCATTTCCAGAAGTTCCGTGCCAGGGCGTTGCTTCGGCTTGGAAAAATCGATGAGGCGGTGGTCGCCGCCAAGGCCAATTACAACCTCTCGGCGTTGAAAGACACGCAGGCTGCCGTCACGTTGCTATCGGAATGCCTGGCGGCACGGAAGACGGATGAACCCAATCTTGCCCGGCGGTTCGTCGATCAGCAGGTGACGTGGGCGTCAGTTGAAAGCGGTCCGCCTGAAACCACGAACCTTGGCGAGAACGTCCTGAAGTCGATTCAGCTCCCGTCCGAGCCTTACCTGAGCGCAGCGATGGCGATCGATAAGCAGGATTACTTTGCTTTCACCGCCAAAGGCAATCTCCTGCTGCTGGCGGACCACGCCGCCGAGGCAAAGAAGGCGTTCGAAGCGGCCGAGCACGCGGCGGATCGCCCGGATCGAGCGATTGCGGCGGTGGAAGGGATCGCCCGCGCCATCCGCGCCGAATCCGGCGCACTCGGCCCGGCAAACGCATTTGTCGTCTCGCGCCAGAACGCCGAATAAAAGGCTCTCGTTGACCGGGGTTCGCAGGCAAATCGTGTGGGGTTTAGATGACCACAAAGACTTGGACCATTCTCTCCGCAGCCGTGCTCGTGCCGGCAATCGTCGTCGGCGTCTTCATCGCCCATCACCTGTCGTCCGAACCCGCTGCCGCGCCGCAACAAACGACGAACTCAAACGAGGCGGTTGCGACTAGCCAGCCTCAAGCACCCGTCAAGAACGCACCCGCGCCGCAAACTCGCCTGCCGACGCCCCAACGGGAAAGTCGTCCGCGATATGTAACGCCGCCGCTATCGAACGGGAAACTGGCCGCGGTCGAACTGGATAGCCGGGCGATCACAACGACGTCAAAGTTCCGTGTACCAGACGCGGATCCGCCGGAACTCATGCAACTCGAAACGCCGACCACACTCCCGGCGAGCGCGCCGAAGGCCTCCGTCCCGGTTGCGTCAATGAAAAGCCTTCAGCGCAATAGTCCGCCCGCCCTGGAGCATGAGCGGCGTGCTCTCGCAGCGGATGAAAGCAGCATCACGATATCCAGCGGGTTCGAATGTTCGGCCCCGTTGAGCGTTATCCGTAAATCGTCAACGCATTACGCCGTGAAGTTCGAAGGTAAACGCGGATCTCTGGATAACTATTTCCTGTTCCGCGTCGAGGGTGTGAAGGGGAAGACCATCCGCATCGATTTTGAGGATGCGCCGCTGGTGAAGTGGTGGTCGCTGAACCCGGTATATAGCTACGCGTCGGACTTAAGCGATCCGGCCAACTTCACTTCCGTACCCGTCGCCAATCCTGCCAAACCCGTCGCCGCCCATAACGGCCCGTTGCTGCCCGACACGAGCGGTGAGAAGTGGCATTTCATGCCCAACGTCTGGACGGAGGAAGATGGATGGAAGGGCAATGCAGGCAAGATAAAATCGCCGATCGGACGTTTGTGCATGGTGAATACCTTTGAAGAAGACACCGCGTACGTCGCCCTAAAAGTGCCGTACACCCCGAGCATGAATGAGCGGTTCATGGAAAGCCTAAAAGCGAACCGGCTTTGTGATGTCATTGAGATCGGGCGTACGCGGCAAGGCCGACCGATGCACATCGTGAGGATTGGCGGCGACCATGAGGCGGACAAGACAAGACCATGTATTTTAATGTACGCGCGTGAGCATGGTACGGAGCAGGATTCGAGTTGGGTCGTCAAAGGAGCAATGAGCTATTTAGCCTCTAATAATCAGAGTGCTGCCTCCATACGCCAGCGACTAACTTTTATGTTTATTCCCGTATTGGATCCTGATGCAGCCTCCTCCAGTACATACGAGTCAATTACATGGGGATTTCTTACAGCATCGAAAACGCCGGAAACAATGGCGTACGCAAACTGGTTCCGCGAATGGATAGATTTGGGAAAACGGATCGATCTCGTTCTCAATCTCCATAATGTCGAGTCATCAGAATCCGGACATCTGGTTTGCGCGTTGGCTGAGGAGAGAGGAGATCGCGGTAGGCTCTCCGATCAAATTTTGGCAGCCATCGCGAAGCGTGGCGCGGACGAGTATGACATGGGAAACCTAAAGCCTTGGAACAGGGGGTGGAGTCCTGATCGCTTGGGAGGTTGGCTTAGCCGTCGCTATGGTCCCCTGACGATCGCCTACGAGGCTAACTCACAGGCGCCCAAGCGTCACCTAAACATACAGCAGACTAAAGGAGTTGGCCCAATGATTGCTGGCGGCCTTGAAAATTTTCTAATTTCAGACGCCGCACGGTTGTTAAATGAGGTCGATCAGAAGCGGCAAGATCGCTTGCAGCGTTGGCGGGAAAGTCACACTGAGTATGTGATTGACGCTATTGATTTTGAAGCCCGTGTTTCACCTGGAGTGGGAGTTGCACGTCCCGGCCATGATGAAACTCAAGTCGAGCGTTGGAGATGACGAGGTTGACGAGTGACACGTATTTTCAGGAAAGGTTTTATATGAAGCGATCTGTTTTTGGAATCTTCATTGTTACATCGTGCATTTTTGGCGATTTGGGTGACACCGAGGGATTGGCAGTGAGCACTGTAGTACAAGAAGAAAATATACCTGTTGAAGAATTACGAGAATTGCAGGGAAGCTATCAAACACCTGGATTCTGCGATTTTTCTTCACAAAAATGCACAACTGAAGGCTTCATT
Organism: Phycisphaerae bacterium; assembly: GCA_037189665.1. Taxonomy (GTDB): domain Bacteria; phylum Planctomycetota; class Phycisphaerae; order Tepidisphaerales; family Tepidisphaeraceae; genus BPJO01. The sequence continues at coordinate 711 of JBBCIV010000011.1, read as the reverse complement.
GTAGTCAAAACGTGTCCAACAAGACCTGCTGATCAATCTTGGCCACACAATGACGATGACCTTTTTCCGGGGGTCTACTGTGTGGTCACTTCACCTCCTATAACAAATAGATGTGCAATAAATACATTTTCTGCAGAGTTCAATGATGTATGTGGTGGCAGTGGTGGGCCAGGTTGTAGGCTTGATGATTCTCTGATCTTTGGGGCTTCTAATCATTGCGCATGGCGAGAAGATTGGATCTGTTTAACGCAGACAGTCTTGATAGGCGAAGTTCGGCATGCTGTCTGCAATTGTTCGAGTGACCTTAGTCCCGGCTGGTATCCGACAGCATTTGGTTGGAAAGAATGTTCAGAGCGGCCGCCCGCCGGTGGTGATTAAGTAGATTCTTTTGGTTGGATAATCTCTGGCAGAAAAACTACATGCCTATTTGGCCGACTTAGTCAAGATCAATGGAACTGCTTGAATGCGGTTATGAAAAGTGGTTCCGAGTCCGGGTTGCTAGACGGTGATTACTTTCTGGAGTTATCCTTGCGACACCTAAGATATTGTTTGGCTGGCGGAATTCTGTTTGTTTCATTTTGGGGCCCTAGGCTTGCCAATGCTGAAGAACTTTCGGTTCAGCAAATTATTTCGAAGATTCGTGACGCGGAGTCAAAAAGCCAAGCAATTGAGGCGAAAAAATTTAAGGGGCAGAGCTTCCGAAAAACGGTG
>JBBCIV010000010.1:0-2504 GCA_037189665.1 Phycisphaerae bacterium | reverse complement strand
CCGGCGTTCCCGACGGGCCCTGGATTCCCTCGATGCGCACGTCGTAGACGCTGGTGGTGTTCTCGTAGTCGCCGGCGACGACCTTCACCTGGTACTGCCCGTTCGCCAGCCCGATCTCCCACGTGCGGTTGACGCCGCCGGACTGCATCTTGGCGTGGTTCCGGTACTTGGTGTCCACCATGATGATCGCGTTGTCGTTCACCATGTTGGCGGTGTTGTCGGCGTTCCAGCCGTAGCTGTAGCCGTTGCCCCGGCTGGCGTAGGTGGCCCCGGTATCGAGCAGGTAACCGCTGGGGGAAGAGACGCCGGACGGCTGAAAGTTGACCTTGACCGCCGCCAGGTGACGACGCGCCTCCAAAGACTCCAACACCGATGCGACCGCCGCCGCGCGCCAACGCCGCCGCCGAACCACGCTTCGCTGCCATGAGTCATCCCTTCCGCATCCCTGCGAAATATTCAAATGTGTGTGACTAGCTCTGCCCTTGGAGAAATGCCCCCCTGTGAGCATGCCCCTGATGCATTCAACAAATTAGAAAAGAACGCAGTTGCCATCGATTGTCAAGCAAAAACCTCTCGGCGTGGCATTCCGCCCACGCACGCAGTTTACTGGTTGCAGTGGCCGAGATGGTTAGGGATACATCGGAGAACGTACTTTCATGGCATCGTTTCAGCCGCATCGCAGCACGATTTTATGATGTCGGCCTCTTACTTTACGTGTTCTTCAAACGCGTTCATCCCTTTGTGCATAGGGAAGATCAGCACGTTATTTCAACGGCGGTCAGGCTGCCAGTGTGGTTTACTGGATTTGCCATGGGCATTCGGATCTGCACGTCCTTCCGCCTGCCAATGACACGATCGCGAGGGGACTTGCAGTGGATTTTCGGCAAGCAATCGCGACGTAGCATCTATGTAGTCAGAGGGTATTCAAGCCGGAAGGACATTCATCTTCGTTCGCAGTTCTCGACCAAAACCCCACGGACCGGACGATCAACGTCGCCTTTGCCTGGCTGAAAGATAACGGCGTTGACATAAGCAGGCCATCCTCTTCGGCGCACTGCTAGTGTTCTCATGCTCATCAGCGTCAACAACACGCATCCCGCCAAGAAGATTTTCGACTTGCTTGTCCGTCAACTGGGGATGCTTCTTCCGGTTCGTGGCGATCAACTTTACGTCGCCATGAGAAACCTGGGGCATCACGCTTACATTCATTTCAGCCCTGATTTTCCTGCACGATACGCACTTTTTCATTTCATTGCAATCGGTCTTATTACTTCGTGGTTTGTTGCAGGGAGGCGCCGTATTTGCGGGATTGTTTCCGTAAATACGGTGTTTAGGCTGGGGTGGATCTGGCCTGTTTGAATCGCGTTGCTGGCTTCGCGGATCGTCGCAAAGAACTTCGAACCGAAGTGTGGCTTTTAGAAGGAACGTAGTACTCCGTAATCGAAAGTCGATACATACCGGCTTCGCGTCGTCGTATTCTGCGACATAGGTCGTTCGGCTTCACGCTCCCCCGTCTGCGCGCCTGAGAGGGACGTGATGCGGCCGACCCACGCCCCATCGCGATCTCCCAGGCTGCTGCGAGTTCCAAAAGGACAACTTGTCCTTTCGGTCGCTCGTCGGAGGTATAAGGCGGCGGCGGCGCGCGTCAGTCATCAGGGAGAAGTTCACGCGTGCATTCCGTCCGGATCAGGCGCAGTCGTGGTTTTAATACCGCGTTCAATGTTTTTCGCTTGGCAGGCGGAAGGGATCGCGGTCTTTTAGGGGCGTCCGATGAGTGATGGAGGACGGGGTGCTCACAGGGGGCACTTCTCCGGGACTTGGGTGCTCGCCAGTTCTCGTCCATCTGAATCCTTCGCGCGGAAGCGAAAGGGCTTGCTCATGGGGACGCGTCGGTTCTCCTTTTCCTCGTCAGTTACGTCGGTAAAGCGAGTATATCGTATGGAGATGAACATCATGCAGTACCAGCCGCCCGGTGGGGCGTTGGTGACAACAGGAATAACTGCGGCAGACATACAAGAAATTGAAGACATCATTGATACAATTTGGTCACAGGTTGGCGTTGAATTCATCCGATTCCGTCAGCAAGAAATCGCACACTTGAGAACGCCCTCAGCGCCATATCTCTTCAATCCAACGGGGGGGGGCACATTAGTGGGAATTAATGACGAAATCGATGATGTCATGCGCGTTGGTGTTCGAGGCGGCGCGATCGATGTGTATTTTGTAAACACCATCTACGACAAAGGTGTCTATTCGTAGATCGATGTCCTGCCAGCGTTTACCCTTGGCTAATTCTTCGCTTTGATCACCAGTACAACAGGATAATGATCGCTTGCCGCCGGGGCGAGGCCCTCTTTGAAGACGCTGACGGAGACGATGCGGTCTTCCAGCGAGTTGCTGACGATAAAATGGTCGATGAAGCTGCGGAAGCGATCGCGCATGTATCCGCCGAAGGTGATTTCGTCCGATTCGGCGAGGGCCTTGGTGGCGAGGACTGCCTGCCC
>JBBCIV010000009.1:0-5301 GCA_037189665.1 Phycisphaerae bacterium | reverse complement strand
CCCCCCCCCCCCCCCCCCCCCCCCCCCCCCCCCCCCCCCCCCCCCCCGACGCTAAACAGAATGCGTTCTACTCTGTGGCTCATTCTTACTTTCGTTCTTGAGCCAACCGCGCGCATCTCGCCGCCAAGTCTGTACGCGGAACGAACTCTTCGCCCTTTTCGGAGATCAGATATGCGCCCGACGACGGGCCCTCGACCATGTCGAGGGTGTTGGCGATGAGGTAATCCGCGCCCGACGCCACGCGCGACGCCCGGCCGACTTCGATTAACTGGTCTTTGGTCAGCCCGACCTCGAGCTTGAACTTCACCAGCAGGCCGTCAAAGCCCCATTCGGCGCGGAAGCTGTCGACGATTTTTTTCGTCTGCTGGCCGAGGATCGCGAGCGTGGGATGGGTGCTTTTGATCTTGCCGGCGTGGACGTCGCGGACGATCCATTGCTCGGTCCCGTCGGCCAGCGCCTTGCGATCCAGCACCGCAAACGACCCCGCCGGCGCGTAATCCGCAACGGCGGCGGTCATGAAGACGGCGTCGTAGTGAGTGCTGGTGACGCGGCCTTTCAGGAGCGACAGCAGATCGGCGTGGCTGCGAAAGGCCTTGGTCGTCATCCCCAGCGACGGGCCCTGCTCGACGTGGGCGAGATTGCTGGTCAACAGATCGACCGCCCCCCCTTGCCCCGCCAAGGCCCGGGCGATCGCGAACCCGGTGTTGCCGGTGAAAATGTTCCCCCAGTCGCGAACCCGGTCGATCATTTCCCGGGTGTTGCCGGCGGTGACGAGATAGCGAGGAATGCGGTTGGACACGTCGGCGCAAGCTTACCCCGAACGCCTCTAAACGGCGAGAAAACACCTACAGGCCAGCCAACGCATTACCCGAAAGTTTGTATAATGTTTGGAATCTGATCGCTGGCTTGAGACAGCGCGGGAGCAGGAATGGATCGGCATAGTGAATTTTGCCAAACGAACCCAATTTTGCCGTAAACGACTTATTCATCAGGGGTAATGAAAATACATCATTAAAAATAGATATGTTCTTCTCTTCGATTGCGTGAAACCGGATAAGAATTTCTTGACAAGGAAGGCCGTTGATTCAACCATATATCCGGATAGACGGATGAAATGTGGCGAAATGTATCAAATGCTGCATCCGGCCGCGTTTCGATCCGATGAGTTAGTGAGCCATTACCCAGGAGATATTCTGATGTCCGCGACCCTTGAAGCCGCGCCGAAGTCGGCGACGAAGTTGGAGTACAAAGTCAAAGACCTCTCGCTCGCCGAGTGGGGCCGCAAGGAGCTGATGCTCGCGGAACAGGAAATGCCCGGCCTGATGGCCTGCCGCGCCGAGTACGGCGCGAGCAAGCCGCTGAAGGGCCTGAAGGTCGTCGGCTCGCTGCACATGACGATCCAGACCGGCGTGCTGATCGAGACGCTGGTGGCGCTGGGCGCGGAGGTGCGCTGGTGTTCGTGCAACATCTTCAGCACGCAGGACCACGCCGCCGCCGCGATCGTCGTCGGTCCGGACGGCACGCCGGAAAACCCGCAGGGCGTTCCCGTCTTCGCCTGGAAGGGTGAGACGCTGGAGGAATACTGGTGGTGCACCGAGCGCGCCCTCGATTTCGGCAACGGCGCCGGTCCCGACCAGATCGTCGACGACGGCGGCGACGTCACGCTGCTCATCCACAAGGGCACCGAGTTCGAAAAGGCCGGCAAGGTTCCCGGCACCGACACCACCGACAACAAGGAATACAAGGTCATCCTCAGCCTGCTCGCCAAGACGCTGAAGGAAACCCCGCAGCGCTGGACGAAGGTCGGCCAGAACGTCAAGGGCGTCTCGGAGGAGACCACCACCGGCGTCCACCGCCTGTACGAGATGCAGAAGGAAGGCAAGCTGCTGTTCCCGGCGATCAACGTCAACGACAGCTGCACCAAGAGCAAGTTCGACAACCTCTACGGCTGCCGCCACTCGCTCATCGACGGCCTCAACCGCGCCACCGACGTGATGATCAGCGGCAAGGTCGCGGTCGTGTGCGGCTACGGCGACGTCGGCAAGGGCTGCTGCCAGTCGCTCAAGGGCCAGGGCGCCCGCGTCATCGTGACCGAAGTCGATCCGATCTGCGCGCTCCAGGCGGCGATGGAAGGCTACCAGGTGCTGCCGCTGGAGGACACGCTCGGCTACGCCGACATCTTCGTCACCACCACCGGCAACTTTAAGATCATCACCGCCGAGCACATGCACGCGATGAAGGACAAGGCGATCGTCGCGAACATCGGCCACTTCGACAACGAAGTCGACATGGCGGGCCTCGAGAAGCTCGAAGCGAAGAACGCGGTCGTCCGCACCAACATCAAGCCGCAGTACGACATGTACACCTTCAGCGACACCAACAAGAGCGTGCTGATCCTCGCCGAAGGCCGGCTCATGAACCTCGGCTGCGCCACCGGCCACCCGAGCTTCGTCATGAGCGCCTCGTTCACCAACCAGACCATCGCCCAGATCGACCTCGCCCTCAACGCCGCCAAGAAGCCCACCCTCAGCGGCGAGACCTACGAGACCGGCAAGGTCTACGTCCTGCCCAAGAAGCTCGACGAAAAGGTCGCCCGCCTCCACCTCGACAAGCTCGGCGTCAAGCTCACCAAGCTGACCGAAGAGCAGGCCAAGTACATCGGCGTGAGCGTGGACGGGCCGTATAAGCCGGACCACTACCGCTACTAATTCCAGTCCCCTATTGGATTTGGAACGGATGTCTGCGAACGGCCCAGCACGCAATATTGCCGGGCCGTTCGCCCGTTATAGGAAACGATAATGCACAAGTTTCGCGTTGATAGTTTTTGACGCGCAACTCTATAAACACACATTTCCTCACGACTGACCGCTATCCCTAGATCCTGGCGCGTTTCCAGATCGAAACCGAACGCCGGGCACATTCGCTGATCGCGATGGGGTGATAGCCGACGACGTGGCTGTTGAGCGTGTCGTTCAGCCGGGCGGTCCAGTGCGCGGGGGCGCGTCGCGCGCCGCAGATGGCGCCGACGATGCTGCCGACGGTCGCGCCGTTGCAGTCGGTGTCCCAGCCGCCCATGACGGCCATCGTGATGCCCTTGTGGAAGTCGCCGCCGCTCAACAGCACGGCGGCCAGGCAGAGGGCGGCGTTGTTGTTCGTGTGGACGGGATGGTAGTGGCCGAGGAGCGCGTAGATCTCCTCGATCACCGGCTCGAAGTGCGCGTAATCGTTGCCGTGTTTACGGCAGACGTCGATCACCTGCCGCATCTCGGCGTGCAGGCGCGATCGGCCCGGGATCTGCGCCAGGCCGGCGCGCACGATCGTCATCGGGTCGTCCGTCGCGAACGACGCGGCGATCATCGCGGCGCAGAACATCGCGCCATACAGGCCGTTCTTCACGTGGCTGATCCGCGCGTCGCGCCACGCGAACTCGGCCGCCAGTTCCGGGTCGCCGGCGGCAGCGTAGCCGTAGCTGTCGATGCGGATCTGCGCGCCGATCCACTCGCGATAGGGGTTCAGATGATGCGTCAGAAAACGCCAGTCCGCCTCGGCGTCCACGCGCTTCGCCTTCTCCGCGTCAAGCGAGCAGCGAAAGACGTCGGCGCTCATGACGATGTTGCGGTACGCCTGCGTCTCGGCGGTGCAGACGTGGCGGTAGCCGAGCAGGTCGAGCCAAGCGCTCGCGACGTGCGCCGAGGTGAAGTCGCGCCCATGGCGATCGAGGACGATCTGGCCGAGCACGGTGTAGCGAATGTCGTCGTCGGTCTCCATAAACGCGATGTGCTCGCGGGCGGACGGCCCGCACCACGTGCGCCCCGTTCGATCCTCCGCTGGCGATCGCTCGGGGATGTAGTCGCGCAGCGGCCACTCCTCGGGCGAGATCGCGGTCAGGTACGCCTTCTGCCGCTGCCAGCTCTGCAGGCCGTTGTGCTCGCCCATGAAGCCCTCGATCGGCTTTCCCAGCGCGCACCCGGCGCACCGGCCGAGCCAGGCGCCATACATCTTGTCGAAGAGCCTGTCGTCGGTCGGATCGAACCGCAGCGCCGGCGCGGCGCCCGATCGCCCGGCCCGGATCGATTCGAGATCGCTCGGCTCGACGAACCCGAAGCCTTCCCGACGCGGCAGGTCGGCGAGCGCCGCCCACACCTCCGTCTCGTGCGCGCCCGCCAACCGCCGCCGCTGTGCCTCTTCCGCGGCACGCGCGGCGGCATCGGGGACGACGCCCTCCTCGATCAACTGCCGCTTCTCCTCCTCGATCAGCTTTTCCAGACTCGCCCAGCCGGCCATGTGTCGCCTCCTTCGCGTACGCCCAAAGTTGCTCAGGATGTCACTGTACGCTTCAATCGGCCTGCTTCTATGTCAAAACGGACCAAAACCAAGCTGAAACGATCACCGCCGATCGAAATCGTGCTCGCGCCCATCCCGCTCGATCCGCGCCTGCCGATCGACGGCGGCCTGCCCTACGTGCAGCCCGATCGGCCGATCACGTGGCTGCACGTGCATCAATGCCTGGAGCTCGGCTACTGCTATCGCGGCAGCGGCGCGTTCATGATCGGCGAGAAGATCCTCCCCTTCCGCGCTGGCGACGTCTCGATCATCAACCACGCCGAGCCGCACCTGGCGCAGAGCATCCCCGGCACCGACAGCGATTGGACGTGGATCTACCTCGACCCCCTCCGCCTCGCCCCCGCCGGCTTTGAAACGGCGCTGCTCGACCCCACGCCGCTCGCCGGCCCGGCGTTCGGCAATCTGAAGCACGAATCGGATCACCCGGCGCTGACGCGCGTCGTGCTGCGGATGATCGACGAGCTGCGCTCGCGCGCCCGCGGGTTCGGGCCGGTGCTGCAGTCGCTGACGGTCGAGCTGATGACGCTCCTGCACCGCGCGTCGCCCGGACTAACAACGCCGAACGAACGAGCGACGCCCGACTACGACCGGCTCGCCCCGGCGATGCAGTATCTCGCGCAGCGGTACACCGATCCGATCGACATCGCGCTGCTGGCCCGCCGGTGCGGATTGAGCGAGCCGCACTTCCGCCGCCTCTTCCACCGCGCCATCGGCCGTGGGCCGCGAGAATACTGGCACGATCTGCGAATGCGCATGGCGGCGTCGTTGCTGAAGACGACCACGCGGCCCGTCCTCACCATCTCACACGATGTCGGTTTCGACACGCTCTCCAGTTTCAACCGCGTCTTCCGATCGACGTTCGGCGCGAACCCGCGGGCGTGGCGCAGGGGTTAGCGGGAATGATCGCCAAGACGCCAGGGAACCAGGAAGTCAGATCGCGGAGTCGTTTATCGTCGC
>JBBCIV010000008.1:0-4286 GCA_037189665.1 Phycisphaerae bacterium | reverse complement strand
TGGACGAGCCATGACGCGTGATACGTTGGCGGTATTTCGCGATGCCGATCGATACTCCGGCCCCTCTGTGTTACGCGGCTGCGACAGGCGATGGTCGGATCGCGGACGAAAACAATCAGAAGAACGAGGCTGAACCAGCGGGGCGGACATCGTATCTCCTTTTGTCGAAGTAAATTTCAAACCATTGGGTTCGGTTGCGCAAATTAATGGTGATCAATCACAGGCTGCCAAACATACGGCCTCGAAAAACTCGCGTTCTGTCTGACGGTTATATTCGCATTAAGCTGGCAGCGATGCATCGACAGGACGTTATCCATTGATCCCCAAATGACGTGTATCAGTTCACCTACCGTAAACCCGTGTTGTCGTCAGCCTGACAGGGAGGTTCCCCCCAAGGACCTCCCTGTCAGAATCCGACGACTCGCCAAAAGAGCCTATACCCATGCCAAGGCTTATTTAGGCGACATATAACCACTATAGTCTACATACTATATAGATAGTTATAAAGTGTATAAACTTCCTGTTGAGGAAAGCCTTGCGAATTTCCACTCCAACAATCTATTCAGTATTTCAAATCAAACTCTTCGCCGGCGCACCGCGTTGCGTGATTCGTGGAGATTGCCGCGGTCGGAGCGTCACGCTTAGGTGTAGCTGCGCAAGACACCGATGACGACGCCCTGCACGCGCACACGGTCGGCATCGACAATGCGAGGCTCCATGCTGCTATTGGCCGGCTGAAGGCGCACCTTGCCGCCTTCGCGATAGTAGCGTTTGAGCGTGGCCTCGCCGGTATCGAGCAGCGCGACGACTTGTTCGCCATTCTTGGCGCTCTCGCGGCGTTCGATGACGACGAAGTCGCCGTCGCAGAGATGATCTTCGATCATGCTCTCGCCTCGCACGCGGAGGACGTATACGCCTTGCTTGGACGCAAACAGCGCTTCGAGATCGAGCTCTTCGCGATTTTCGATCGCCTCGATCGGCGATCCCGCGGCGATGCTGCCGAGCAATGGCAGCTTGGTCGGGCGATTCTCGTCCGGCAGGCGTTCGTCGGCGACGATCTCCAGGGAGCGAGCCTTGTGCTTATCTCGCCGGATTACCCGCTTGCGCTCCAGCGCCCCAACGTGTTCAAAAATGGTGACCTTGCTCGTTCCAAGCATGTCCGCCAATTCCTGCATCGTCGGCGCATAGCCGTGCAGGTGACGATAGTTTCGGACAGCGACGAGTACATCCAACTGACGCGGCGTGAGGTTCATGACCGCTCCTTCAATTCCCCCTCAATTTCCCCCGGCGACTTGCCGGTTTGGAGGGTGTTCGGAGTGACAGTAACCTAACGACCGTTTTTTTGTCAAGTAAAAGTTTGGGGAAATGTTTGGGGGATGAGAGGGGGTTGGTTTTTGGGGATATCAGACGGGGTTGCCGAAGCGCCTCTGTTCCTTCGGATTCAAGTTTCGCCGAGGGCCCAAGCATCGATGTGATCGCACATCGCGTGATAGATCATCTTGTGGGCCTCCTGCACGCGCGCGGTGCGCAGGGAGGGTATGACTAAAGCATGATTGCACAAGGCTTTAGCTTTGCCGCCGTCTTTGCCGAGGAAGCCGACAACCGTCACGCCGCGTTCGCGGGCGACCTCGATTGCCTTCAGGATGTTCGCGCTGTTGCCGCTGGTAGTGATAGCGAAGAGCACGTCGCCTTTTTTCGCCAGCGCGTCGACCTGCCGTGAAAAGATGTGGTCGTAGCCTAGATCATTGCCGGCGCAGGTGATGGTGGAGGGGTCGAGCAGCGCCAGCGCCGCCAGGGCTTTGCGATCGCGGTGATAGCGGACGACCAGTTCTTCGGCGAAGTGCATCGCATCGGCGGCGCTGCCGCCGTTGCCGCAGAAGAGGATTTTGTTGCCGCGTTCCCACGCGGCGATCATCGCGCGGGTGATGTCTCCGATCGTCGGTGCCAGCGATTTCAGCGTTGGAAACAGGTCGATGCTTTCCTGCAATGCGGCCTCAAAAAAGGCCTCGGGCGTACGGTTCATGCCGGTTCGTCCTTGCGATCGGAGGTGTAGAGATCAAGATAAAAGTAGAGCAGGTCCTTGCCCGCGTAGTTTCTCGTGCGGCCGTGACGGAACCGGAATTTATCGAATAGCTTGAGCGCCGGCTCACGCTCGATGAACGTGTCCAGCGCCACCTTCAGGTAGTTGTTCTCCTGGCAGAAGCGCACCGCCTGCTCGAGCAACGCCGACCCAATCCCGCGGCGCCGATGATTGTCCGCCACGCGCAGCCGACGAATCTCGCCGACGCCATCGGAGTGCATTACCCCGATCATTCCAACAATTTCGTTCGTATCGCGAACCGCCGCCACCCAGAAATGGTTGCCTGCCGGTTCCATGTAGGCTTGTTCGATATCGTCGATATCCAGGCCGGTGTCGTTCTCCGCGATCTGTCCGCCGATCAGCCCCTCGTGGTACAGACGGCGGCAGGCGTCCAGATCACCGCTCTGGAACGATCGGATGATCACGTCTCCGGATGCCTCCTGAACCATTGCATAAGTATATCGCGGCGGCGGGGGAAAGCCGAATCGCATTGTGGAAATCCAGTAGTCCGGGGGCGACAGGAAAAGAACGCCTTTCGTCTCGCAGCGGCAGTTTTCAGGGCTCTGGCAGAGAAAGGAACGCCAATTCGTCGGTCAGCAGGTCCAGCGTTGCGACGGATTTGACCGCCGCCCGGTGCAACGCGCCGGGATTGATGGCGCGGAGCTTGCCGTATCGATGATCGTGTCGAACGTGCGTGTGCCCGGTAAGGAGATAGTCGATCGGCTGTTCCGGGCGCTTCAGTCGCGACAGCAGCAAGGCGTCATCTCCATGCGTAACGGCGATTCGCTTGCCCGCCAGTTCGAGCACGCCGTAGTGGCCGAGGCACGTAACGCCCATGAGTGACGCGTAGTTGCGAAGCTCATCGCGTTCGAAATCGGTATTGCCGAACACGAACGCCGCCGGCGTGCCGACGAGCGCGTCGAGCATGTTCGTGCCGCCCACATCGCCGCAATGAATGAGGTACTGCGCGCCCGCCTGTTGCAGCAGCTTCACCGCCGCCACCGCAGTCGAAAATCGGTCGTGCGTGTCTGAAAGAATCCCTACCTTCACCGATTCGCAAGCGTAACCCACTGATGAGGTCGCGTCGAGCGAAACACCTTGATTGGCCGCTCGCCGCAAAGGCGTTGTCCGCCCTGTCCAATCACACTCAGAACTTCGCGATCATTGTTCCAATGTTCTGAAGAACATTGGAATATCGGCGCGACGGCGGATTCTCGATATTTGAGGTGTTCGCATCGGGAGCTCCCGCGTCGCGCGGCACGGGGGCAGCGCGCGGATAGATCGTGTGGTATTGAATGAACGATGGCGGTGTGATCGAGGGCCGCTGCCCTGTTCAGGGCGGTGTTGACGGACAGGGGGGTCTGGGTTCATCCTCCTTCGCTCATACACGGAGAAGCTGATATGTCACGACCGACTGAAACGATGCCCCCACCTCCGCCGCAGGTGGCAATGATGCAGATGATCGCCGGTTTTTGGGTTTCGCGTGCCGTCCATGCCGCCGCAGTGCTGGGGTTGGCGGATATCATCACCCTGCCCAAGACCGCCAATCAGATCGCGATTGATACGGGGATGAACAGCCGCGCGATGTATCGGCTGCTGCGGGCCTTGGCGAGCGTAGGCGTCTTTCGCGAGCGCGAAGACGGCCGATTCGAGGCCACGCCGTTGTCGGATACGCTCAAGGCCGGCGCCGCCGGTTCGCTTCGCTATACGGCGATGTCGGAACTGGGCATCACGCATTTCGGCCCGTGGGGCGAATTGCTTCACAGTCTTAAATCCGGCAAGCCGTCGTTTGACGCGGTGTTCGGCATGCCGATCTTCGATTGGTTCGCCCGAAACCCAGACCGGTCCGAGATCTTCAACCGCTCGATGAGCGAGCTGACCGCGCTGGTCGAGCCGGCCGTGCTGAAGGCGTACGATTTTTCCGATTGCGGCACGATCGTCGACGTCGGCGGCGGGCACGGCAGCCTGCTGACGGCGATCCTGAACAAGCATCCGTCGCTGCGCGGCGTCGTGTTCGATTCGCCTGATGTCGTCGCCGGCGCCGCGGCCAAATTGCAGGCAGCCGGCATCGACGACCGCTGCACCATTGCCGCGGGCAACTTCTTCGACGCCGTCGTGCCCGGCGGCGACACGTACATCATGAAGCACATCATCCACGACTGGGATGACGACAAGTGCCGCGCGATCCTCTCTCACTGTCGCGCCG
>JBBCIV010000007.1:0-3607 GCA_037189665.1 Phycisphaerae bacterium | reverse complement strand
AACGTGCCGACCGCCATCGTGGCGGCCAACACAGTTCGTCGCGTAAAACTCTCTCCCATGATAGTGCTCCCTATCTAGTTCTTAGAATGACGCACGGAAATCAACACCAAGTGTACGCGGCTGTGCGATGCCAACGCGCGCCCGTATAGGCGGCTCGGCAGAAACTGGTATTGGATCGCCGAGGCTCGCGATTTCGTTAAAGATATTTTTCGCGAACAGCGAAAGTTCATAAGGACCTTGCCGCGCCCCAACACGTAGATTCACCAATGTGGATTTTGGACGAATGCGTGGTACCAGCGCACCGGTCCCTGGATTGACCGTTGCATTGACCGCACTGATGCTCGAACTGACGTATTTGACATCGCCATGGAAAAAGCCCTCCACCTCACCTGCGACCGGTGTCACATAATCAATGAAACCGTTGAGTGTGTATTTCGGAATACCAGGAACCCGGTCGCCAGGTTGGAACTTCGTCCCGGCAATGGTTTCGCGGAATGTTGCATCGGTATACCCAATGCCGCCACCCAAGCTAAGCCCGGGCATTGGCCGTGCGGTAATCTCGACCTCGAACCCTTCAGCGCGGGCCTTCCCAGCATTGGTCCGGAATCCAAAACCGCACGCGAGTGTGACGTTCTGCTGAATATCGGACCAATCGATACGATAGCCGGCAACGCTTGCCGTCAAGCCACCACCCGGGAGTGATCCCTTGGCGCCGATTTCATAGCTCCAGACAGTATCGGATTCGTAATCGCTGACATCGTCGCGACTGCGACCGATTGCCGCCAATTGTTCGTCGCACCCAAATGTCGAAGGGATTGGTCCGTTAACCCCACCGGCCCGGAACCCCTGAGAGGCACTCGCATACACTTGTGCGTTATCACTGGCCTTATACTGAACAGAGACTTTCGGGGTATAACCCGATTCCTTAGTGGAGGCTGCGGGACGGACACTTGGTCCCCCCAACGCGATTCCGTCCCGCAGCTCTGGATCGGTCGACGTTTTAATCTCGAAAACGCGAACGCCGCCGATCAAAGATAATTTCGATGTGACTTTAAAGACCCCCTCGATATAGCCCGCGAGCTCTTCTTGCTTGCTCCGCTGATACCAGTCGATGACCAGGTTAGTTCCCAACGCGCCACCTGTTGCTGCATTGAGCCCAGGAACGCTCATCCCGTCAAAAATGCCGGTGTTAGCCGCATGATTGTAATAGCCGCCAGCAACCAGTTCAAACGGACCACCAAAATTGGAAGAAAAGCGCACTTCCTGCGTGAAATTTCTGTTGCCGTTATCCTTCGTGATCGATGCTGGAAGCGGTGAGATGCCGAAAGCGCTGTAGATAAAATCTGTATAGTCTTCGGTATCCGACGTATCGCGCTTGAACCACGACGTCGATGATATGAAATCGCCAATCTCGGTCTCAACGCGCCCGGTCATCGTCAACAACAGCCACTCATCCTCACTCCCTTCAGGAATATCGAACACCCGCCGCTGAGTCAGGCTTTCGCTTTTGAGGATCGTGGATTGGGGAGACGGCGCGATGGCAACATCCACATAAGACGGGCCGGTTGTCGTCGTGCGCTGATAGAGCACACGGGGAACAATCGAAAAACTGTCGCTCAGCTGCAGTAAGGCCGATGCGGAAAACCCGCGTGTGCGGTTGCGTCCGACCCCTTCTACAACCCCAATGGGATCTACGGCATAAGGTCCATAGGCACGATCGAAATAACCGGCTTGATCATCGTAAAAACCGACTAGGCGCAGGGCAACTTTATCGCTGACAGGAAAATTGATCGCCCCATCTAGCTGGTAATTGGGGCGCGTCGTGTTCTTAGTGGTGGAAACCGCAGCGTGACCGCGGGCGCTAAACTCATCGACATTAGGCTGCTCCGTAATCAGCCGGACGGTTCCGCCCATCGATCGCGCACCATAAAGTGTGCCCTGTGGGCCGCGCAGTACTTCTATGCGACTAACGTCCAACACTTTCGGGTCAATCGATTCAGGGACCGGTGTGTCGTCGATGTAGAACCCGGTCGTTCCGGCGTCGCCGATACCGCGAATGGCAATCGTCCTCGCATTCGACGATCCAATACCTGTTTGTGCGAACGATAGATTGGGAACAGACGACGCATAGTCGATGAACGTATTCGCGCCGGACATTTGCAGGGTCTCACTCGTCACGGCCGTGATGCTGATTGGCACGTCCAACAATTTTTCGCTCCGACGCGAAGCCGTGACCACGATGTAGTCCATAGTCTGCAGCGACGGTGTGGCGCTTGGAGACTCCGGCCGATCAGAGCCTTGCGCATCCTCTGCAACGGCAGGGGGTGATAGCATCAGAAATGCAGAAACAGATGACAAGATCGTGGTTCGTAAGAAAAAGTTTGCCATTAGAAATCCTCCTTTTGCTATAAATTTTGACTGTTACCTTCCTTAATAGATATTAGTTTTTCCCTAGAACTGGCGCCTCGCTGCTCCCCTGTCCGCCGCGCTTGCCGGTCAGCAGACGTGCAGGGCTAAGATCAAGACTACAGTCTGGAATGGGATCCTGACTCGGATCATGATCGAAAATAGCTTTGCTCTTTTTGGCCCAGGCCGGTGCTGTCTGTATTCCGAAACCACCCTGGCCTGCTGACCAAAAAAAGTCCTCCACCCGGGGATCGAAACCGATAATCGGTTCGGAATCGGGCGCGTAGGTGCGAAGCCCGGCCCAACTGTGGGTAACGCGGCGGATGTCGAGTGTTGTCGCTTGGATCAAGCGGTCAGCCGCCATGGCAATGTCCAACTCCTCAGCATAGGCATCCATCGGCGCCTGCGGTGTCGCATCACAGGGTGACATCAGCAGCGCACCGGCATCTGGCTTAAGATAAAAATTTTCGTCGCAATCCAGTAGCATCGGCCAATGGTTCACGGCCATACCAGGTGGCACAGGAATGAGAGCGGCCGTGCGCCGAAACGGCGTCAGGCCCAGCGCGGCCAATCCGATTAGCGAGGCGATATGGTCAGCCCATGCCCCGGCAGCGTTAATAACAATATTGGTCATAAAGGTCTTACGGCGCGTCTCAACCTGCCACTGACCATTCCGACGCTGTAGTCCTTCAACTGCCGCACCATATTCGACACGAACACCATGACGGACCGCTTGTCTCAAATAGGCTTGGTGGAGACGGTCGACGTCAATGTCATAAAGCATGGGGTCGAGATATGCGGCGTCTACGTATTCGTGGCGTAAAATAGGAATGACAGCACTGGCCGCATCCGCATCAAGCCAGGTTGCCCCGCGAGCGCTCGGCGATCCGTTGAACATATGGAGCAAACGTTCCCGTTGGTCTGTTCGTGCAATACACATTAGGCCGCGATCCGAAAGGATGGGACCGTCGCAGAAACCTGGCGGCGGGTTTGTAAGAAAGGGTAACGAAGCTGCCGACAATGCCCGAACCGTTTCACTCCCATAATCTGGAACGAACGCGGCCGCGGATCGTCCCGTAGCATGATAGCCCGGGCGATCTTCCATCTCGAGCAAGGTGACACGATGTTCCGGCGCCAATAGCGCCGCAATCGAGGAACCAGCAATGCCGGCGCCTATAATCGTTACCTCAAGTATTCCCCC
>JBBCIV010000006.1:0-42223 GCA_037189665.1 Phycisphaerae bacterium | reverse complement strand
CGACGACCGCATGCGCCTCAACCCTGGCGAAAAACCCGAAACCAAGGTCATCCGCTTCCGCACCCTCGGCTGCTACCCCCTCACCGGCGCCACCGAGAGCAATGCGACCACCCTGCCCGAGATCATCCAGGAAATGCTGGTGGCGCGCAACAGCGAACGTCAGGGCCGGGTGATCGATCACGATGAGGCGGGATCGATGGAACAGAAGAAGAGAGAAGGATACTTCTAAAAGTAGCACGGGCGTCTCGCCCGTGAATAACGGACACGGGCGGGACGCCCGTGCTACTGAATCATGCAGACAGAAGCACTCACTGAAGATATTCACACGTATCTCGACCGACATCAGCGCAAAGAGCTTTTGCGTTTTCTGACGTGCGGCAGCGTCGACGACGGCAAGTCCACGCTCATCGGCCGGCTGTTGCACGATACGAAGGGGATTTACGACGACCAGCTCGCCGCCGTGCGGCGGGATAGCGTTAAGCACGGCACGACCGGCGCGGGCGAGGTCGACCTGGCGTTGCTTACCGACGGCCTCAAGGCCGAGCGGGAACAGGGCATCACGATCGACGTTGCCTACCGCTATTTCTCCACCGACAAACGCAAGTTCATCATCGCCGACACGCCCGGCCACGAGCAGTACACGCGCAACATGGCCACCGGCGCGTCAAACTGCCACCTGGCGATCATCCTCATCGATGCCCGCCACGGCGTCGTCTCGCAGACCCGGCGGCACTCGTTCATCGTGTCGTTGCTGGGCATCAAACACGTCGTCGTCGCCATCAACAAGATGGACCTCGTCGGCTTCTCGCAGGACGTCTACGAGCAGATCAAGAGCGATTACACCGGCTTCGTCGCCAAGCTGGGCATTCCGGACGTGCAGTTCATCCCGATATCGGCGCTCAAGGGCGACAACGTCGTCGAAAAGTCGGCCGCCACGCCGTGGTATTTCGGGCCGCCGCTGCTGAATCACCTTGAGACGGTGCACATCGCGTCGGACCGCAACCTCGAAGACTTCCGCTTCCCGGTCCAGTACGTCTTGCGGCCGAACCTGAACTTCCGCGGGTTCGCGGGGACGGTCGCGTCGGGCATCATCCGCAAGGGCGATCCGATCGTCGCCCTGCCGTCTGCCAAGAAGAGCAAGGTCAAGTCGATCGTCACCTTCGACGGCGAACTGGAGGAAGCCTTCGCGCCGCAGGCGGTGACGATCACGCTGGAAGACGAGATCGACATCTCGCGCGGCGACATGCTCGTCGCTCCCGGCAACGAGCCGCACGTCGCCAGCCAGGTGGAGGCGATGGTCGTCTGGATGCACGAAAAGCCCCTCGTGCCCGGCCGGGGATACTGGATCAAACACACCACACGCACGTTCGGCGGAGAGATCGCCGAGATTCGCTACGGCGTGGACGTCAACACGCTCGAAAAACGCGCCGCCGTCCAACTCGCGATGAACGAGGTCGGGCATGTCGTGCTAAGCCTGAACCAGCCGCTGGCGTTCGACCCATACAAGGCCAACCCCGCCACCGGCGCGTTCATCGTCATCGACCGCCTGTCGAACACCACCGTCGGCGCGGGGATGATCCTCGAGCACACCGACCGGCGAAGCCAGGGCAACCTGTGGCTCCAGCAGCCCGTGGCGGGCAAGCTGAAGCAGAAGAACTCGCTCGTCCCCCTCGCCGACCGCGAGACGCGCTACGGGCACAAGGCGGCGACGGTGCTCATCTACGGGCTCACCGGCTCCGGCAAGGCCACCATCGCCTATGAAGTCGAAAGGCGGCTCTGGAAAACCAATCACAACGCCAACGTGCTGTACGGCCCGGACATGCGCCAGGGCGTCAGCCGCGACCTCGGCTTCACCGCCGATGACCGCAGCGAAAACCTGCGCCGCACGTCCGAGATCGCCAAGCTCATCAACGACTCGGGCCTGATCTGCATCTGCGCGTTCGTCGCGCCGCACGACGCCGTGCGCGAAAAGGCGCGCGAAGTCATCGGCCCCGACCGCTTCGTCAGTATCTACCTCGACTGCCCGGTCGAAATCTGCCGCCAGCGCGACAAGAGCGGCGCCTATACGCTTGCCGACGCCGGGCAGATCACGCAGTTCCCGGGCGTGAGCGCCCCGTTCGAGCCGCCTTCCAACGCCGATCTCACGCTGCGAACGGATCAGTTGGACGTGGACGCCTGCGCCGATCGCATCGTTTCGCTGTTGCGTGAACGAGGATATCTGCGTTAATCAGGGCGCTTCCGCGCAACCGCGGAATACGCGCAACATCTTGAAAATCCACTAAACTGTTGCGCAGAGGAGCAACGTGGCGGAAAAATCCAAGTCAGAACGATCTTTCCGCCTTCGCGGAGTGGTTGCGGGACTGCTGAGCGTCCTGCTGATCTCGCTGTTGACGCCGTACAACAACTACGTCGTCAACAACACCGACACCATTGGCAGCTTCCTGCCGACCGGCGTGCTGTTGCTCCTGCTGATGTCGGCAATCGTCAATGGCGTGCTCACCCGCTACGCTCCGCGCGCGGCGTTCAGCAAGGCGGAGTTGACCATCGCGCTGGGCATGAGCCTGGTTGCCTGCGCCTTCCCCGCAGTGGGGATGATGCGCTACCTGCCCGGGCATCTGATCGCACCGTTCTATCACGCCGCCAACGAGCCTGACCTGGCCAAGGTTGTCGAGCAGGCAAAGCCTGCGGACTGGCTGTTTCCGACGTTTGAAACCGACTCTCCCGACCCGGCCGTTCGCGGCGCCGACCCTGTCGTCACCGGATTTGTCGGCCGGGTGAGCCTTACGGAATCCACCTTCGCCAATCGCGTGATGGCGGTTCCCTGGAGCGCGTGGATACGCCCCGCCATCACGTGGGGCATTTTCTTCGTCGCGCTGTTCGGCGCGGTGATCTGCCTGACGGTCATCTTCCGCGAACAATGGGTGGTCGCGGAGCGGCTGGCGTTTCCGCTGGCGACGATCTACCTGTCGCTGGTGGAGCCGCCTGCGCCAAAGCGCGCGTTGAACACCCTGCTCAGCACGCCGAGCTTCTGGATCACCGCCGGCGCGGTGCTGGCGGTCGACATGCTCTACGGGCTGAACCGCTACTACCCGGCCGTGCCGGCGTTCAACCTCAGCATCGACATGCGAACGCTGATGGCCGAGGAGCCGCTGTCGTTCACCGACTGGTCGTTTAAGTCGCAGGGCATCTTCTTCACGATCATCGGCATCACGTTCTTCATGCAGTCGAAGGTGGCGTTCAGCCTGTGGTTTCTGTACGTGATGACGCAGGTGGTGCGCATGCTGTCAGGCTCGTACGGCGGCAACCTCACTGGCGGGATGGAGATAGACCAGCTCTTCGGCTCGGTGGCGATCTTCGGGGGCATGATCCTGTGGCTGGCGCGAAGGCATCTGGCGCTGGTGGTGCGGCACATGTTCCGCGGCCCCCTGCCGGACGAATCGCCCGGGCGGTATCTTTCGCATCGCGTTTCGGGATGGGGCCTGCTTCTCTGCGTCATCGCGGCGAGCGTGTGGCTGTGGATGGCGGGCGCTTCGCTCGTCGGCGGAGTCGTGATCGTGCTGCTCTTGCTCCTGCTCTACGTGGTGCTGGCGAAGGTGATCGCCGAAACGGGCCTGTTGTACGTGCTGATCAACGTTCCCATGAATCGCACGTGGATCTACGCCGCCCAGGAACTGCCCGGCGACGGCGTGAAGACGACGGTCGGCACGCATTTCTTCTCCGGTCTTTTCTCGGGCATGCTGGTGCACGACCACCGGCAGGCAATCTCGCCGTACGCGACGCACGCCCTTCGGATCGCCGACGAGCAGCCCGCGATCACCCGCCGGGCAGGCGTGTACCTCATGTGGCTGATCGTGGCGATGGTGCTCGCGTACGTCGCCAGCGGCGCGGCCTCGCTTTACATCCACTACAACTACGCGCTCACGCTCGATTCGTCCGGCGCCGGCCTCGATAACGACGGCTGGGGCTGGCTGAACATGCCGAAGGTGATCGCACTGTGGCACACGCAGGAGTTCCTGCCGCCGCGAAATGGGCCGGTCGAGTCCCACTCGCGGCTGGGCTTTTTCGGCCTCGGCGCGACGATCACCGCGATGCTCGCCGGCGCGCACCTGCGTTGGCCGGCGTTTCCGCTGCATCCGATCGGGTTTCTGATGGTGTACAGCTGGGGCGTGCGGGTGACGTGGTTCAGCATCTTCGTCGGCTGGCTGGCGAAGGTGCTGGTGGTGCGATTCGGCGGCTCACATCTGCTGACGGTGATGCGGCCGGTCTTCCTCGGCCTGATCGTCGGCGAAGCCCTGGCGGCGGCGATCTGGCTGCTGGTGAGCCTGTTCCTGGCGCAATACGGATTTGAATACAAGGCAATCCGATTGTTGCCCGGCTAATGTGCGGCCGTCATTTCCCGATGCAAAACGAGCTGAAAATCCGGCCGAGCACGTCGTCGGGCGTCACCTGACCGAGAATGCGACCGAGCGCATCGAGGGCTTCCCGCAGGTCGTGGGCGATCAGTTCGGACGCGCCCAAGTCGAGCGACGATCGGGCATGCGATAGCGATCCGAGACATTCATCGAGCGCGTACAGGTGGCGTGCTCCGAGCGCGAGGACGGCCCCCGACTCACGCGATCCGAAAGCGATCTCCGACAGGCGATGTTCCAGCGCATCGATGTGCGTTCCCTGAAGAGCGGAAACGCCGATTGTCGACGCAACGCCATCAGGTGGCGACGACAGCAGGTCGATCTTGTTGCGGATGAGCAGGTCCGGCTCGCGCGGCAGCGCGATTGCGGGCTCGTTCACCGACGCATCGACGACCAGCAACACGTGGTCTGCCTCCTCGATCGTCCGGCGGGCACGGTCCTGCATCTGGGCGTTAATGCCGTGCGGATCATCGCCGACGGATTCCAGCCCTGCCACGTCGGTCACCGTCACCATGCCTCGATCGAGCGGGATGCGAACGCTGAGCGCATCCCGCGTCGTGCCGGCCACGGGCGAGACGACCGCCCGGTCGTGCTTCGCCAGCGCGTTTAACAACGTGCTCTTCCCCGCGTTCGGCCGGCCGACGAGGGCGAAGCGCGGTTCGTGGGAAAGCTGCTCAAGGCGAGAAGTCTGCCGGAGCAAGTCGCGGATGCCGCCTTCGATCTCGTCGATACGGGCGCGAAGATCGTCGGCGGAGATGAAGGAGATGTCTTCCTCGACGAAGTCGATCCCCGCTTCGAGCAGCGCCAGACCTTGCGCCAACTGTTCCATCAACGGCCGCACGCGGCGGGCGAGCTCGCCGGACATCAATTGCCGGGCGGCCAGCAGCTCGGCGTCGTTGCCGGCGCTGATCGTCAAGGCCACCCCCTCCGCCTCCGTCAAATCAAGCCGGCCGTTGAGATACGCGCGAGACGTAAACTCGCCCGGTTCCGCATGACGCGCGCCGCGATGAACGAAGTCTTCAACGATCAGCCGAACCAGCAACGGATTGCCCGGCAGGTGCAGTTCAACCAGGTCCTGCCCCGTATAGCTTCGCGGCGATCGAAACACGTACGCCCACGCCGGGACCTGCCCCAGGCCCGAAGGCGCCCGAAGGCGCACCCGGTACGCCCCCGCCGTCGATACTTCGCCGCCGATGGATTGAAGCAATTCGACCGATTGAGATCCGGACAAGCGCACGATCATCCGCGCGGCCTGCCCCACCGCGGACGAGATGGCGACGATCGTCTCTTCCGTATTCACGGCAATTCACCGCGCGCGATCACGCAACATGCGGCACACGCGCGAAGAGCGCTACTTCTTGTTGCGCTTCTGCTGGGCCTTCTTCTCGGCGTCGTTGCGCATCTGCTCCGCGCGTTCCTGAAGCTGGGCGAACCAGCCCATAAAGCCCCCGCCCTTCTTCTCGGCCGGCTGCTGTGACTTGGCGGCACGGTCGATCACTTCGCCGTCAACGATGTTCGGGCCGGCGGGCTTGAGCGCCTCCTGCTTGTCGATGTGCCGGCGGATGATCTTGCTCTCGATCACGCCGAACACCGTGCTGGCGAAGATGTAGATATTCAGGCCCGACGGCATCGGATAAAGCATGATGGGGAACAACAGCGTGGTCATCCACATCATCATCTTCTGTTGCTGCTTCTGCTCGTCGGTCATCGCCGGCGGCTTGGGCTGCAGCATGAACTGCAGGTAGAACGCCACCGCCAGCAGGATCGGGATGACGTTCAGCCCGTCGATGTGCAGGAACAGGAAGTTGAACTGACTCCCCGGCGCCAGCTCGATGAGGTGGTCGGGCTTCGACAGGTCCTTGATCCACGTCAGGTTGTACAGGAACGGCTCGTGACGCAGCTCGAACGTGGTGGACAGGCCGCTGTACAGCGCGATCCAGATCGGCATCTGCAGGAACATCGGCAGGCAGCCCAGGATGGGGGTGGCGCCGTGGTTCTTGTAGAACTCCATCATGGCGCGGTTCATCGCGTCCTTATCGTCGCCGTACTTCTTCTTGATGCGCTCGATTTCCGGGCCCATCTTGGCCATCTTGGCCATGTTGACCTGCGACTTCTTCGTGATCGGGTGCAGGATGGCGCGGACGATGAACACCAGCGCAATGATCG
Source organism: Phycisphaerae bacterium (assembly GCA_037189665.1). Lineage (GTDB taxonomy): Bacteria > Planctomycetota > Phycisphaerae > Tepidisphaerales > Tepidisphaeraceae > BPJO01. Next base: position 35,648 of record JBBCIV010000006.1, on the reverse strand, counting down.
CCAGGCCCCAGTCGCGGAAGATGCCGTGCATCCAGCCGAGGAGCATCATGAGCCAGTCAACCAGCGTCTGAAACGTGCAGTAAGCACACGAGCCGCTGATCTCCAGCGTGTGTTGGTACTCGATGCCGCTGCCGGCGTAGTAATCGTTTTTCAGCAGCGAACGGAGGCGCGGGCCAAAGAACGTCTTGGCGACGACTTCGGAAGAGGCGCCCGGCGCGAGCTGGCCGCTGGAAACAGTGTCGAGCGTGAGGAGCACCTGCCGCGCGTGAGAATCGGCGGTCGGGTTCAGGGCTTCGGCCTTGGCCTTGGCGATCCAGTTGTCCAGCGGACGAATGATGGCGTTGAAATAATTGCCGCCCGCGCCGATCCAGAGCAACTGCTGGCCATTCTTATCGACGGTGAAATCCTTCGTCGGCGCGTCGGCAGTAAAGTTTTCGAGTTGTTCGTAATGAAGGGCGACGGCCTTCGAGCCGCGATACCCCGCGATGACCTGCCGGTCGCCGCCGCGGGCCATCTCGCTGGCGGGGAAGGTCGGGCCGACCAGCGTGGCAGAGACTTCCAGCGCCCCGCCGGTGAGGTTCGTCGCCTTCCGTGAGAAACGGATCTCGTAGCCTTCGGCGCCGGGGGCCTTTTCATCCTGGCGGGCGAAGATCTCATAGGTCTTTTCAAGGCGGACGATCGGCTGGCCGCTCGGATCGGCGAGTTCGAGCGTGAGGGTGGCGGAGCGGTCGGAGCGGTCGACGCGCCATACCTGCGAGGAGATGTCGATCGTCTGTCCGTTCAGCGTGATGGTGCGCGTCGCGAGAGGCGACGTGCCGGCCGGACCGTACGGCTTTTCGAAGGTAAAACGTTCGTCGGAATCGACGCGTTGCTTGAAGTTGTTGAGGACGACCTGTTCCAGCCCACCGCCGACGGGGTTGATCGACAGTTCCAGTGCGTAAGTCGGGTCCTTGGGGGCCGTGGAACCGAGCGTCACCGGGGCAGTCGGGCCCGTGGTGGGCAACGCCTTGATGCCCGGCCCCGGCTCGATCGCCGGCGGCGTGACGGTCGCGTTGCCGGGGGTGAAATTGATGACCGGCTGCGTCGTCGGGTCGCTCGTCGCGGGGGAAGTCGTCGATGCAACCGCGGGTTGGCTGGCGGGCTGCGTCGCGGGGGGCTGGACGAACCCGAAATACGTCATCAGCGGCCCCCAACTGAACAGGATCGCCGCCGAGATGGCAATGAAGAGCACCAGCCGTGTACGTTCGTTCATCTATCTACCGTTATCTTCCGTCTCTGAGCCGATCCCCCAGGAAATTATCGAGGTCGGGGATCGCGTAAACCTTTTTGACCGTCGTATCGATGTCGTACTCGATGCGGATAAATTCGACGGCGTTTTCGTTCACAATCACGAAGCTGGCGCGGGGGTCTCGGTCGCGCGGCTGGCCCACCGAGCCGACGTTGATCACCGCTTTTTCGTCGGTGATCTCGAAGCGGTTGTCGAGTTCGTCGGGCGAGTAGAAATCCGGGCCCTCGAGGAAGACGCCCGGCACGTGGGTATGGCCGACGAAGCAGACGCGCTCGAACTTCTCAAAAATGCTGTGGAACTTGCCCGGATTGGTGTAGATGTCGTCCGGAAAGATGTACTCGTTGATCGGCCGACGGGGCGAAGCGTGGGTGGCGACGAACTCCGACGTGCGGATGCGCACCGGCAGGTTGCCGATGAACTTCCATCGTTCGGCGCGGCGCTTCAAATCCGGATCGTCTTCGAACTGCCGGCGCGTCCAGAAACACGCCGTCTCAGCGCCCTGGTTGAAGTTGAAGGGTTCGAACAGCACCGCGAAATCGTGGTTGCCCATCAGCGCCGCCCGGGCCCGGGTGGCGACGAGGTCGAGGCACTCGGACGGGTTCGGGCCGTAGCCGACGATATCGCCCAGGCACAGGATGTGCTGCACCTGCCGCCGGTCGATCTCCGCCAGCACTGCGGTCAGGGCCTCGAGATTGCCGTGGATGTCACTGATGATCGCGAACACGAAGAAACCCTTGCCTCGCTGCAAAATTTTCGACAGACCCGCCAACCTATCAGATACGGACCAAAAGCGTCAAATGGCGTAATCTGCGCTGCCCTTGCCGTTCGGAACTACGAGGAACCCCTCTTCAAGCCCACAACCCCGTAACCAGTATGCAAATTGTCATCCGGCCAGCACTTATAGACTTTCCCGGTTCCTCTACTGCCTCAGCCCTGTTTTTGCCGACGGATGAGGTAGAATAAACAGGTGGCCCGGAGGACGTTTTCAACGTGGGCCTGGAGAAACGAAAAGCGAGGCAAAAGATGACCCCAACGTTCGCCTATTCATTCGACCGGGAGAATTACCAAGGCAGTTTCGCCACCCGCCAACAGGCGCTCGACGCGGCGTTGGCGGCATTGAAGAATCGGTCCGACCAGCCCGAAGGCATCTTCGTCGGCCAATGGGTTCAGCCCGATCCGCAGTCGACTGACCACGCGGAGTCGCTTATCGAAGCGATGCGCGACCGCTGGCAGGCGTCGCCCGAATCGGGCGAATATCTCGACCGCGTCACCGAACAACAGCACGCCGATCTCGACCACGAAATCGACCGCTGCATCCGCACTTGGCTGAACAAGCACGACCTGCTGCCCGCGCCGATCAGGGTTCGCGCGGTCAGCGAACACCCCGTCCCCAACGTCCATCACGTCGCCGTCCCCGAGCACGAACGCGAAACGTCGCTGATGGGCGAAGCGTAGAGGTAGAGGGCGTGGAATAGCGACAAGTGCTGAGGACTGAGTGGACGCGCTGGCCGGCGTCCACTCAGTCCTCAGTCCTTTCCACTCAGTACTCTCCCCTTCCCCGCTGCGGCACATCGCCTCACATCCGTCAAAAGTGCTCGCCTCGGGTTCGGCATGCCGCTAGACTGCTTCGTTCAGTCTTGGAAGGCACGATTCCGAGCGATAGTTGATGGAGACGATTTCCCACCAGTTGGCAGCGCCGAGTCCGTCGTTTCGACGAACGCAGTTCTGGTGCGCGGTGGCGGTAACGATTTCGGTCTTCCCGCTCATCTGGCTTGGGGGGCTCGTGACGAGCCATAAGGCGGGCATGAGCGTGCCGGACTGGCCTAACTCCTTTGGATACAACATGTTCCTGTTCCCGCCGAGCAAGTGGATCGGCGGAATCTTTTACGAGCACACACACCGGTTGCTGGGCACGCTTTCGGGGCTGCTGTCGATCGCGCTGGTGATGCTCGCCTGGGGACCGGCCCGCAAGCCGGGGACGCGATACAAGATCGGCGTCTTCACAATCGCGATGTTCCTCCTCGTGGCGGCCGGCCTGGGAGTGAAGCTCTATCTCGCTACGGCATCGCAACTTACGTACGAGTTCAAGAAGAGTTTTTCCAACGTCTACATGCTTTTTGCCTGCTTAGGCGTGGTGGGATTGCTCGCCTGGATATGCCGAAAGCGGGAAGAACGCCGCTGGGTGCGATGGCTGACGATCGTACAGTTGGCGGCGATCGTCATCCAAGGCACGCTCGGCGGGCTTAGGGTGACGGAAGTCAACACGATGCTGGCGGTCATCCACGGATGCTTCGCCCAGGCGTTCTTCTGCATGACTGCATTCACGGCGCTGGCAATGTCGCGCTGGTGGATCGAGTTTCGGGACCGCTGGAACGGCGCCGGCGCTGCCGCCGGACGGCTTGCAGTTCGGCTCGCGGGGATGGCGGCGGTGCTGATCTTCATTCAGCTTGCTGCCGGGGCAACCATGCGGCATTACGATGCCGGACTCGCCATCCCCGACCTGCCGCTGGCGTTCGGCAAGGTATTACCGCCGACCACGGAGGCGGGCCTGGACGAAGCCAATTCCCTGCGAATCTGGACCTACCACCTGCCTCCCGCAACGATGACGCAGGTCTGGCTGCACTTCAGCCATCGCGTCGGGGCGATCGTGGTGACGCTGGCGATCGGATTCCTCGGTTTTCATGTCTTCAAAAACTTGCGTTCGCGCCGCCTGATCGTGATGCTGGCGGCCCTGCTGTGCCTGCTGATCGCCGTTCAGTTCACGCTCGGCGTGCTGACGGTGTACTGGAGCAAGCCGGCGGACGTGGCATCGCTGCACGTGGCGGTGGGCGCCACCACCCTGATGATCACCACCCTGACGGCGGCGGTCATCGCGAGGCAGTTTGCCCGATCGAAAACAGCAGTCGTGCCCGCCACCACTCGGGCAACGACGGCGGACAGTCCAACGGGATGGGTGACCGCGTGAGTGAGTACGGACGACCAATCAAACTAACCGCCGCCGAGATCGACGATCTCTCCGGCGAACTGACGCTCGACACCGCCGAGGCCGCCCGGTCGCGCACCAGCGACTTCATGGAGTTGACCAAGGCCCGCCTGAACATGATGGTGCTCATCACCACCATGATCGGCTTTGTCGTTGCAGGGTCGGGCCCGATCGACTGGTGGTTGCTATTGCAAACGCTCATCGGCACCGGCCTTTGCGCCGCGGGCGCCAGCGTGTTCAACCAGGCGTGGGAGTATCGCTTCGACGCGATGATGTCCCGCACCGCCGACCGCCCCATCGCCGCCGGCCGGATGACGCCGGGCGAGGCGACGATCTTCGGCCTGCTGCTCAGCGCCTCGGGCTTGGCGGCGCTGGCGGTGACCGTCAACCTCATCAGCGCCGTGCTGGCGCTCTCGACCATCCTGCTGTACGTCCTCGTCTACACGCCGCTGAAGCGGCTCACCACGCTCAACACGCTGGTCGGCGCGATTCCCGGCGCGATCCCGCCCGTCATCGGCTACGCCGCCGTCAGCGGCTCGCTGGATTGGGAGGCGGCGGCGCTGTTCGCGATCCTGTTCTGCTGGCAGATGCCGCACTTCCTCGCCATCGCCATCCTCTGCCGCGACGACTACGCCGCCGCGGGTTACAAGATGATGCCGGTGGTCGATCGCACGCTCGCCCGCACGAATCGCTGGATCGCCGCGTTCGGGGTGCTGCTGATCGCCGCGAGCCTGATGCCGGTGTGGACGCGTCCGACGGGCGTGCCCTACATCGTCGTGGCATCGCTGCTGGGCTTGGGCTTCCTCGCCACCGGCATCCGGTGCGCCCTGACGCCGACACGAACGACCGCAAGAACGGCATTCTTCGCTTCGATCATCTACCTGCCGCTGGCGCTCGGGGCGTTGATGATCGACCGCCTGATGTAGCCGTCCGCCGCGCGTTCGCGATCGATATGCTTACCAACACGCTCCGCTCATCGTTTCTGCTGGCCGCGATGATCGCGATCGGCTGCGACACGAGGCCGCCGCCGAGTTCGGCGCGCGTGCCGGCCGATTCGATCACGGGCCCCGGCGTCGTCAAAGGCAAGGTGATCATCACCACCCCGCCGCCGCCCCTGCCGCCGCTGAAGAACGAGCCCTGTTGCGAGGGCGCGCCCGCAACGCTGCCTGACGAATCCGTCGTCGTGAACGCCAACGGCACGCTCGCCAACGCCGTCGTCTTCGTGCAAGGCGGCCCGAAGGCCGACGGATCGGCGTTGCCCGCCGCCAAGCTCGATCAGGTCTACTGCCGCTACGTGCCGCACGTCGTCGGCGTCGTGGTCGGGCAGACGCTCAACATCAAGTCGTCCGATCCGACGATCCACAACGTTCATTACAAATCCACCTTCGACGGCGACTCCAACTACTGGATGAAGTCGGCCGGCGAGTCGGTGGACGTGACGTTCCGCATGCCTGAGTTCCTCCGCACCGGCTGCGACGTCCACCCCTGGATGAGCGCGTACATCTGCGTGCTCGACAGCCCGCTCTTCCACATCACCGGCGAGGCCGGCGAGTTCCAGATCGCCAACATCCCCCCCGGCGAATACAAGCTCGTCGTGTGGCACGAGCGCTTTGGCAAAGTCGAAAGGCCCCTGTCGATCAAGGACGATACGCCGGTCGAAATCGACCTGACCTTCGCTCCGCCGTCCAAATAGTGGATAATGCCCCCATGCATGACGGCGGCGCGCTGCGGATCGACCAGGTTACCCACCAATACGGCAACGAACGGCTCGCTTTGGACGGGCTGTCGCTCGCCGTTGCGCCCGGCGAGTTGTACGCGCTCTTAGGCCCAAACGGCAGCGGCAAGAGCACGCTGTTTCGGCTGATCTCGACCATCATGCCGCTACAGAAGGGATCGATCAGCGTATTCGGCTTCGATGCCACACGCGAGCAGGAAGCGGTGCGACGGCACCTGGGCGTGGTGTTCCAGAACCCCGCGCTGGATAAGCAGCTCACCGTCTCCGAAAACCTCGCATGCCACGGTCACCTTTACGGCCTTCGCGGCGCGAAACTAGAGCAACGCATCCGATTGTTGCTCGAGCGATTCCGCATCAGCTCGCGTGCGAACGAACGCGTGCTCAAGCTCTCCGGCGGCATGCGGCGACGCGTCGAACTGGCCAAAGCGCTCATCCCCGAACCCAAGTTGCTCCTGCTCGACGAGCCGAGCACCGGGCTGGACGTTTCATCGCGGATCGATCTGTGGACGCTGCTGGAGGAAATGCGACGGGAATCACAGGTGACGATCGTGCTGACGACGCACCTGATGGACGAGGCCGACCGCTGCAACCACGTCGCGATCATCGATCAGGGCAAGCTGCTGGCGTCGGGCTCGCCGAACGAACTGAAGTCGCGCGTCGGCGGAGACGTGATCAGTTTCACAGGTCCGGAGCCCGATCAACTGGCCTCAGCGGTGCAGGAAAAACTGGGCGTTGCAGTACAACGCCTCGACCGCATGCTGCGAATCGAACGCCCCGAAGCGCACCTGTTCCTGCCGCAGTTGATCGAAGCAGTACCCGGAATGATCGACTCGGTCTCCATCGGCCGGCCGACGCTCGACGACGTCTTCGTTCACATCACTGGCCGTCGCCTCGAGACTAATTCTGCGGAATCGCCGCCGCCGCATCAGCCGTCATCGCCGGCTCAGAAGGCGTCGCGCTGATGCCCGACCTGGTGATGCTGACGGCGTAATGCTCAGCCTGAATGCTCAGCACGCCCTCGACTTCCTGGCTCACCCTGCCGTTAAGCTGATAGAACACCTGCTTGCCGTTTCGACGGTTGCCAATCAGGTTATTCAAGCGCAGCAATCCCAGGTGATGGCTGACCGTCGGCTGCGGCAATTTCAGTTCATTGCACAGCCACGTCACGTTCCGTTCCCCGCTGGAAAGTAGAAGCAGAATGTTTAGTCGTGTTTTATCGGAAAGAAGGCGAAACAGAGCGGTAAGCTGATCCAGATCAACCTCGCTCGCCACGTCACCATCAGTTGTCACGTTTTATGCTCCCATCGACCGTTATCCATACTGTAGAACGGTCAGGCCGCGCGAATCAAACGCCACATCCCCAAATTCGCATCCTTACTCACCATTTCTAAAGTACGTATCTATATACGACTGAAGGACCGCGGGCAGATGCTATAGGGATAGTCCTAAGGCTCTAGCGGCGATCCAAGCGGTTTGGCGACTGTGCAGGTGCGCGGAAGTAGGCTGCCAGACCAGCAGCTTGAAGGATATTGCGGGTTGCGGGCGTCCGGAGCAGCGGATCGAGCAATACCACGTTCGCCGTCGCTCCGGCTTCTCGCCGCGGAACCGCCAGTCCTCGTTCGAGTGAGAAATATGCCAGTCCCCGTTCGGTCAGCAGGCCAAGCGCGTCCCCGTCGATAAACGCCGGCCCGACCGCCGGGGTTTCGGGCGCGTTATGCCAGAGCAACTCGCCCGTCTCAAGGCTCAACGCCGCGATCGATCCACCGGCGAAGATCGCCCGATCGCCGACAAGACCAACGAGTTCCTGGCCGCGAATCGCGTCGTTCTGCCATCGAACTTTGCCGGTAACAGCGTCGAACGCGATCACGATGTCCGAATCGGTCGGCGCGATGACGACCGTCCTTCCGTCCGACACCGCCTCGTCGCGCCATCGCCGCAGCACCGGCGGCGGTTTCTGTTTCTTGTCACGCGCAAGGCGTTTCGGATCGAGCGCGTCGGCAGGATAACTGGCGAGCCACCGCAGCCGGCCGCTGAAACGATCGACCGCGACGCACGATCCGTGCATTACCGCGTAGACGTTTCGCCGATCGACCGACAGCAGCGACGACGTGTCGGCGAACTGATCGATGACCATCGCCGCGCCATGATAACGATCGTCGCGCTTCAGCGCCGCGAGGCGGTAAACGGGCTGCAATTCGCCGATCTCACACTGCCAAAGCACGCCGCCTGACATGAGGTCGAACGCGACAATCATCAACTGCGTGCCCTTGGCCGCGTCGAGTTGGGCAACCGTTGCATAAACGATCCCGCCCGCTGCCGCGGGCGAGCCGACGACGATCCACTCGCGCGAGGCGGATAGCGCCGCTGAATCCCAGATGAGTTCTCCGTCACTGGCGCGATACGAGCGGAGCGACGATGTCTCGCCATCGGTGAACCGCGCGACGACGATCCGCGGCGTTCCCAACACGTCCGCCCACACCGCCGGCCGCATCAGAGAGCGGTCTTCATAGGGCACGTTAGGCTTCTTGCTACCCGTCAACAGCGGCTTTACCGGTGCCGGACCAGCAGTCCACAACGCTTTGCCTTGTCCGTTCAACGCCACCACTGCCAGCGGAGACGCCACGACGATGAAATCCCTTGCTGCCACCGGCACGATGCGAGACGATTCGATCGGCAGAAAGTTCCGAAACCAATCCGATGCGAACGCCGCGTGCGGCAGAACGGCGTCTTGTCCGACTTCGCCGAACGCGGCATCGGCTGGCGCGAGCGCGACGGCGCTCGACACATCTCCCGCCGCGAGCGCGATCGCCGCCGCGTCCGCACCGGCTGCAGTACTCGCAGTGGTCCACGGGTAACGGGCGGCGATCCGCATCATCTCGACAGCTGGCTCACCCCGTTTCGCCACCTGGAGATCGCGCTGGGCTGCGGCGTTCATCGCCTTGTCGTACTGGTTGACGAACGCCTCACGTGTGCCCGTCAGCGACAATTGCAGTTCAACCCACGTCGGGATGGGGACGAGTTGTCCGTCTTGGCGCACGAGCCGCATTGATTCGTCGGCGAGCATCGCCTCAACGCGTTCCACAGCCTCGCCCATTCGCCCGGCCTTCAACTGCTCGATCACCTGCTCCGCCGCACGATCGGGAACGATGCCTTCCTCCGGCGGGATCAGCCCGCCCCACGCCTGCGTGCACGCCGCAACGACCGCCATCCACAAAGCGGTGGCGGTCGTCGCCGAGCGACAGGTCATCGTGCCTTCGATCGTCATTCGCGTGCCCTCGACGGTCTCGTCAGATCAGTCTTTTACGTGCCGCGCGACGAAGCCTTCCTTCACGTACTTTTCGGCCAGATCAACGTAATGCCCGGTAAGCCATTGCATGTACTTCAACTCTTCTTCCTTCACCGGCCGCACGATTTTACCCGGCACGCCGATCACAACCATGCCGTCCGGCACGATCGTTCCCGGCGACACCACCGCGCCGGCGGCAATCAGACATTCAGCGCCGATGCGCGTTTGCCCAAGCACTTTCGCGCCCATCCCGATCAGCGTGCCGCGCCCGATGTGCGCGCCGTGAACGATCGCGCCATGGCCGATCGTGACGTCGTCCTCGATCACGTTCGGAGCGCCGCTATCGCAGTGGATGACGGCGTTATCCTGCACGTTCACCCGCTTGCCGAGGATGATCGGCGCCACGTCCCCGCGAACGATCGCTCCGAACCAGAACGAACACAGCTCGCCGATCTGAACATCACCAACGATGATGCTCGTCGGGGCCACAACATAATTACCGGGGAGCTTGGTGAATTGGGTTTGCATGATACCTTGATTTTAGCACTCACGGCCCCGTCAGGACGCCATTGCGGAGCAGTTCTCGTGCGTCTTTCTGCCGCTGGCGCTCGCGTTATTTCCTCTGCTGTTCGGCCTTCTTGCGGGCCGCCTCTTCTTTGGCTTTCTGTTGCGCCTCGAGCCGTTCCTGCCGCGCTTTCTCTCGGGCGGCGGCGGCCTCTTCGCGGGCTTGTTTGCGCGCTTCCAGATCGGCCTCGCGCTTGGCGGCGGCGGCCTCGCGAGCGAGGCGTGCTTCTTCTTCGGCCTTCTGGGCGGCCGCCTGCTTTTCGGCCTGCGCCTTGGCAGCAGCTTCGGCCGCCTGGGCAACGCGAGCCTCGTGGTCGGAGAGAATTGACGCCACGCTGCGTTCGGGCGACGGCGTCACCCGGACACGCTTGATCACTTCGCCGGCGCTGCCGAGCAGCGTTAGTGAACCATCGTCGTTCAGCTCCCAAAGATTATTGCGCAGGCCGATATTGTTTGCATCGAAGACCGCCACACGCTCGCCGTCGACGTAAAGTCCGCCCTGCGCTTTTCCGTCGGCGGCTCGGTCCTGCGACCACCAGAACAGATGATTTCCATCCGACGAGAACGCCAGCCAGCGCGGCGCCCCGGTGCCAGGTGGAAGGTCCACAAGTTTATCGTCGATGAGGAGCGCTTCCGACGTCCTCGTCCGCACCACGCAGGCGTAATGCTTCCCGTCACCACTGAGGGCCGGCCGGCTCTGCTCGGGCACCATTCCAAACGAAGACTTGTCCGCGCCATCCACCACCAGCACGCGAGCGAAAAGGTCGGTTCCGGATAGATAGGCGAAGTGCTCGCCGTTATCGCTGAACTGGAATACTTCCGAATATCGACCGGGCGGATACGCCTGGCCGTTGACATGGAACGCTCGGCCAAGCATCGGTTCAGGCCCGGCGTTGAACGCCACGCCCGCCCCGCGCGGGCTGAAGATCGGCGGAAGAAAGACGTGCGTGAAAGCAGGGGATTCCACGCCCTCGGTTACGACGAACCGCTTTCCGCCCGCCTCCGCCACGTACACCGCCTTCGACGCATCAGCGCTGAAGCCGACCTGGTTGATGACGGCGTAATCAGCGCTCCTCTTGCCGTCGATCACCACCCACGATAGGCCGTTGAACGCGCATTTGACGATCCATCGCTTGCCGTCGGAGCTGAAGATCACATCGTGCGCACCTTCGGTGCCCGGCACCTGGTTGCCGTCGATGAAAAGCGCCGGTTTACTGTCGGCCCCCGTCGCGATGGCGGCGACGGAGTTGGTGACGGGGTTGAGAACGTATCGCGTGATGGACGGCGATTTGAGAATCGTTTTTCCGTCGACCAGCAGCGAGATCGACCCATCGGCCGGGTCGGGCGACATCACGACCAGCCGACCCTCTTTCGTAAACGCCGGTCGGCCGCCGGCGTAGGACATCACCTCGCCATCGACAACGACGAACTTCTCGTTGGGCGTCTTGATCTTCGATGCCGAGTAGGCATATCGCGACCCGTCCGCGCTAAATACCGGCCACACCAGTTCGGCAGCGGGCGGGCCGATCTGGCCGTCCATCCAGAGCGCAACGGAGCTCATCGTGTCAGTCGTCGGGGTATTGAAATAGAGCTTTCGGCTGTCGGGCGTAAACGCCAAAAACTGCACGCGCGGAAGCGAGCCAAGCATGTTCTTCGTCCGGAACACCTCCTTGCCATCACAGATGACGATGATCTCGTCGCCGACGCGGGCAGCGTAGGCGTGACGCTTCAGGTCGGGGCTGAACGCAACGGGATAGGTGGCCGTCACGTTCCGCGCGCTGATCTCGCCGAACGAGCCGCGATGGATATCGACCGTGGCAGCGGCGTTCAGCACCTCGTCCACCAGTGGACCTTCGACGCCGTCGATCAATACCGAAAAGCGGCTGCCCTTCATCACAACTGTGGCAAGCTTCAGGCCGGCCGGGCTGACATGACGCGGGATATCGCGCCCTCCCGGGCCGACAACCACTTCCTCAACCTTCGGCGTCGCGCTCGCGGGAACCTGCAGCAGCAGCGCCAGTCCGACCCAGGAAGCAATCGTCCGATTCGTCATCGCCATGGTGTGTTTCTCCGGAAAAATTCCTGTGATGTACCCGATAAACTAAAGCGTTCCGCCCGACGAGGCAACGACGATACGACCGCCAAAATGGTCGTATGGTGAAATTTAATTTCCAACTGAATTTTTTCCTCGTTGAAAGCACGAAACGCCCTCTCGCTGTAACGCTGTTGATCGCGCGGCTGGAGCGGCACAGCGCGATCAGAACGTTGCGATCTGGCCCCACATGTGATCGTTGATCTTCTCGGTCAGATCGTGTCTGGGATAGAACGCCAGTTCGACCGATGCCACGCGACTGACGCGGGCGCGCAGGAAATCAACGCGTCCCAGCTCGCGGCCGTAGGCGAAACCGCGAAGCGGGCGCTTGGTCTTCAGCGGATCGACCGACTTCACCTCCACGGTACTGGTCATCGGCAGGAGGGCGCTCTTCCAATTCGGCGGCTGTGCGACGCAATTGCCGACGAGCAGCCACGCGGGCGTATCTGCAAGCAACGGCGGCGCGCCCATCGCGCGGGCGTACGCGGTCGATCCCGCAGCAGTGCTGACGAGGATGCCGTCTCCGACCAGCCGCGGCAATCGCACGCGGCCGTCAACGCTCACCTGGAGCCACGCCGATTGGCCGCCGGCACGCTCGATCCACGCGTCGTTGAACGTCACCTCGTGAACCCATTCCTTCTCGTTGCCCTGCTCGTCCACCGTGCGCATGTCCACGTGTAACATCGGCAGATGACGTGTCACGATCTGCGGTGGCGGGAACGGATGTTTGGCGTATTCCTCATGACTGTTAAGCAGAAAGCCCAGATGGCCAGCGTTGATCCCCAGGAACGGCACACGGCAACGCCAGTACCGCTGAACCGCGTGCAGCATCGTCCCGTCGCCGCCGATGACGAGGATGGCGCTCGGATTCTTGTAGACGCGATACGCGTCGAACCGCTCGGCCAGCCGTTTGGCAAATTCGTTGTGCTCCGAATACACGACGAACAGCCGCGGCGGCGCGTCGAGCGGCCCCGTCCAGCTGCGGCTCGCCGGCTGATCCACATACAACACGTGCCGGCCAACGTAGCTCAGGACGCCGGTTGCAGGAACATCGCCAGGCAACGGCTGAGGTGGATTTGGCGCTGGGACAACCTGCGAAGCATCCGGTCGTCCGCGTCCGCGTTCCCGGACAATGCGCGCCTCGGCCAACTCCATCTTGTCGAGTTCGCACAGCTCGACCAACACGTTCTCGATCCCTGAAAACGCCAGGTCGGCCATGCCTGCGCGGTGGATCGGCTCGCTCAAACGAATCGCACCGTTCGCGCGCGCCACCCTGGCGAACTCGCCGTCTTCATCGGCAGGAACAACGTAAACAGTGCCGGTTTTGGCAAGGTCGGCGACGTACTGCTGCTGGCGAAGGGTGGGGGGATCGAAGAAATCGCGGTAAAGGTAGATCATAGACGGTTCACTCAATCAGTATATGAGAAAGCCCCGGCCATCGGCCGGGGCTTTGAAAGATCGTGACAGCTTGGCGCGCGGCCCAGGTTTACCAGCGCTTCGCCTGCTGAGCGACCTTCATGGGAAGGCCGAACAGGTCAATAAAGCCGCGCGCGGCGGTGACGTCGTAGCCTTCCATGGAGAAGCTGGCGAGCTTGTCGTCGTACAGCGTGTGCGGACTGGTGGCCCCCACTGCCAACGCCCGGCCTTTGAACAAGCGAACTTTCGCCGTGCCGGTGACGGTGGCGTTGGTGTGATCGATGAACGCCTGCAAGCTCTCACGCAGGGGGTGGAACCATTGGCCGTTGTAGACGAGATCGGCATACTTCAATGCCACCTGCTGCTTGAAGTGAAGCGTGTCGCGTTCGATGGTGATCTGTTCCAGTGCCTTGTGGGCTTCGTACAGGATCGTCCCGCCGGGCGTCTCGTACACGCCGCGCGACTTCATGCCGACCAGGCGGTTTTCGACGAGCAACGCAACGCCGACGCCATGGTTGCCGCCGATCTCGTTCAGCCTGGCGATCAGCGCGTCGCCGGAAAGCTTCTGGCCATTGACACTGATGGGGTTGCCGTTTTCGAAGCCGACTTCGACCAGTTCGCTTTCGTTGGGGGTCTTGCTCAGCGGGCTGGTCATGGTGAGGCAGGCGTCCCAGTTCGGCTCGGAATTGGGATGCTCGATCTCCGCGCCCTCATGGCTGATGTGCCAGAGATTGCGGTCCTGGCTGTAGATCTTCTTCTTGCTGACGGGGATCGGAATGCCGTGCTTCTCGGCGTATTCGATGGCGCTTTCGCGGTCGCGCAGTTCGAACCTGGTGTCCTTCCACGGGGCGATGATCTTGAGATCGGGCGCCAGCGCCATATAGGTGAGCTCGAAGCGAACCTGGTCGTTGCCCTTGCCGGTGGCGCCGTGGCCGACCGCGTCGGCGCCGGTCTGGCGGGCGACCTCCACCTGCTTGGCGGCGATCAGCGGGCGGGCAATGCTGGTGCCCAGCAGGTAGTCCTGCTCGTAGATCGCGTGGGCGCGGAGCATCGGAAAGCAGTACTGCTCCGCAAACTCCTTTTGCAAGTCCATGACGACGACTTCATCCGCGCCGCTCTTCCTGGCCTTCTCTTCGACGCCCTTCAATTCCGACCCTTGCCCCAGCTCGGCCGCGAAGGCGACGAGCTTGACGCCGGGGTAACGTTCCTTGAGCCAAGGGAGAATGACGGACGTATCCAGCCCGCCGGAATAGGCGAGGACGATCTTCTTCGGGTGAACTTCAGCAGCGGCCATGGTTGCTCCAATTGTTGTGAGCCCAGCAGTATAAAGATCGCCCGCCCGTTTTCGACACCTTCGCCATCGGTTGCCTGAAAGCCAATATGCCTTTCAAATAGCGGCATGACGAGATCGATCCGAGCTGGCGAGCTGGAAGTGACGCTCACCGGCGACCTCCAGGGGTTTGAAGCCACACTTTCGACGCAAGAACTGCAAACGGGTCTGCACGAGGTGACCGTCACCCTGACCGCGCCTGCGCCAGCCAAGCCGCCGGCGGTCAAGCTCGGTTGGATGTTGCCCGCCATCGACATCGGGGCCATGTGGACGACCGCCGCCGACCGGCGGCGCGGGCTGAACGTCGATTGGGGCCAACCCATGACCGCCAACAGCACCAGCCATGCGCCGGTCATCTGCCTGCACAGCTTTGACGGCACCAACCGCCTGACGTTCGCCTGCTCCGACGCAATGACGCCGACCAAATTGATGGCCGGCATCGTCGAGGAATCGGCGGAGTTCACCTGCTCGGTCGGCCTGCTGCACGAACTGCACCCGCAGATCGACCGTTACAGCGCAACCATCCGCATCGACACCCGCCCGATTAACTATGCCGAATCGCTGGGCGAAGTCTCCGACTGGTGGGCCTCGCTGCCCGGTTACGCGCCGGCCCCCGTGCCAGACGTCGCACGACTGCCGATGTACTCGACCTGGTACAGCTTTCATCAGAACATCGACACCGCCCGCATTCTCGATCAATGCCGCCTCGCCAAGGGAATGGGCTGCGAGGCGGTCATCGTCGACGACGGCTGGCAGACCACCGACAGCGCCCGCGGCTACGCCTACTGCGGCGATTGGGAGCCCGTGCGCGTACCGCATATGAAACAGTTCGTCGCCGACGTACAGGCGATCGGGATGAAATTTCTGCTCTGGTATTCCGTCCCGTTCGTCGGCAAACACACGGCGGCGTTCGAGCGGTTCAAGGGAAAATACCTCTACCACAACGACCGGCTGGGCGCATCAACGCTCGACCCTCGCCTTCCTGAGGTCCGCGAATACCTCATCGGGATTTACGAACGGCACCTGCGCGAATGGAACCTCGACGGGTTCAAGCTCGACTTCGTCGACTCCTTCCATCCGACCGAGGAAACCGTCGGCCTGACCGGCGGTGGGCGCGACTACGACTCTGTATACGAGGCGGCGGACCGGCTGCTGTCGGACGTGATCACACGGCTTCGGGCAATCAAGCCGGACATCATGGTGGAATTCCGCCAGAGCTATGTCGGCCCGCTGATGCGGAAGTACGGCAACCTCTTCCGCGCCGGCGACTGCCCCAACGACGCGATGGCGAACCGCATCCGCACGATCGACATCCGGCTGCTGTCCGGCAACACCGCCGCCCATGCGGACATGATGATGTGGCATCCGGGCGAGCCGACCGAGAGCGCGGCACTGCAACTCTTGAACGTGCTGTTCTCAGTCCCACAGGTGTCCGTCCTGCTGGACCGCGTGCCGGCGGACCACGTGGCGATGCTGCGATTCTGGCTGGCGTTCTGGCGCGAGCACCGCGACGTCCTGCTCGACGGCCGCCTGCTGCCGGCGCACCCGGAGTCGCTGTATCCGCACGTCGTGGCCCGAACGACGGAAAAAACCATCGTCGCGATCTACGACGACACGGTGGCCGACGTGCCGGCGAATGATGCAGGTCAGTCGTTCATCATTAACGCCACCCGCGGCAGCCGGGTGGTGGTACGGCTGGAGCGGTCGCTCGGCGAGCGGACGGTCGAATCCCGCGATTGCCGGGGAAACGTGGTGGCGAGCGAACGTAAACGCCTCGATCGCGGCATCCACGAACTCGCCATCCCGGCGGCGGGCCTGGGGACGATCAGGTAACCGGCCTGGCGGCGGTATCCGGCGCGGGTTCTAGGAAAGTCACGCCATCGTAAAGCTCATCGACCGAAAGCTCGATCTGCAGCGACTGCAGCCTCACTGCGGTGGCATCGGTAATAACGTTAAACGCCCACGTACCGTCATCGTGTCGGAAGAACGTGTGAATCTCCCGGCGATCTTGAAAGATGAGCACATACTCGCGAAACGCCGGAAGATCGCGGTAGTGGTCAAACTTGTCAGTCCGGTCGTACTTCTCGGTGGACGGCGAGAGCACCTCAAACACCACCGTCGGATTCGTGACCGTATGGCCACTCGGGTCGCGACGGTCGAGTTGCAGTTCGCCGCAGATCACTGAGGCATCGGGATAGTGCGTATACGGACTGTTCGGGATGCCGAGCAGCGTGTTGGAATCGTACACACGACAAGGCTTGCCCTTGAGACGGTTGCCTGTTTCACGAATAACATTGGCGGTCACCAGACTGCGTGCCGGCGACCCGCCCGCCATCGCCAAGGCGCGACCATTGATGTAGTCGTGCTTGACGTCCGACTTCGCCTCACGCCGGAAGTACTCCTCGATCGAAATCAGGTCGTTGTGAGAGGCAACGCCGCTCATGATTCAATGATCTCAGAACTTCGACTCGGTCAGCGAGTCCGTCAGCGACGGATCCGGCTTCCAGTCCGGATCGCGGGCCTTTTCGAGCACGTGCTTGCCCAGTTCCAGCCGGTGGACGATCGCGTCCATGTCGGCGGGACGCTTGGAGGCGTGGGTGCTGACGCACTCGAGGATCAGGTTGCTGACCGGCACCGGGCACTTGGGGTTCAGCTCCATCGGTGACGGGATCGTCGCGTCGAGCAGAAAGCTGTTCTCGCCCTTCTTGTTGACGGTGTAGAGCGTCGGAATGTGACGCCCGGTGACCGCCCAGTAAAGGGTAGCGCCGAGGTTGTACACATCGGTCTGAACCGTCACCGGCCGGCGGTTCACTTGTTCTGGGGCGATGAAATCAGGCGTGCCCTGAATGCGTTCTTTGATCGTGCCGACCTTACAGGACTGCCCGAAGTCGATCACCTTTACCCGGCCGTGACGATCGCGAAGGATGTTGTTGGGCTTGATGTCACAGTGGACGAACCCCATCTGGTTCATCGCCTTTAATCCTTCGGCGGCCTGGATGAAGGTATCCATCACTTCAACCAAGTCCGACGGAAGCCCCTGCTCCAACGGCAGGCCGTCGAAGTACTCCATCACCAGGAACGCCTCGCTTACCTTCAACAGCAGTGTCTTAACAATCTTGAGATCGTAAGACCGGCGGAGGTTCTTGTGCGTGAAATTGCGTGAGATGTCGAACTCCGCCTCCATCTGTTCGATGAAGCGGATGTCCTTCGTATCCGAGCGCAATACGTGCTTGAGCGCGAACGTCTGGCGAGTTGTCGGATCCACCACTTTGTAGATGGTGCTCCGAGCCCCTTCGCCCAGTCGCTCCAGGACCTGGTAGTGGAGGAGTGTTTGTCCCATGTAACTTGTCCCACCACGGCTACTTACGTCACATCCCGGCCGGTGGCGCTCGGGAGGCAATCGCTCGTCTGCACAGATGAAATCGTATGAATAATCTGCGTGTGCAACCGAGTCACTACGCCGTACGGCAACCCCTGTTCACGGTGAAACAACACCGTTCAGAAAGGCTGCCCGCGCTCGGTACGACCAAGCACCGACGTCTCGCGCACGACCTTCCTTCTTTGTGCTTAACATAGGGCATCAGGTCGCGCCCTGCAAGATAATTGCGGTCGGAAGGAAGAGAATGTACGGATGATATTAGGAACCCATGCGAGCTTGGGTAATATCACCGCATTAGGGAGTCTCGAAACTCCGCCACGGGGAACAGGCGTCCCACCGATGCCGACGAGCGCGGTTCGTCTAGCGTCCAAACCCGGTTGGTAGGAATGCCCAAACCGGCCTGCAGCGTTTTAACCAACTCAGACAACTGGCGAACCTGAACATATCGAGGAACGGCAATATCAAAATCGCCCACCAGGCAGATGGTGATGCAGCCATCGTCGATGCTCGACGCTCCATCGGGCGCCATGGCGGGCACTTGGTTCAGCCAGCGACCTCCCATGGCGATCTGGCCTTCGACGCCACCATTGCCATTGCTGATGATGAAGTGGTCGCCGTTGCCAAGGGTCTGGCTGCCGGACGTTCGGGAGTGTCGGATGAGGATGCTCGTCCAACGGCCCGAGGTGATCGGACGCTGGGTGCTGAACACCGCCTGCATATCCGCGCCCGCCGCCGACTGGCTGTTCAGGAGGGTCACGTTCGATCCCGGCCCGCCCAAGGGCGCGGGGGCGAGGACGAGGAGCAGCGCGCTGGTGAACGTTAATACGCCCACAAGGCTGACAAAGACGATCGCTTTACGTTTGTGTTGCTTGGCCACGTTGGGAGTGTCCTGCGTCACGAGCCGCGGCAGCCGGACGCGCACCATGAAAAATCAACCGAGCCGATCGCTCAAGCGTTCCCGCATGAGCATCATCGTCAAATCCATTTGCGATGATCCAGTCTATTTACCAATCTTTGAACGATCCTGCACGCAGGAAAATTCCGGGCGCTTTTCGCCTCGGAAAAACGCGCGTCGCACGCGCGCATGCGGGGGCAGACAGAAGTGGAAGATCAGTGGTTGCTGACGGTGTAATCTTCGTTTCTCCACCAGCTCACGCCGGCGGCGCGAGCGGTGGGCGTCTTGTTGCCATTGACGTTGGCAAGGCCGAGCAGTCGGCCTGCGTCGCAGGACTCGGCATGGAAGTCGGCGAAGATGCCGTTAACGCGGTTGTTGTGCGCCGCCCACAGCCCGCCGAAGAACGCCCCGCCGGTATTACGGGGGCCATAGGAATTCCACATCCATACGCCCGTATCGGGCATCGCGGTTCGGCCGGGCTCCTCGACCGACGTGTCGCCGATCAGAAGCAGGTTGCTCGCATTGCGAATCCGCATCAGCTTCAACCCCTGATAAACCCTCACCCCCGGCGACGGCGGCAGGACAGCGGGAATCGAGTCGACGAAAAACGCCGGCTCGCCGGGACGCGAAAACGTCGTTACCCCGGTTTCATACATGCCGTACGTGCCAGGCGTACCGCTTTTGGCCCCGTTTTTCGGACAATGCAACACCGGGTTGATCCCCACCCTCGGCGGCTTCAGATAAACGATGTCCCCCAGCTTCCCCTGCAGAAAATCGGTCCAGAACTCGTTCTGTGGCCCCCCGCCGCTCCAGCGACGCCACCATCGCGGGCCGGGCAACACGTAACCGTTGTCGTTGGCGTACAGATTCCAGGCAAATCCCACCTGCCGCAGGTTGCTCAGGCATTTGGTCGATCGTGCGGCCTCCTTCGCCTTGCGGAGCGCCGGCAGCAGGAGCGCGATCAGCACTCCGACGATACCGATGATCACCAGTAGCTCGACAAGCGTAAACGCCTTCCGCTTCGCGCGATGGTTCGTCCGCATGAGAGGTGTCTCCGCAGAACTGTGAACTTACCGCCGCCGGCGCACCAGCCCCGCCGCGCCGAAGCCCGCGAGGCCCAGGATCGCCGGCTCCGGGACGACATTGGCGTTCACAACGATGTTGTCGAAAAACGCCGCCCGCGCGCCCGTATCCGAGTTGTCAAAGAAATAGAAGCGAAACTCGACGTTGCCGACCACGTCTTGCAGCGCCGGCACATTTAAGTTCACGATCCGAGGCTCGATAGTGGAGTTT
Organism: Phycisphaerae bacterium; assembly: GCA_037189665.1. Taxonomy (GTDB): domain Bacteria; phylum Planctomycetota; class Phycisphaerae; order Tepidisphaerales; family Tepidisphaeraceae; genus BPJO01. The sequence goes on along the minus strand of JBBCIV010000006.1, from coordinate 15,387 downwards.
CCGGTAACGCCGGCGAAGGTGAACGTCACCAACTCATTGCCGGCGGTGAAACCAGTCAGGCTGGTCATGACCGCCACCGACGCGTTGGTGTTCGATCCGTTGAAGAACCAGTGATCAAACGTCAGGCTCGTAAATTCAAGCGTATTTCCCAGTGATTGAACGGCGAAGCTCGCGTACGCCCCCAGCGCGATCGACCCGGTGGCGCCGCCAAGCGTATTGGCCTGGCCGGCGTTCATACCGGTGGCGCCGGTATTGACGCGGAGCGCATTGGAGTTGATGTCCGCCGATGGTGGCGAGCCGTCAGAGTTGCTGAACGGGCCGAAGGTGACGTTCGTCGCCGTGGTTTCTAGGTGGGCGTCCGCCGACGCTGCCGAATTGCTGTCGAACGAATAGCTGGCGACGATCGCCGCCCCCGCCGGCGCTCCGCCACCCCATGCCGCCGCCAACATGCCCGCTGCCAATAGGTGCAAGTTCTTCCCGGTCATCTGTGTCTCCTCCAGTTTGTCAGCCAGATTTGCTCGCTCGCTCCGATGTCCGAACTATAATGTGGATAATTCAAATCGGACTTAACTGGTGCGCATTTAATTTCGACAGGTGTGAAGAATGCCCCAAACCGCTTTTTTCAGCCCGCGTTCCCGTCGGATCGAGGTGCTCGCCGCGTTCGAGGCCGAGAGCCCATTCACGTACATGTTGATGCGCGGGCTCGGACGATGGCTGTCCGAAAACCCGAAGCGCGGCGTGACCATCACCCGTCAGCACGTGCGCGAGCCGATCCCAGATCTATCGCGATTCGACGCGGTGCTCTATCACGGCGGGTACGACGCTTTCGATTCCCGCCTTCGCGCTTTCCGCAAACCGGCGATCAACATCACTGGCCAGGCCGATCCGCTGCCCGCCAATAGTTTCCTGTCCGATGACCTCGCGGTCGCACGCCTGGCGTTCAACCACCTTCGCGAGTACGGCCGGTCGCGCATTGCGATCGTCACCCATTCCGCATACGCGTTTCGCCGCTATCGGGCGGCGGCGTTCGTCGAGGTTGCGCGGAACGCGGGCATCGATCCGCCGATCGTCGATTCGCCCAACAACGTTGCGGCGATGGTCGAAGCGATCGCGAACATCGAGAAACCCCTCGGCCTCTTCGTCACCGACGACGCGCTCGGCCAACACGCCTGCCGCGCGATGGCGGACGCCGGCATTGCCGTTCCGGAGGACGTCGCGGTGGTGAGCGTCGGCAACGACGTGAACATCTGCGAGTTCTCACAGCCACCCTTATCGAGCGTCGACAACGCGGTCGAACTGCGCAGCTATCGCGGAATCGAAGAGCTCATCCAGCAGGTCCACGGCAGGCCGCCGATGAAGTCGCCGATGCTCATCGCGCCGCGCGGCGTCGTGATGCGTCGGTCCAGCGACATGCACGCCGTGGCAGACCCGGACGTGCGGCTCGCCCTCAGCTTCATCCGCGACCACGCCGCCGACCCGATCGACGTCCAGGACGTGGTCGACTTCACGCAGATCAGCCGCCGGGCGCTTCAGCAGAAGTTCGCGAGATACGTCCAGCGAACGATTCACGAGGAAATCTGGCGCGTGCACCTGAACCTCGCCCGCCACTTGCTGATCGAGACCGAACTCCCCGTATACGACGTCGCGACGCGAAGCGGCTTCGGCACGCTCTCGAACTTCTGCACGATGTTTCGCCGGCGCGAAGCGATGACGCCCAGCGAATACCGGAAGCGCAACCGGCGATGAACACGACGTGCTGCGATGGCGCGATGCGGCCGAGCGAATCAGTGAATGCGGAAGTTGCGGACGAGGTTCACGAACATCCGCACGCCGATGCCGAGCGCGGCGTCGTTGAAATCGAAGCGATCGCTGTGCAGCGGTGGATAAACTTCGCGATCGGGCGGGCAGACGCCGAGAAGGAAGAAGCAACCGGGAACGGCCTCAAGATAGTAGGCGAAATCTTCGCCGCCCATCGCCGGCCTTGGCGCGGGGAGGAAAGCGTCCTGACCTAGCGTGGCCCGAGCCGTGGTTTCGACGTAGGCGGCCATCGCGGGGTCGTTGATCGTGGGCGGGTAACCGTCGATCCACTCGAACTCGACACGACATTCGTTCGCCGCCGCGATGAGTTCGCAACGACGGCGGATGGACCTGGCGATCGCGGCGCGCGCCGGCGGAGACAGCGTACGGGCGGTTCCGCTGATCCGGGCGTTATCGGGGATGATGTTCGTGGCCGTGCCGGCGTGGAACGTGCCAACGGTGACGACCGCAGGCTCGGTCGGATCGAGCTCGCGGCTGACGAACTGCTGAAGGTTCAATACCGCCTCCGCAGCAGTGACGATCGGGTCGCGGCCGAGGTGCGGAAACGCGCCGTGGCAACCGACGCCGACAAAGTTCGCCTCGAACTGGTCCGTCGCCGCCAGGACCGGGCCGGGACGCGTCGAGACAAATCCTACCTGCAAGCCTGGCCAGCCGTGCAGGCCGAAGATCGCCTGTACCTTCGGTCCGAGTGTTCCATCCAGCACGCCCGCGCGCACCAGCCTTCCCGCCCCGCCGCCGCCCTCTTCGGCGGGCTGGAAGATGAGCTTCACGCACACGTGAAGTTGGCTGCTCATCTGTCGCAGCACCCCCGCCGTGCCAAGGAGGACAGCGGTGTGCCCGTCGTGGCCGCAGGCGTGCATGAGGCCGTCGTGGGTGGAGGCATAGGCCAGGCCCGTTCGCTCGGCGATCGGAAGCGCGTCGATATCGGCCCGCAGCGCGACGCACGGCTTGGACGGATCGCCGATCAGCGCGATCGTGGCAGTGGGCGCGTCGGGTACGCCAGGCGTGAACTCGACGTCCAGCCGCGCGAGTTCCTCTCGAATCAGATCGGCGGTCTTGAATTCCTCGTATCCGACCTCGGGAATGCGGTGCAACTGGTGTCGCAGCGCGGTCAGGCGCGGCACGTCGAGCGTTGAGACCTGATCGGATGGCATATAAAAAGGTTACGCCGATGTGCGGCCGGGGGCAACGCGCAGATCGGCGCATCAATCGCGAAATTCAAGCGTGCCGCTGGCGCTGGCGGCCTCTTCCGTTTTCGCCGGCGCTCCCGGCAGGCCGCCGACGGCGGTGACGATCAGCGGTTCCCAGCCGGTGTTGCCGAGGCCGAGGAAGAGTTTCCACGCGTCGTCGTTGAAATCGCCAAAGGAGCGGCAGCCGAGGCCCATCGATGCGGCGGCCAGGTTCAATCGCTGCGCCGCGATGCCGGCCTCGAGTAAGGCAAGGCGATAGAGGTCGGGACCGGCATCGGCGAGCAACCTTCGCAGGTTGGCCACCATCACACATACAGCCGACGCGCCGGCGAGCATCGATCGGCCGCGGGTGAAGGCGGGAACCTCGTGTCGGTATTGGCCGTGGTTGAGCTGGGCCCACTTGTCGATCACCGGGTCGTACCACCAAATGCCGGGATCCTGCCCGGTGACGTCCTGCATCACCCAGAATGGCCGTACGAGTGCCAGGTGCGGACCGTCGGGCTTGAGGGGAAAATGCGTCCCGCCGCGAAAGCAGCAGCGGGCGAAGCGGATGATCAGGTCACGCGAGATCGGCCGAGGGTGAAACGATTCGACGTGCTTTGCATCGAGCGCCACCGATCGAATCGATCGCCCCGCCGTCTGACTGCTGGCGACCGGAAGCCGCGTCATCGGCACGCTGCCGGGCACGGGCGTGAGATCGGTGAGCGGCGGGCGAATCTCACGGATCGCAACGCCGGTGGAAACAACATCGTGATGCACCGCCAGCACAGACCCATACGGCACCACGCCCTCGCACGACGGCCGGGGAAACGTGCCAAGGCCGGCGGTGTTGGGATGCGGCGGGATGGCGGCGGGCGTCGTCGCGCCGTCGGCCCAGACGATCATCGCCTGCACGGCCTCGGCGTGGACGTAGTCAGCGTCTTCCGCCACGCCAAGCAGCTCGCGCATCGAGCTGTCGGTCATGCGCAGCCGCGTGACGGTGCTCATGCCCAGGCCCATCGCGACGGCATGCAGGTTCTGGACGAGATGCCCGCAATCGAGCATCGCCTGCCGATACCCCCGGCGCCCCTGCGACCACGTCGATCGGCAGAAGACCGACGACACCAGCAATGCGCACGGAACGGTGGCGAGAAAGTGCAGGTCGGGCCGGCCGCGACGGAGCAGCGCAAGCGTTTCAGGCCCGTCGCGCAGGTGGCGAAGCGCGTGCTCCTTCACGCTGTAGTGATGCAGGCCCGGCTCGAGCCCGTCGATCGAGAACGCCGCCACGTAAACCTCGCCGGGAAACGCCATGTCGGCGCTCGGGATCGCCCGCAGCATCGCCTGCCCGAACGGCATCGAGATCTTCTGCCTCAGCCCCGCCGCCAGGTGCAGCCAACTGGAGAGCGTCCGCAAGTCCTGCGGCGGCTGATGCAGTGATTCCGGCACCGCCTCCAATCCGTGCTCCAGCAGCGTCAGCATCGGGGTGGGCGCGTCGAGCAGCGTGCTCGACAGCGGCAGCTTGTTCGCATAGTCGAACAGGTTTGCCGTCTGCGGCCGTGACTCGGGATCGAGCGGCTGCGACTTCGAGGACTCGTCAAGCCGGCTGGCGCGGTGATATTCCATCACGCGCTCCGCCCGCTCGAGGATATCGCGAGGCAACGGCATAACCGAAGTGTTCGCCACAGAACAAAACAGGATCGAGTCCACGAATCTTCACGAATCGGCACGAATAAAACCCAGGACGTGGGAACCGCAGATGAACGCGCCGATTCGACAGCAAATGTATTTTACCTACGTCTATCAGCGTTCATCTGCTGTTTCCGATTCGATTTCTTATTCGTGTTAATTCGTGAAGATTCGTGGATCATTTCCCCGTGGTACACAATCTGCGTTCTAGAACAACTGATCCAGGATCCGGTCCAGCGGCATCTGGATGGCGGTGAACATCGGCGTGTCGCGCTGGGTGTACTTGCTGGCCTCGGTTTCGCGCAGCGCCTGCACCAGATCGAGGAAATCCTTCGGCTCGTCGGTCTCGAACGCGACGACGAAATCCTGGTCGTCCACGCCGAACGAATACGTCGTGTTCAGCTTGACCGACGGATAGGCGTTGCCGATGCGGATGTGGTTGTCCATCATCTCCTGCCGGCGTTCCATGGGCAGCAGATACCACTCACGCGTTTTGACGAACGGATAGACGAACAGGAACTTTCGCTTGCCCGGAATGATGTGCGTGCGGCTCTCGTGGGTGTGGAACGGGTCGACCTTGTCGATGTACATGCTCCGCTTGGTCATCGAGACGAAGCTTTGCCGCGTCGTGAGGTAGCCGCCGAGTTGGGTTTTGTTGATGATGGCGGTCTGCTGCTGGAACGTGTCGGCCGCCAGCGCGATGCGCCAGAGGATGAAATCGACGTCCGGGCGAAGGCCGACGACGCTGTAGGTGAGGCACAGCAATCCCTCCACCGGCTTGGCGAGGGCATCCAGAAACTCGCGCCGCGCGGCTTCCTTGGCCGATGGATCCAGCCGGCGAAACGCCGGATCGAGATGGTAACAGGCGAAATTGACGAACTGCCGCTGGATCGCCGGCCCGGTCGATCCCGCCGGCGCGCCGCCGGTGGTGTGCTGGGGACGTCCGGCCGGGGTACCCGTGGGGGTGCTGGTTGGTGCTTGGCTCATGTGTCTTCCTCAAATAATACGTGCTGTCCATACTATCCGCATTCGCCCAATGATGCTGCCGGCCAACCCTCTGAATCGGAGGCCGCACACACTCATTTCAATCGATGCGACCCTGGTTTGATAACGCTCTCCCGCCCCTCGACCGGCGCCGACGAACTTACGGCGGGCGGATTGCACGCGTCTCCATAAAATCCCCGCCACGCCCCGGACAATTCCCCGTCGTATAAAATCCACCTTTCCGACCCCCAAAAACCCTCTCGTCATACCGCACAATAAATGGTTTGCGTCGCGCAACTACCTGGTTTTGTCGCACGACATACTTCGTTTTCCCGCTCGACCAACTGGATGAACCATTCGACTTCGTGGCTGAATCAACCGATCATGCCGCTTCGTCTTCCCCTCACCGCCAATACCACCCGCCACGCACACCCGTCGAAGGAACCTAAACCTTGACAGGGTAAGCCTCTGCCACAACGATTGCAGCGGGAATCGCCGGCACGCTGATCGGCGCTGCTGGTCAGTTTATTAGCTAGTCAGGTGCCCCTAATGCCAACTGAGCTTCCGAACAGGCTGTCGTATCTCACCTCAGCCTTTGCCGCGCTCGAGAAGTTTGATCCCGAGTCGCTTGGCGATGACAATCCTGAAGCGATGGACGTCGTCGAATCTGCTGTTCGTTCACACATCAAAGGCATGAGCGGAGACGAAGCTCGCGCCACGATCGAAGAAGATTGTTCAGCGTTGCAAGACTGGCTGCAACAACCCGAACTCGCGGCCTCGACCGGGCATTACGTCTACGGCGCTTTGTTCGGCATGACCATGTTTGGAGATTTTGACGAACTGGTCGGGTAGGCACCTAACCTGCGGCTGCGGTGGGACTGCGGCCAATGAACGGCCTTACGTTATGTCCCTCGACGACGCACTTGCGATTATCGAACGCGTTGGCCGTGCAAAGTCAATGCGCGACCTGAAGCCGCTCGTGGCAGACCTCGATCGTATTCCGGGTTCGGCGCTGTTCGATGCCCTGTTCCCTGTCGCGATCCGGGAGCAGGGTCAGGCGAGCGGTCCCGTGGCCATGAGTGCATACGCGTTGCACGCGCTGAATCCGCCGTGCCAGTTGCCCATCGATGATGCCATCGCGTCATTGCTTCCGTCGTGGGACATCAGCATTGAAGAAGTCCCCTGGTACCTCGCGAAGCAGTTCGGGAGCGACGCGGTTCTCGCGAGCGTCGAGCGAATTCGGGCTCGGCACACTGACCCGACAGCGCTGACGCGGTTGCAAACGGTTGAGTATTGGATCAGGGCCGCGCCGGCCGGGGCATAACCCACCAATGCAGCGGACCGGAGCGCGGGTATGAATCCCGACCCGCGGCCGGCACGAACTATCAACAACACGCAGCGGGCGCTTTTCTGCGTCGGTCGTTTCATTCGCAGAGCCTCTGGAAATGCCGATTCGCCGCAGAGATGCGGAGACGCAGGGGCGCGGGCGCAGACACATGGATTTGTGATTTATCTCTGTAATTTGCCCGTCGATGTTTTTCTCTATGCCCTCCACGCCTCTGCGTTGAACTTTTTTAGAAACTCTGAAGACGCGTTTCTGAATTACGCGTTCTTCGCGATCGCCACGGAGTCGGGGCAATGCCGCGGGATTGTGTTACGGCGGGGTGCGGGATTAACTTGTCCGCGAGCCATGACGCGTATCGTTCGCATGATCTTCCTTCCGCTGGCGATGCTGCTGGTCGGCTGCTCGAATCGGCAGACGCCGCCGCTGACGGACCGCGTGACGATCTTCGTCCCCGGCGTGGCTGGCGACGGCGGATGGTACGACGGGCTGTTTCGCGAGCTGTCGAGCGACGGCCCCGTCCAAGTGATGACGTGGGGGGCGCCGAAAGCGGCATTCTTTGCGAATTTTTCGGATGAGGCGATCCACGATAAAGCCGAGAAGGCGCTGGCGGAGAAAATCGAAGCGCTGCCGGCATCGGTCACGCGGATCGACCTCGTCGCCCACAGCGCCGGCTGCGGCGTGGTGCTCGGCGGGGTGGCGAAGTCGGGCCGGGCGGTCGACTCGATCGTGTTGCTCGCGCCCTCCGTCTCCCCCGCTTACGATCTTCGGCCCGCGTTAAAGCGGATGCGCGGCCGGCTCAACGTGTTTTATTCCGATCAGGATGTCACGTTCCTGAAATGGCGAACGAGCACGTTCGGCACCTACGACCGCACCAAAACCCCCGCGGCCGGCCACCTGGGGTTCGATCTCGCCTCGCTCGACGACGACGCGCAACGCCAGCGGATTCATCAATTCGCCTGCAACCCCGACTGGAAAAAGCTCGGCAACGACGGCGACCACTTCGGCCCGGTCGCGGCGGGATTCATCCGCGAGGTCGTGCTACCGCTTCTTCGCCATCGCGATGATGCGCGGTGATTCGGCCGACGCCGCGCTGCCGTCGTAGTTACCGTATAGGCGTTCGACCGCAAAGCCGTTGCGATCCAGCAATAGTTCGAGTTCGCGAGGGAACATCCAGGTCATATCGAAATCGATTTTTTCGTGATGAATGTCGCCCAGATCGTCGGCCCAGCGGTAGTGGAACGTCACTTCCTGCACTTGCGAGATTTTCCTCGATCGCGCGATCTCCGTGGTGCGATGTACGGCCCGTCCGAGCGACGGCACGTAAAACGTGGTGGAGTCGTAGTGGGCGTGATGCGGATTCGCGAGGATGGCGAGATCGGGATAAAAGACGTCCACCCAGAACCGTCCGCCCGGCCGCAGGTGGGCGTGGGCGAACTGAAGGACGCGGTCCTGCTCGTCCAACGACGTGAAGTTGAGCAGCGTGTTGAAGATCAGGAACGCGAAGTCGAACGGCTTCTGATCGAGCTTTGCGCCTTTCAGCACGTCCCCGCGGATCAGTTGAAGGCTGGATTCGGGAATGCCGACGCCGTCGCGCTTTTCGATCGCGAGCTTCAGCAGGTCTGCGTCGTAATCGACGCCGACCACCTGGTGCCCCGCCTGCGCCAGCGGGATCGACGCGCGGGCCGTGCCGCAGCAAAGTTCGAGCACGCGCTGGCGCTTCCGCGGCAGGTGGTCGAACAGGAACGGCACGTCGTTGTCGAGCACGGGATTGTTCGCGTACTCGGCGTCGTAGTAATGCGCGATCGCGCGGTAGCCCTTGGAATTTTTCACTCGCCCTCCACCATTACAGCCCTGCCTCGGCGACCTGCCCGTCGTAGGCAAGCTCTACCCCGCTCGGAAGCCGCGCGCTGGTTTCGGCATGGCCGACGTTGTGGGCGATGTGCGTGAACAACGTTCGGCCGGGCTTCACGCGGTCCACCACCGCCAGCGCCTCGTCGATCGACAGGTGAGTCGGATGCTTGTGCCACGCCAGCGCGTCGATGATCAACAGGTCGAGGCCCTTCAACAGGTCGTAGCTCGGCTCGGGGATTTCGCTCACGTCCGTGCAGTATGCGAACCGGCCAATGCGAAAGCCGAGCACCGGCATCGTGCCGTGGATGAGCGGGATCGGCTGCCAGACGACGCCTTCGATCTCAAACGGCCCCTCGATATACCGCCTGATCAAATGCGGCCGAAATAGCTTGGCGGAAGGGTCGGGCGGGTTGAAGGCGTAGCCAAACGCGCGATCGATCGATTCAAACGTCGTGCGATCCGCCCACATGTCCAGCGGGCCCTTGCGGATCGCGTTGAACCGCCGCACGTCGTCCAGGCCCATGATGTGATCGGCGTGGGCGTGCGTGTACACGACCGCGTCGATCCAGTTCACGTCCTGCGCCACGCATTGCAGGCGCAGTTCGGGCGTCGTATCGACGAGGATTCGCTTGCCATGGTAATCGACGACAATGCTGGCGCGGGTTCGCCTGTCCTTCGGATCGGGGCTGGTGCAGACGGCGCACTTGCAGCCGATCATCGGAACGCCGGCGCTCGTGCCGGAACCGAGAACGGTGATCTGAAGTGACGCCATGTGTAACGCCGTTATATCCGCGCGACGGCTACCGCATCAACTGCAAGTCGGCCACCTGCCCGCGGTGGTCGCTCGGGCCGGCGAACGTATGCACGCCCACCAATCGATGCTCGGCGCGGACGAAAACGTGATCGATCGCATAGACGGGATACGCCGTCGGCCACGTGGCGCGGAGCGCGAAGCCATGCGCCGTCGCCTCGCGATAACCAGCGGCGCGAATCGCGGCGAATCCGCGGCTTTGCACCACCGCGTTGAAATCGCCCGCGATAATGTCGATCTCGCCGTCCTGCTCGATCACCTCGGCGAAGAATTGCAGGATCGACGTCTTGTCGCCCGGACCGGAAACGGCGTCGGCCATCATCAGGCGGATCGGCGGGTCGGTCTCGATCCGCACGATCGTCGCGACGGCGGTCGGGATGTGGCGATCGTACTGCACCGTCGCGGGGAATCGCGATAGAAGTCGCATGCGAGACAGGTAGCCGATCGAATGATTGTGCGCCGTCTGCTCGGCGATGTACCAATTCGGCCCGAGCAAGTCGGCCAGCGCACGCACGTGAGATTCGTCCGCCGGCGCTTCAGAGAGGACGACGAGGTCGGGCTGCTCACGCACGATCCGCTCGCCCGTCCGCGGCCACCCGCTTGCCTCATCCCAATGGCCTCCCCATTGGACGTTCCATTGCAACAGCCGCACCTGGGGAACACTCGAATCGGCCTTGTCCAGAGACCGAATGCCGATCAGGTCCGGCAGGCAAACGCCCGCCGCCGTCAACGCGACGATCGCCAGTGAAAACCGCGGCCCGCGCAGCGTTCTGCCACGGCGAAGCGCATCGACGAACAGGCACATTGCCGCCAATGGCATCGGCGGCAGATACATCAGCGGCGTCAACAACGAAAACGAATCCCGGACAAGCTGTCCGATCAGCGAGCCAAGCAACGCCGCCACCAGGATGACAATGATCGCGTCGCGGCACGTGGCCAGCAGCGTCAGCAGGCTGCGGCCGAGCTTGCGGATCATGCCGGTTCCTTGACCTTCGTCGCGCGGCCTTTACCACGCGGGGCCTTCTTCGGCTTCTCATCGTCATCGCCGCCGCCCCGGGCAATCGTCAGGTCGGGCAGGCGACCGAACGATTCGACGGGCTTGCCGGTCATCTTGCTGGCCAGCTCGTACGACCGCTCGGTGCGGGCGCGAAGCTCCGGCAGCAGCGTTTCGATGTACTTGATCTCGTCCTCGCTCAGCTTCTTCACCATCTTCGTGCCGCGGCACTTGGGGAAGTTGCTGCAGCCGAGGAACGGCCCGCGCTTGCTGTTGCGAAGCAGCATCGGCGACTGGTCCTTGTCGCAGAGGATCGTCGTCTCGATCGGCGCGGCCTTCGGCGGATCAGGCTCGCCCGACTTGCCGATCGGCACGATCATCGAACAGCTCGGCTCGCCCTTTTCGTTTTTCTCGGAGTAACCCGAGCACGAGAGGAACTCGCCAAAGCGCCCCTTGCGCCGGATCATCCCGCGGCCGCAGATCGGACACTTGTACGGGGATTCCTCCTTCAACACCGGCTTGCCGAACTCGTCCACCGGCTTGGCGATCTTCAGGTTCGGATCGCTCGACGCGAGGAAGAAGCCGTTGGCGCTGATGCGGTACACCAGCGGCGTTCCGGTCGCCTCATCAACGTAAGGCGACGGCATACCGCCGACGTGTTCGAGCTTGGCCAGCGAGCCTTCGACGGTCTGGTGGAACGGGCCGTAGAAGTCCTTCAGCAGCTTGATCCAGTCGAGGTGCTGCTCTTCGATCTTGTCGAGCTTGGTTTCCATGTCGGCGGTGAAGCCGATGTCGAGGATTTCGGGGAAGCCCTGGATGAGCTTGTCCGTCACCACGCGGCCGAGCATCGTCGGGTAGAGCCGGCGATCGACCTGCGAGACGTACTTGCGATCCTGGATGGTTCCGATGATCGACGCGTACGTGCTCGGACGGCCGATGCCCTTGCTTTCCAGTTCTTTCACCAGGCTCGCTTCCGTGTATCGCGGCGGCGGCTGGGTGAAGTGCTGCGTGGGCGCGATATCCACGGGCGCCACGGCCGATCCCTGCTGGAGTTCGGGCAGCAGTTGATCTTCGCTGGTCACGCCCGCGACCTTCATGAACCCGTCGAACACCAGCTTGCGGCCGGTGGCGCGGAAGACGGCTTCGCCTTCCTTCGTTTGGGCGGCAATGTTGATCGCCGTCTGGTCGAACTCCGCCGGCGGCATCTGGCAGGCGAGAAAGCGGTTATAGATGAGGCGGTACAGCTTCGCCTCGTCTTCCTTCAGCTTGTTCGCCGCCTCGGCGGGCGTGAAGGCGGCGTCGGTCGGGCGAATCGCCTCGTGCGCTTCCTGCGCCGCCTTGTTGCTGGACGAGTAGAAGTTGGGCTTCTCAGGCAAATACCTGTCGCCAAACTCGCGTTGGATGTACGTGCGGGCCATCGTTATGGCGTCGCCGGACAGGTGCGTCGAGTCCGTACGCATGTAGGTGATGTGTCCGGCTTCGTACAGCGCCTGGGCGACCTGCATCGCGCGCTTGGCGCTCATGTACAGCCGCGTCGAAGCCGCCTGCTGCAACGTGCTCGTGATGAACGGGCCCGGCGGACGAGAGGTCGAACGTTTCTTCTCGATCGACTTGACCGCGAACCCCGGCACCAAATCGCCGATGGCACCGACGAACTTCGTGAGGTTTTTGGCAGGGCCTTTGCCGGCCTCGTCGTGCGTATTTTGCTCTTCGCGAACGACGAAACCGAGCGCCTCGGCCACCCTGCGGGCGAACTCCTTATTGTCCGGCTCGAACTTCTGCCCGCCGATTTCAACCAGTTCAGCGCGGAAACAGCCGCTGTCCGACAACCATTTATCCTCGTCCGCCTTGGTGTGCTCGTCCTGCCCGAGCAACTCGCGCCACGACTCGCCCAGCGCCCCCGCCGCCTGCGGTTTCGCGGTAAAAATGCCGCCGATGCGCCAATATTCAGAAGGGATGAACGCCTCGATCTCGCGTTCGCGTTCCACGATGATCCGCACCGCCACGCTCTGCACGCGACCCGCGCTCAGGCCCTTGGCGACCTTGCGCCACAGGATCGGCGAAATCTCGTAACCCACGATGCGGTCGAGGATACGACGCGCCTGCTGGGCGTTCACGCGGTCCATGTCCAACTTGTGCGGGTTGGCGAACGCCTTCTGGATCTCGGCTTTGGTGATGGCATTGAAGATGACGCGCTTGACGTCCTCATCGAGGCCGAGCGCTTCCTTCAGATGCCACGCGATGGCCTCGCCTTCGCGATCCAAGTCGGTTGCCAGGTAGACTTCGGGGGCGTCCTTGGCGAGTTTCTTCAGTTCGCTGACGACCTTTTCCTTGCCGCGTTCGCCTTTGATGATTTCGTACGTCGGCTCGAAGGTCTCGAGGTTGACGGCCTTGTTGCCCTTGGGCAGATCGCGGACGTGGCCCATCGACGCCTTCACAACGAAGGTGTCGCCGAGGTACTTGTTGATCGTCTTCGCCTTGGCGGGCGATTCGACGATCACGAGATTTTTTCCGGTCTTCGCTTTGGCCATTGGGCTTTCTTCCGTCACTCAACTTCACGACCGGCCAGCGTGGCACGGCTCGTGCGAATCGGCGATACAGCTATTAATACGCATCCCCTGCCGAACCTATCGTCCGCCGATCAAAATCTCTTCAACACATCCACAAACTTCAATACGTTCCGTCCAGCGACAGGGGGCGGGAGTTTGGGCGATCAGTTAGCTAAATGTCAAGCACGGGATACCGGCAAAAGCCGCTGTCAGCCCACAGCAAAAGCGACTTAAGACCATTTATAAACTGGATTTATATCTATTTCAGCAAAAATATGACGTAAGCCATCGGGAGTGCGTCGATCGCGGCGCACACACCAAGACCGCGACGCACACGATTTTTTTCGTGCAGGTTGTCCTCTCCCCCGCAAAATCGCCTGTTTCGACGTTCTGGCGACCACCGATCACCGAGAAGCCAAGGCGGCGGCCACCAGCTTGTACGAACTGGCTTCGGCAAGCTGAAGCGGGGTTTGATTCATCTCGTCCACCATGCTCCGGTCGGCTCCGTGTGCCAGCAGCAACCGGACGACCACAACGCGATCCGCTTCCGCTATCGCCTGAGACACATACGGAAGGCCGGTGGCGGCGGCGTGAAGCGGGGTTCGGCTACCCGCACCGTACATCTGCGGCTGGGTACGGCCGTTGACGGTTGCGCCACGCTCCAGAAGCGCTTTGACAGCAGCGACATTCCCGTACAACGCGGCTTCGTAAAGGGGGGTGGCGTCGGCATGGCTCAATGCGTTTACCTTCGCCCCGGAAGACACCAGCAGTTCGACCATCTTCGCGCCACCCTGCCGGGCCGCCAAGTGCAGCGGCGACCGGCGGGCACTCCAAACGGCGTTGGGATCAGCGTCGGCCTCGAGCAGAAAACGGGCGACATCCACCCGATCGAACAACGCTGCCGCATGCAGCAACGTGAAACCGTCATCGATTGAAACCTCGGACGTCCGGCGGCCGTTTACCAACGTCTTGAGCGTCTCAAGCCGCCCCAAGGCGGCCAGCATTACCGCGTCCGGCTTCGAACCACGATTGGCCAACAATTCCACCATCTTTCCATCGCCGGCAAGAACGGCACGATGAATTGGCCGCAATGCCTGCTGCTTCGGATCGGGTGCAACATCCTTCGGATAAAGCGGCGTGGCGTCGATGTTCGCCCCGCGATCGAGCAGGAGTTCGACAATCTCGTACTGCCTTGAACCGGCCGCGATCGTGAGCGGCGTAACGTAAGTGGCCCTTGCTTCCAGCGGCGCTCCACGATCGAGCAATAGCTGTACGACCGACAGGTGCCCGCCGAGCACCGCCGCAACGATCGGTTCCTGCTGCCCTGGCGCCGCGGCCATCGGCTCGCCGCCGGCGTCGAGCAGCAGTTTGACGATCTCCGTGTTGCCCCGCCCCGCCGCGACCTGCACCGCGGCGGTATCGCGCACTTTCGCGCCCCCGTCGATCAACGCTTTGACGATCTCGACACCGTCCCCCTCCGCCGCCAGCGCGATTGGCAACAACGGCGGATGAATCTGACCGCGGTCCTGAACCCGGTTCACATCCGCGCCCTTGGCAATCATTGCCCGCATCAACTCCACTCGCGCGTAGCTGATCGCCTGATGAAGCGGATACTGCCCGGCGGCCTCTGACTGGCGCACGAGATCCGGGTTCGCCTCCAGCAGCTTGATGACGTCCTCGGCCCGTTGGTTCCGGATCGCCAGACCGAGGTCCACGCCCTCGTTTGCCGCCAGCCCAACAGAGGCCAGTACAAGCGTTGCAAAAGCAACGGCCGACTTCACGATGTGAGCACGGACATGCGATCGCGAGAACATGAGCAGAGCCCTCCCTCTGTGATGGGGGTTCCGACTATAACACGCCTCGCGGCGTGATCGCCATGCAAAAATGTGGACGTGGATAACGCGGCTATCTGCCGTAAGGCTGCGTCGCATCGAGCGTGCCGCGGTAGACCTCGATCAGTTTGATGTCGGGATACTGGGTTCCGAAATACCGCATGCCCCACTGCGATTCGAAGCACAGCGCCGGGCGGTTAAGCGAATCGATCATCAGCTTCGTGCCGGACGGGAGGGCAAGCGGCGCGAGCGTTTGTGCGTCGGCGGGGTTTTCCAGCCAGCGGACGGTGTTGAACCCGCCGGATTCCAGCCGTGTTTCGACGCCGTATTCCGACTGCAGCCGGAACC
>JBBCIV010000005.1:0-15093 GCA_037189665.1 Phycisphaerae bacterium | reverse complement strand
GGGCGTTGTCGGGCGGGATGCGGTTTGCACCGCCGGCGCCGATCCAACCGGTGAAATCGGAGAAGGCGAAACGACCGCGGAAGCAGAAGACGAAGATCGATCCGCGGTTCATCGCTGCGGCGCGGGAGTTGAGGGATCGGTGGCTGGAGCAGGTGAACGAGGACGGTTGTCGGCTGGGAAGTATGAAGTGACGCGGATGATCGGCGATTCGGCCCGGCTCGAAACCATTCAGCCTGTCAAATTGCTGGCGGCTTGAGGGGGCAGCACGATCGGCTGGTGTGAGTGCCGCTATCCGAAGATTTTATTGAGGAACTTCCGGCGTGCGCGTTATCATTCGGGCGAACGCGGTTTGCTGGGGGGGATGTTCCTCCACGTCCCGCGGAGGAGTGGGACGGCATGTCTTCGGGGATACGATTGCGATGAAAATGCACCTGCCAATGGCGTTGCTTCTGTCCGCCACCGTAGGCTTAGGAACGATCGGATGCGGTTCTGCTGTAAAACATACGGACACGCTTGCCGAAGGCGTGATCTGGTTGGCCGAGTTCCGAACGGAGGACGGCCGCACGGAGGGCTTTACGCGCATGAATGAGCCAAAGCTTGTGCCAGGCGGGAACGGCAGTTGGAACGTCGATGCTTACGGCCGACTGACGCGGGACTTCTTGTTTGTGACACGCCCGCAGCAGAAGGATCTCGGGCAGGAAGTCATCCCGACCGGCCGCCTGATTCGCATCCAGTTCGGCGATGGCGGGATCAAGCAGGTGGACGAAGGGCGCCCTAAGTCGCCATCGGACAAGTAGCGAGCGGGGGGGCGACCCGAGAGACTGACCCGTTGTGCAACGGGGGCAATCCACATGCGTTGGCGATACCCACTTACCTTGTTCGCGCTGGCTGTTGGCGTGTTCGTCATTGGATTGGCCTACGGTGTCATTATGGTCGGGGTGCCCACGCAAGACCCCACTACTGCGATTGCCGCCGTGGAAGCACGCGACTTACGCGTTTCGGGTTGCGGAATGCTGGTCGGCTCTTGTCTCTTGATGGCGTCCTTGGCATGGATTGCGGCGATTGGAATTGCCAAGCTTGTGTGTCGATAATCCGTAGCCTAGCGAATAGCGATGGGCTGAACCCTACCCGATAGACGAAAGCATGCATGAGTTCACCGTCTTTACAGATCGTCTGGCGGCAGACGTCGGAGAAGGATGACTACTGGTATGGTGAAACCGGTACTCGTTTCCCATCGCAGATTGGAAAGAGCGCCAACGCTGGGAAATACATCTGGACAATTTTCCATGCCGATTTTCGCTACGTGGTTTACGGAGGTGAGGTTGCGTCAGTTAAGCTTGGGCAGGAGGAATTGCAGGCTTGGGTCGAATCCAATGCCAAAACGCCGCAATGGTGAATAGGGCGGTGTTTGCCTCATTAGCGCGTCAGATCGATTGTCTTTACTCCCTCTCCCGCCTCAGGGTGGACGGACGGGGGAGTCTGTTGCACAATGGTCGGTCTTTCTTATGGCCGACAAAAAGACTTACAAAGACACGCTGAACCTGCCCCAGACCGCCTTCCCGATGGAGGCCAAGCTCGTGCAGAACGAGCCGATTCGGTTGAAGAAGTGGCAGGAGCTGAAGTTGTATGACCTCCTGATGGCGGCGCGGAAGGATGCGCCGAAGTGGGTGCTGCACGACGGCCCGCCGTTCGCGAACGGTGACATCCACATGGGTCACCTGACGAACAAGACGCTCAAGGACGTCATCCTGCGCTTCAAGAGCATGCAGGGGTACGCGACGCCGTACGTGCCGGGGTGGGACTGTCATGGCCTGCCGATCGAGCACAAGATCCAGGAAGAGAGCAAGAAAACGTTCCGCGAGATGAGCGCGGTGGACGTGCGGAAGAAGTGCTACGAGTACGCCGAGAAGTATGCCGGCATCCAGTCCGAGCAATTTCAGCGGCTGGGCATCCTGGGCGATTGGTCGCACCCGTACCTGACGATGAAGCCAGCGTACGAGGCCAACACGCTGGAGGTGTTCGCCAAGGTCGTCGAGAACGGGCTGGTCTACAAGCAACTGAAGACCGTGCCGTGGAGCATCGCCAACCAGACGGCGCTGGCGGACGCGGAACTGGAATACCAGGACGTGACCGACGATACGGTGTTCGTCGAATTCCCCGTCGCCAATCCCGGCGCGTTCAAGGCGAAGTTTGATCTTCGCGTGAACGCGAAGGTGTCGTTCATGATCTGGACGACCACCCCGTGGACGTTGCCGGCCAACCTGGCGATCGCGGCACATCCGGATATCGACTACGCGCTGGTGAAGTACGAGCGTAACGGCGATGCGCACGTCACGGTGGTGGCCGTCGATCTGGTCGAAAAGGTCTTTACCAAGCCCCAAGCCCCAAGCCCCAAGCCCGAGATCCTCAAGACCGTCAAAGGCGCGGATCTCGATCAGATCGAATACCAGCACCCGTTCATCGATCGGCTCGGCAAGGTGCTGATGGCCGACTACGTGACGACGACCGATGGCACGGGCCTCGTCCACACCGCGCCCGGCCACGGCGAAGACGACTACAACACCGGCGTGAAGAACGGGTTGGACGTCTACTGCCCCGTGCTGCCGAATGGCCGATTCGATTCGACCGTGCCGAACTGGCTGGTCGGGCTTTCGACCAAGGAGGGCAACGGCAAGGTCATCGAGAAGTTGGAAGAACTCGGCGTGCTGTTCGCGCAGGAAAAATACCTGCACCCGTACCCGCACGACTGGCGAAGCAAGACGCCGATCATCTTCCGCGCCACGGAACAGTGGTTTGTGGCGCTCGACAAATCGGCCGCCGGTGATTCGCTTCGTTCGCGGGCTTTGTCGGCCGTTCGGGAGCAGTGCAGGTTCATCCCGGATTGGGGTCGTGCTCGCATCAACGGCATGCTCGAATCGCGCCCGGACTGGTGCATCTCTCGCCAGCGGTCGTGGGGCCTGCCGATCCCCGTTTTCTATAACGAGAACAACGAGCCGCTGCTGACGCCCGAGAGCGTGCGGGCGGTGGCGCGCGTGTATCGCGAAGTGGGATCGGACGCGTGGTTTACGCACACGCCCGAGCAACTGCTGGAAGGCTGCGATACCGGCCCGAACTTTCCGAAGGACAAGCTCCGCAAGGAGAAGGACATCTTCGACGTCTGGTTCGAGTCCGGCTCGTCGTGGATGGGCGTGCTCAAGGCCCGCGAGCCTGAACTGCACTTCCCGGCCGACCTGAACCTGGAAGGGTCGGACCAGCATCGCGGGTGGTTTCAGCTTTCGCTCTTGCCGGCGCTTGCGAGCGTGGGCACGCCGCCGTTCAAGCAGGTGCTGACGCACGGGTTTATCGTCGGCCCGGACGGCAAGAAGATCAGCAAGAGCGACAAGAACTACGTGACGGCCGTTCAGGAAGTGAACCGTCACGGGGCGGACCTGCTGCGCCTGTTCGTCTGCCAGCTCGACTTCGAAGGCGACATGGCCGCCAGCCCGAAGATGATCCAGGACTTCGGCGACAAGTACCGCAAGCTGCGCAACACGCTGCGATACCTTCTGTCAAACCTGTACGACTACGACGGCTCAACGGCGGACGTGCCCGCCGACTCGCTGGATGGGTGGATGCTCGCCGAGCTCGACAAGCTCATCGCCGAGGTCACCGCGTCGTATGACAGCTTCGCGCTGCACAAGGCGTTTCGCGCTTTGCACGAGTTCTGCGCGGTGCAGATCAGTTCGGTCTACGGCAACGCGATGAAGGACCGGCTGTACTGCGACGTGCCGAATTCGCCGCTGCGCCGCCGCACGCAGTACGTGATGCACAAGCTGGTGCTGGCGCTGGCCAAGCTGCTGGCGCCGATGATCGTCTACACCGCCGACGAAACGTGGGAGCACATCCCGCACAAGCCCGCCGGCGAAGCCGAGCTGCCGAGCGTGCACCTGGCGACGTTGCCGCTCACCGGCAATCGGCCGACCTCAGACGCCTGGGCGACGCTGTTCGAACTGCG
Source organism: Phycisphaerae bacterium (assembly GCA_037189665.1). Taxonomy (GTDB): domain Bacteria; phylum Planctomycetota; class Phycisphaerae; order Tepidisphaerales; family Tepidisphaeraceae; genus BPJO01. The sequence goes on along the minus strand of JBBCIV010000005.1, from coordinate 11,099 downwards.
CGAGAGCGCGCTCCTGCAACTCGACAAGCTCAAGAAGGAAAAGGGCCTGAACAAGGCGCTGGATGCCGAGATCGTCTATCCCGGCAAGCTGAAGTCGAAGCTGGCGCTCTTCGGCGTCGATCTCGAAGACGTCGTCGGCTGCGGCTATCACAGCTTCGACGACGCCGTCGAAACGATCACCGTCATCGACCGCCGCGAGACGTACCCGGCCTGCGCTCGAAGTTGGAAGCGCCGCCCCGACGTCGGCTCCGACCCTGCCCACCCCGACCTCTCCGCCCGCGATGCGGCGGCGGTGAAGGCGAAGGCTTAGAAACCGCAGATGAACGCAGGCAGATTGTTGAAAAAACGTTCTGCATCTGCGTTCATCTGCGTTCACCTGCGGTTCCATATGTCTGAATCAACCACCAACATCGCGGTCCTGGTTTCCGGCGGCGGGACGACGTTGCAGAACCTGATCGATCAGATTCGCGACGGGAAGCTGGACGCGCGCGTCGTGACGGTGATCGCATCACGGCCGGGCATTAAGGGGATCGAGCGGGCGCGGAACGCGGGCATTCCGGTGCAGGTGGTGGTGCGCAAGGAATTCGCATCGGTCGAGGCGTTCAGCGATCGGATTTTTGCGATCCTCGCCGACGCCAGGACGGATCTGCTTTGCCTGGGCGGCTGGCTGCAACTGCTGAAGATTCCCGACGTGTGGATCGGCCGGACGATCAACATTCACCCTTCGCTGTTGCCGCTGTTCGGCGGGAAGGGGATGTGGGGGCACCACGTTCACGAGGCGGTCCTGGCGGCCGGGTGCAAGGTCAGCGGGTGTACGGTGCACTTCGTCAACAACGAGTACGACGCCGGGCCGATCATCCTGCAGCGCATTTGCCCGGTCGAGGATGGCGACACCGCCGACACGCTTGCGGCCCGCGTATTTGAAGAGGAAAAGATCGCCTATCCGCAGGCCATCCGCCTGTGGCAGGCCGGACGGCTGAAGATCATTGGGCGGCGAGTCGTCGTTTCCTGACGCGGACGGGCGGGTACAATCCCGGCACCATGCCGCACAAATCGCTCCTGCCGGAAACCGTCTCCCACTACGTCAACCAACTGGTGCTGACCGAAACCGACGTGCAAAAGCGCCTGCGCGAGCGCACGCGCACCGTCCCGCACGGCGGCATGCAGGTGAGCATCGATCAGGGCCGGCTGCTGTCGCTCTTGGTGAAGATGATCGGCGCGAAGCGTGCGGTCGAGGTGGGCACGTTTACCGGCTACAGCGCGTTGTGCATCGCCTCATCCCTGCCGGCGGACGGCAAGCTGACGTGCTGTGACGTCAGCGATGAGTGGACGAGCGTCGGCAAGCCGTTCTGGGCCGAGGCCGGCGTGGCCGGCCGGATTGACCTGCGGATCGCGCCTGCGATCGATACGTTGAAGACGCTCATCCAATCCGAGGCCGGCAAGGTCGATTTCGTCTTCATCGATGCCGACAAAGCCGCCTACCCCGCCTACTACGACGCCTGCCTGCAACTGCTCCGCCCCGGCGGCGTAATGGTGCTGGACAACATGCTTCGCGGCGGGCGCATCGCGGATGCGGATGCCGATCCGGATACCGTCATCCTCCGCGATCTGACCCTGCGAATCCGCGACGACGCGCGCGTCGATATGTCGCTGCTGACGGTGGGGGACGGGTTTGTGGTCGTGCGGAAGCGGTGAACCGATCGCGCAGGTGAGATGGAAGGGGAGTAATCCGTGGCCAACTCGGAAACGCCATCGTCATCGCCGCTGAGCTACGCGGGACCGGAATTTCAACGACGCCGGCCGTGGGTGCGTTGGGGCGCGATCGCGTTATTGGTGGCGATCGCGCTCAGCGTCGCGCCACGGGTGTGGAAGTCTGTCAAGCAGGAGTATCACCGTCGGATGCTGCCCGGGGCGGTGGCGCGATGTCTGGCGTGGTCGGTGCCGCCGGAGCAGGTGGCGTACATTGAGGGCGAGGCGGCGTTCGAGGCAAACGTTCCGCCGGGCGATCGCGGTCAATATCTTCGAGGCAATGGCCGGCGGCTCGGACTTCGCAACAATGATGTCCCAGTGCGACAACTCATCCTGCACGACTACATCGCCATGCGACGCCATCACCGTGGTGCCGGAGGAGCGTCGGGCAACTACTACAGTTGCGGTATCTACCTTGGCCCGATCCGCGACTCGGCGGGAGCGACCAACCTTATCCGATTGAGCGTCTCTTTTTCTACGGATACTCCTTACATCACCGGCTCCCTCTGGAACGTCGCCGGCGGAACACCGACGCCGAGCGCTACGCTGAGCAATTGCTGGATTCGCCGGTCAAATCTTTCCACACGACTCACTTTCCATGCCGGCAAGGCCGATCCTGCCGACCCAACGTCCATCCTTTTTGCCATCACGTGCGGAACGCAGTCGGGCACGCTTCGCGTCCGGCAGACGCCCTTGGGCAACGTTCAGTACAGCAGCGATATCGGTTGGATAGGCTTTGGTCGAAACGATACCGACTGGCATCTGGATATGCCGAGCGTATCGCTTCACTCGCTGGCCGCGCCCGCATTCGGTTTGCCGGTGAACCTTTCGATGAATCACGCCGACAATCTGCGAAGCGCGATCACCACCGATGGCCGCTGGGCGATCGTTGTGACGGACAAGGCGTGCCATGCGACGGAAATCAAAGAGGGCACGGTTGTCACGCACCGTCTGGCGCTGGACGATCATTTTCCCGGGCGCGTTGTCGCACCGGAGCTTTCTCCCGACGGCCGACTGGTGTTGGTGGTAGTCGATGACGCGTGGGGCCTGTTCGAGTGGACTGGCGACGCTTGGCAGAAACGCGTCGGCCATCGAATCAAGTTGGATTTTGATGAGCGGATACAACGTAAGCGAATCAACGTTGACGGTGAGGGAGGCGGGTTTCAGGTCAGGGAGTCGGATGCGGGCGTGGTCGTCTCGCATCTCGCGACGAACGCCACATGGCTCTTTCGTGGCCGCCAGCGGCTGGCATCGCATACGGAAAGTCGACTGCGTGGAAATCCGCACGCCGGCACAATCCTGAAGCACATCGTCGAGCGCGTGCAATCGGACTGGACCGACACACACGAGGATGTGGCCGCCTCGTTTTCACCCGACGGCCGGCGATTGGCGGTCGTGGACGATCGAGGCTGGCTCGTTTGGGATTTGTCTACCGGCAACCTTTTGCACGAGTGGGACCAGCGCAATGCCGATTTCGGCCCGCGCGCCGTATGGTCGGCCGACGGGCAGAAACTGGCGATGTGCGATGGCTGGTATGTCTATACGCTTGACCTCAGCGCCACGCCCGCTGCGCTCACGCGGATGCCGAGTCTCGCCTCGAACGATCGAAGCTCGCTCGCGTTCGATGCCAGCGGAAACCGGCTGATCGTCATGCCGGCGGGCAAGGGCCAGATCGACGTGTGGAAACTCCCGTAATGGCGATCCGGCAGACCGCCGCGCCGCGTCACGGCCGGACGACGTTTTCGAGCTTGCGAACGCGGTCCGACAGATCGCGCAACGTGTTGGCCTGCTGGAGGATAGAGCGTTCCAGTGATTTCACTTCTCTGGCCAAGTCATCGCTTTTGCGGTCGAGGTTTCGGTTTTCGATGAGGACGAGCCGGCGCTCCATCTTTTCGAGGTCGCGCTGGGTGGTGATCAAGCTGGTCTTCAGCTCTTCGAAGGTCTTGGCGTCGGTTTTCTGGTCGTCCTCGGCGGCCTTCACGTTGATCTGGAGCAGCTTTTCGATGCGCTCCAGCCGCGCCAGCACAGTGCCGGAGGCGTCAGTGGTGTCGCGAATGACGACTTTTTCCAGTGTTTCCAGCCGTTTCTCGACGGCGACGGGGTCGACGGACTGGGCGACGGCGTGGTCGCGGACGCCGAGGGCGGCCAGGCCCAGCACGGCGGTGCCAAGGATCGTGAGCGTTCGGGCGTGCATTTTTCGGCCTCCAGTGGAACAGAGTGTGCTGAAATTATAGCCGGCGCGATCGCCGGACGACGATGGTAAGACTGCCGATCAGAGTGAAATGTTAGGGGATTTACAGCGTCTTTGGGAAAGCTACGCGGGTCGATCGGTCCGATAAGGCGCAGGTGGGCATAATCGGTCGTTTTTCCCAACTTGCAATGTCGATCGATCTGTTAAACTGTGACCCCTGCGCCGACGCCGCCGTGGGGCGGGCATCGCACGAGACATTAGGGCAATGACGTAAGTTCATGGCAGAGCACGGAACTTCCAATTCGTCATCGGGTGAAGCACGGCTGGTCCCCCTTGGGTCACACGCCTCGGCGCCGCCGATCCCCATCACGCGGCCGGCGACGCTCGTCGGGTCGCGCAAAGATATTGTCCGTCTGCACTTGGAGAGCTCCACGGTCTCCAAGGCCCACTGCGTCATCGTCCTCAACGACTGGGGCTGCTACGTGCACGACCTCGGCAGCCGAACCCATACCTGGGTGAACGGCCAGCAGGTCACCGACGCCGACCTGAACGATGGCGACCTCCTCCAGATCGGACGGTTCCAGTTCCGGTATGAGGCGCAGAAGCGCACCATCGGCGTTCCCAGGTCGGCACCCGAGGCGGAGCTGCAGGTTTCGACGCTGACCGACCCGCTGCCGATCACCAAGCGCGTCGTCCAGATCGGCCGGCGAACGGGGAGCGATCTTCAGTTCGACGATGACGCGGTTTCGAACGTCCACGCGATTCTCTTCGAGCGCAACGGCAAGCGATACGTGCGCGACGTCGGTTCGCGCAAGGGCACGTGGCTGAACGGCAAGCCGATCCATCAGGAAGAGCTGGTTGACGGCGCTGAGATGCGCGTCGGCCCGGCGACGATCACGCTTAACGAGGTGTCGGCCGATGTGGGTATCGCTCCCTCGCCGGCGACGCCGTTACCGCTGCCGGTCCCGCCCGCGTTCGTTCGCCCCGAGCCTCCGCAGATCAGCAAGCCCGCTCCGATCGAGCTGGAGCCCGTCGCTGAAGTCGATGCGCCGCTTGAACTCGAACTCGATCTCGACGAAGACCTCGCCGCCGATCCCGGCGTTGCTCCGCTGAGCGACGAGGCGATCGCCGCCGAGCTGAACGCGCCGGCAGAAGATGCCGTCGACGCCGTCGAAATCGAGCCGTTGCAGTTGGAGATCGATCTTCCCGAAGAGCCGGCCTCCGAGGACGCGCTGGAGCTCGCTCCGGAATCTTCCGCCGATTCTGACGACGATGCGCTGGCCGCCCTGCGTCGCGGCTGGCACGGCGCTGCTCGTGTTGAACCGTCGCTCGACGACCCCAAATCCTCTGTTGAGGAGCCTTCCGCCGAAATCGACGCGCTGCCGCAGCCAATCGAGCCCGAGCCGGCAGAGCCGGAAGCCGATGCGTCGATCGCGGTCGAATCCGAAGCGCTTGCCGAGGCGGAAGTCGTCCAGCCCGAAGCGGCTGTGGAGCCGGAGATCGCAGAGCCGCTCGCGCCGGTCGAAGACGTCTCCGATGACGATGGCGCGATCGACCTGGACGAAGCCCCGCCCATGCCGGTGGCCGAGTCGCTGGTCGAGCCTGATCTTCCGCTCGAATCTGATGCCGCCGGCCTCACGCCGACGGACGACGTCGAATCCGCCGGGCCGCCGGCCGAACTTCCCGCGGTTGAGGCGGCCGTCGAAGACGCGATCGTCGAGGCCGACACCGATCTGGACGAGTTGGAAACCGGCGAGGTGGTCACTCCCGCCGTCAGCGAAGTGGCGACGCCAGAGCCGGTCGCCGACGAGGCCGAAGACGAAATCGATCCGCCTGCCGTTGAAGAGATCGCCGAGGCTGCCGTTTCCGCGTCGCCGGCAATCGAGGCCGAGGTAGAGCCGGTGGCCGAATCGCCTGCGATGTTGCCGGACGAGGCGATCGTCGATGAATCGACGCCTGAGCCCGCGTTGGGCGAGGTCGTCGAGCCCATCGCTGATGCGGAGACGCCCGCCGACTCCGCCATCGAAATCGCGGCCGTACAGGACGACGAAGAAGTCGTTGTCGATGGTTCCACGCCTGACGCTGCGCTTGATCTCGTCGAAGAATCTGCCATCGCAGAGGAAGGCGAACTTGCCGTTGAGCCGATGCCCGTCGAATCGGCCATCACAGATGATGAGGCCAGCGCCGACGATGTCGATATCGAAGCCATCGTTGACGAGCCGATCTCCGAAGCGGACGTCGACGCCGAGCTGGACCTCCGCGATCCCGCCGAGCCGAGCCTCGAAGACGCAGTCTCCGCTGAGACCCCGCTGGAAGAGATTGCCGAGGCGACCGTCGAAGAGCCTGCGGCCATCGTAGAGCCGGCAGCGGGAATCGAACTGGACGAGGCGCCCGAAGCAGAAGCGGACGCGGAGCTCGACGGCGTCGCATCGCCCGTCAGCACAACGGCGCGAGACGAGGCGCTGGCGGAACTGGACCTGCTCGACGAGGCGCCGCTGCCGACCGAAGAAGAAGCGGGCCTGGCCATCGATCTTTCGCAGGCGCGGTTCGACGTTGCCGGCGAATCGACGGACGCCGACGAAGGCGAGCCCGAGCCGGTGGCGGAATTGGAGGACATCGATTTCTCCGATATTGAGCCCGGCGCATCCGAGGCCGTCATCGAGGATGACAACGGCGGGCTGAACCTGTCGGAAGCCAACTTCGCCGAAGATACCGCTCTTGACGTCGAACTTGCCGACGCGGATGACGCCGACGCGACGCTCGAAGAGCCGCCGCCGGTCGTGAAAGCGCCGCCTTCGCCGAGCGATTTTGATGGCTTTGACGACGACGACGCGCCGGTCGCGCCGCTGATCAACCTGGCCGACTCGCTTCCGGGCGACGGCGTGCCCAGCGTCGAGATTGTCGAAGAAACGCAGCCGACGCCCGCGTCGGCGATGCCCGAGCTCATCGACGAGGAAATCGTCGATGAGGAGATCGACGCCGAAGACCTCATCCATGAACTGGACATCGCCGGCGAGCCCATCGACGGCCTGCCCGAGTCCGAAGGCGGCGACCCGATCGAAACCACCGGCGAGACCGGCGGCAACGTTCCCGGCGCGGTGGAAGGGGCGGGCGACGACATCATTGAGGACGAGTTCGACCTCGAAGGCCTGATTTCCCCGCCGCGCGCGGGCGACCTGCGCGACCTCATCCCGCGCGACGGCCCGATGCTCGGCGGGGCGTTCTCGCCTCAGCCGCAGACGTTCCTCGTCGGCGGATCGCCGATCGTCGAGGTCTCACCCAAAAACGCGTCTGCTGATGACGCCGACGCGCCCGGTGCCGCTGCCAAGGCGCCGCGTCCCGCAGGTCCGCCGCCGGAGAGCGGTGAGGCGGCGGGCGACGATCGCCGTAAGCCGCTTCGGGTTGGCTTTAACGGTGGTGGCGCGGCTCCGGTGGCGCCGGCAAATCCATTTGCGGGCGCGAATCGCACCATCGCTGACACGATCATCGGCCGGCGCGGCGGGCAATCGGTTGACGTCTTCGCCAACCCCTCGCCAACCCCCGAAGACCTCCTGCTCGACGAAGCCGCCGAGAAGAAGCCCGATGCCGAAGGCGGCGCTGCCCCGGCGATCCCGCAAACTTCCGAACAACAGGAACTCCTCGATACCGCCGGCCGGTTCCGTCCGCGCGGGGCGATTTCGGCGCTGGAAAGCTTCCCGCAGGCGAACCTTCCGCCAACCTATCGCAAAGAAGACGACCCGATCTACGTCGCCCAGCTTCGCCGCGGGCGGATTCGCAGCGTGCTGTTCTGCTTCCTGGCGATGTTCCTGCTGCTTGGCGGGGTTGTGTACGGCGTGCAGCACTTCGTGCCGGTCTACTCCAAGCTCGTGGCGGCCATCACATACGATGGCCTGGCGAAGCTTGAGGTTGAGCGTGCTCGAAACTTCAAGCATGGCATGAACGTCGTGCTCAGCGATGAGAACATCCGGTTAAACGCCTTGGCTGAACTTGGGCCGGAATGGGAACAGAAGAAGGGCTTCCTGGCAGACACGCAGCGCACGGTCGAGGCGCTCGTTCGCACGCCCGGCGAGCGCTGGCCCGCGGCCCAGCCGAACCAGATGCACCTGATCGTCATGTCGCGCGACAAGGAGGACGACCTTGCCCGCCTGCGTGCGCTGGCGAAGGCGGTCGTGAAGTCGAGCGAGGACAACGTCCGCCGGGTGGCGCGGCTGCGAGAGGAATCGCGGGAAGACGAGGCGCAGATCCAGGCGCTGGACGTCCGCCTGAAGGCCGTCGTTCAGGAAATCGAAGAGCTTCGCGCGGTCGGCGAGGCGCGTCCCGACGGCACCAAGATGGACGAGGTCGAAGCCCGTCGCAAGGCGGCCGAGACCGAACTGAAAGCCGCCCGCACCGCCCGCCTCGACCTGGAAGCCGCGATCGAACTGCTCGAAAAGCAGAGCACTGCCGAACTCGCCCCGTCGCCCGAGGCCGACTTGTCTAAGGCCGATGAAGAACTGGGCCAGTTGACCGCCCAGCTTGAGGCCATCCAGAAGCAATCCGAGTCGCTCAAGGCATCGGCCGCCTCCCGCAATGTCGAGGCACGCAAGGCCATGGACGCGGTAATCAATCAGTTCCAGGCCGACGTTGAAAACGCGCAGAAGCTGAAGGACAGCCCCGAGCTTGTCGCCTACGTCGACGGCGCCAAACGGTACTTCTCCAAGACGCGGCAGCTCACCGATGCCCTCATCCGCAAGCAGGAGATCCTGCAGACGCGGCTGAGCGAGACGAAGGAAATCCTCGCCAAGCGAATGGAAGAGCGAACGCGGGAACTGCTCGATAAGGACTCCGATCTCAAGCGTCTCAACGACGAGCTGGCGATGTTCGTTCGCCAGCAGAACGCCGCCATCTCGCAGGGCTTGAAGGAGGAGGCCGACAAGCTTTCGCTGCAAATGCAGCAGCATCGCCTGCTGATCGCCACCCGCGAAGACCTGTTTAAGAACGACATGGTTCACACCGAGGCGATCTCGATGCTCGAGCAGATCATCGAGCAGACGAAGAAATCGATCCAGGACGATCGTCGTGATATCGACGCCACGCTGACCCAGGAAGAGCAGGCCTTCGCCCGTAACGCCCCGGCCGTCGACAAGCTGCCCGGGCAGCAGAAGGAACTGGCCGTTTCGATCGAGAAGCGTCTCGCCGCCGTCACCGAGGCCCGCAGGGCCTACGCCGCCGCTGCCGATGCCGCCGAGGCCGAGCAGGCCAAGGCGGAGGCCGAGAGCAAGGAGAAGATCGCCAACATCCAGCTTGAGATTCGGGCTCGCAAGCAGATGATCGAGGCCGCCGCCCGCGAGAAGCAGGCGGTCGTCGCCGAGGAGAACCGCAAGAAACGCCTCGGCGATCGCCGCGCGGAACTCACCGCCGCGATCGAGAAGGAAAAGCAGGGCAAAGCGCTGCTCGACAGCTTCACCGCCGAAAAAGAGCGAATGGAAGAGCACCGCCGCCGGCTGGTGCAGAACGACGAGCTTTTCCTGGCCAAGAACTCTTCCAAGGACGATCTGGACAGGCAGATTCGCTCGCTGCGGTTCCGCGTCGAAGAGAAGCAGAAGCAGATCGCCAGCGTGATCGTGCCGGACCCGAAGGTCGACATCCAGAACTTCGACAGCCCCGACCGCCGCACGCTTTACACGGGCTTGGGCGTTGGCGCGGTGTTCTTGCTGATGTCGATCCCGATCGCTTACAACCTTCGGCTCATCTCTCGCGACAGCCACCATCCCGCGCCTGCTCCCTCGGCCGATCCAGAGGCGACGGCGGCGAAGACGAATGGCTTCACCCCCATCTTCAACGACCCGGCTGCGGTGGACGACGACGTCAGCGGCAAGGAAAAGCCCGAGGCGAACGAGCCTGTCACCACGCGGTAATGCCCCCCCGTTTGTAGCGGAAGGTTGACACACCACAACGCGGAGTTGCGAGGAACGCAAAGAAGAAGGCTTATGCGGTAGCGCGCTTATCTTGTGTACGCCTTGTTCTCGCTCCCTCGCTCCCTCGCCGGCGTGCCCACGGCGGCCCGCTTTCCTTGTTCACGTGTTCTCTGTGTCCTTGGCGTCTCTGCGTTCCCCGCGATGACCTTCGCGATGGAGCGTGAGCACGATGAAGTGAGCCTGCGCGAACAGGCTTATTTCGCAAGCTACCGGATAGCTACCGGATCTCGTAATACCAGATCAGCGTGGCAGCCTCTTTCACGAGATCGTGATTGCTGCGGCGGCGCGTGTCGAGCCCCGACAGCACGAACCCCAACTTTTCCAGTAGTGCGGCGGCGGGGGCGTTGTTCGTTTGGGTGAGGGCGCTGACCGCCCGCAGTTCGGCTTCGGTGGCGGCCTGGATCAGTTGGTAGAGCAGCACCGTCGCCAGGCCTTCGCGGCGGGATTCGTAGTCGACGCGGACGTCGAGCAGTTCCATCGTTCCCAGCGCTGGCCGGGGCTGGGCGAGCATCATGGCCACGACGCGGTCGTCGTGCTCCGCCACGCGGGCGATGCCTTCGTCGCTGCCGGAGACGACCTGCTGAAGCGTAAAACGGGTTTCGTCGTCCATCTGATTGGGCGCGATCAGCTTTTCCCGTAGCGGCCGCTGGTCGAGCTTGAAGTGGATCGTCGGCGACTCGCTGCCGTGGTCGATGTGGAGGTAGTGCGTCGATTCGACGACGCAGTCGATCTCGTCGATCGCGGGAAGGTCGTTCGGCGTGGCCGGGCGGATGTTCATGGCGAGGTATTCTACGCCATCGCCGGCTTGATGACCCGGCCGGTTTTCGGATCGCGCGTCACCGGCTGGTACAACGTATCCCGCTCCACCGGCGTTCGGCCGGCCTCGCGGATGAGGCGCTGGATGTCGCTCACGTGCAGTTCCTGGTGCGTCGTGCCGCGCTCGCCCTCGCGCTTGGTGATGTCGTACCACACGACCGTGCCGTCCAGGTCGTTGCAGCCCCAGTGCAGCGCCACCTGCGACAGGTGGATCGTCTGCATGATCCAGAACGCCTTGATGTTGGCGATGTTCGGGACCATCAGCCGCGCGATCGCCAGCGTCTTCAGGTCGGTCAGCCCGGTCGGCCCCGGCAGATGGCCAAGCTCGCTGTGCTCAGGGATGAACGAGAGGGGGATGATGCAATTGAAGGATGCGTTGGTGGTGG
>JBBCIV010000004.1:0-7717 GCA_037189665.1 Phycisphaerae bacterium | reverse complement strand
CGCCGCATGGGCGTCTTTTCTGCGGCCGGCGGAAACATAGTGGGGTCGTACACTTCTACCACGATCGGCACGTCATCGGCCGTGCAATCCTCGATCGTGTAAAACGAATTATCCGCCCATGGTGCACTGGGCACTGACCGCATCAACTTAGCGTGAATGCGCATCTTGTCTTCACGCGACAAACCTGCCCGAATCCGCTTCTTCTTCGCCCGTGTCCTCACAACCTACCTCCTTGCTACAGCCGACTCACTTACCAAAGTCCAGTGACACCATCACCGGCCGCACGCGCGTACGTGTTTTCAACAACGCTTTTGTGCTGTCATTCCACCGCCGCGTGTGCTCTACTGCCTCTTTACGGGTCCGAAACATGGTTGGCATGTCACCAATCAGGCATATGGCCTTCCATTCCAGGCCGGTTAACTCGGGCCGCTGCCGTTCGATGATCCATGCCTTCGTTTTGACCTTGCCCTTCCATTCGATTTTCTTGCTCCTGATTCCTCCTATTTTTCTGCCGTGGAAGATGTAGGGGCACCGTCGTCCACTACGTTCCGCTCGACTACCTTCAGATCGTCGCCGTACTTTCCGTTCAGCAGCGACAGGTAATATTCCGCCTGCGTCCGGTCGTCCCACCCCATGTATTTGCCGTTTTTCGATAGCACGCGATTTTCGTCGGACGACACGATGAAGTACATCGTCTTGTTTAGGCGTCTGATGGGCAGCTTAATCTCGATTGGGATTTTCATACCGACACCTTCCTTGTGATTATAGCACACCCCGCCACTCGGGGCACGGGGATTTACTTTTCTTTCGCCGTAATTCCCTTTCCGATGTTCAATGCCTTCTTCGCGGCGGTCTTTATCTGCCTTGACCGCTTCAGTGAGGATAGTTCGTTATGCTCAAATTCGTGTTGATACTTTTCGATCAGGCCGAGGATCACACGAAGTGCCTTATCCTTCTCGGCGATGATGGACAGCAGATGGCCAACGCACTCGCGTTCACCGGAATTCGCTATCCACTTCCCGTAATGCGCCTTGCACAGGATCATCAAAGGGTAGTAGTAATCGGATGGCGGTATCCTGACGACAGCAATCGCAATCGGGCCGTATGGCCATTGAGATTTATGCTTGCACTCAAATATCACTTCGCCGTAATCTTCGGGTTTATCTTTCATGGCTTTCCCTTTAATTGTGATCGCTGATTCAACGCGCGCCCGTTCGGACAGATGCAATAACCTTGATGGCTAACGGGCACCCCTCCGTTCGTCCTTAGCCCAAGGGGACGGGTATCAATGATTCCATGCTGGCCACAAAGTCCACATAGATTTTCGGGAGTCAGGAATTCCAACCATAACTCCTCCCCCGCCTCTTTCCGCGTGTTCCACGCGGCGATGGCATTTGGCTTAGTTGATTCAGTGACTGAGCACACTACTTGACACTCAAGATTCGCACATTCCACGACCACGAAGCCTGCACTATTTTTGTATAACACCGGTTGCTTCCCGCACCACGGGCACGGCTTTAGTTCGTCGCTCATGATTGCTCCTATGCTCTGGCACCGCATTCGTACAGGTAATCCGTCGCCGTATGGAGGTCGACAAATTTCTTCAGCCACACGATGGATATCGAATCCTTCGCATCCGGGAATGCCTCGGCCAGCGCAAGCATCCAGTCGGAGATCAGGTCTGCGAAGTCGGCAAAACCTTCCCGCAAATAGGCGTCAACTTCTACCCCGTTGAATGCCCCAATGGCGATATCCTCAACCCTCTGCCGCAGTGCGGCCTTCTCACGCTCGATCTTCTGTTGTTTCCTGGTCATCATTCACCATCCTTTTCGTGTTGTCTCGTCCATCCCATTCGCCGCCACATATCCACTGCCTGTCGGCGATCGTGTTGGATCGCCTTGCTGGCTATGGCTGCTCGATGCCTGCCTTCGTTTAGGTCGTAATGCGGGAATCGGCCAGACTGGAACCACGCACGTTTGAGCCCGATACGTCCGGCGAAAGCATGTAGTTCGTCTAACGTATCGGCGTACAGGTGACATGATCGCGTCCAGCGAAATGAGGCAGAGCCGCCGTGTTGCATAATTGGATCAACGTAGACTGCCATCATTGCCTCCCAATAGTTCACTTGCCATGCGTGCGGCATGTTCTAGGCAAGACTTGCAAATATGATTTTCGCATTCGTTCGCGGGCTTGCACTCCCATTTGCCGTATCCGAAATCGAATCCGAAAACCTTATTTTCGCGGGCGCATTGCTCGTTTAACTCGGCGCGGCATACATTGCAGATGTAGGTTCTCTTCGTCATTCCTCCTCCTTCAACTCCATCGACCCCGTATCCGCCCACGCGATGAGCCTCTGACCGAGTTCGCGGGCATGATCGGAATCAAGCATCGTTTGCCGAACGATCAACGTACGCGGCAACGGCGACACGTCGGCCACGCGCTCGCGTGATTCAGGATCGATCAACGTCTGGTACGGTGTTGTGTGCAGGCGGTATTTCATGTTCTTACCATCCATCTTTTTTTTGCTCCCGTTGGATGACTGTCTACTCGTTTTCGCGATTCGCGCGACCATGAGCCTCCGGCAGTTGTCCCATCCTGCTTCCAGCCAGCGCCGAACAACGACGATCCAGGCTCACTATCCAACGTATAGGTAATTACTCGTCGATAGCCCATGGTTTGTGCGATACGCCTTACTTGGCCGAGCAGTTTTGATGTTGCATTCTTCGTTCCATCCGTGCAGAGGCGAGTTATTTCCAGCGTTTCACCGTCATCGGCTTTACGTGCCACCGGTCTACCAACAATCGCCACGCCGACGATATTCCCGTCCTTCCACAGAGCCACGCTAAACTTGTGGCCTTGCGGTGGTCGGTGGTGTCGGTGGTGTCTGGCAACGTAATCGCAAGCATCGCGGAAACTGATCGGCCGGATGGTCACTTCGCCCCTCCTTCCGCCTTGGCGAGGGCTACTTTGGCTTTTGCAAATGCGTCGACCATTTGTTTCGCCATTACTTGCGGATCATCAAACCGCCGTTGATACCACTCCACCATTTCACGGCACACGGCCAGCAGGTCGTCATGCGTGTTGATGATGCGGGCGAGATATTCCCCATAGTCAGAATCTGCATCACTCACAGAATGACCATTATCATCAATAATGGCTCCAAGGTGGGCAGAATATCTCACCGGCCTCTTGATGGTTGGTTCGGTCATTGCGTTTTACCTCGTTTGCTTTGTAATCAGACGTATGGACCATTCGTCATCGCGCACATCGCATATCGCCGTCCCGCCAGCTTCGTCCGGATTTGCAACCCATACCGGTGTATCGTCCCACATGTCGTACTCTCCGCCCTTCCATCCGGTGAACGTCTTGCCATTTGCATCCTTGCAAAGTTCAACTAGTTGCCCAACGGTGACATCGATCCCCGCTTCATATCCAATCGCAAGTTGCGAATAGTCACCGCGATAACTATGTATGCCTTTAGGTCGGAAGTAGACAAAATCAAAATAGACTGGAAGACTCTGATTCTTTCGTTCCAGTGCTGCAATCAACTCTCCAAGATTCATTTGCTTGCTCATTTCATCTCTCCTTGCCGCTACGCGGCGGAATTACTTACCGTATGTAATCCATGCTGGTTGGACGCATACCAGTATTCCGCACCCAGCCGTATGCGTAATCCCGCCTGAAAACACCCGCCAGCCACGCTTGTTATCCCCATCATGGTCTGGCGCTCGTCCCCATATACTTTCAGTACCCAACCACGACCGACAGAATGCGATTGCATCAGTTCGCTCCAGCGGAAACGGCAAGGGTTTTGTGATTTTTCCGTCCAAGCAACATAGAACCAGCGTCGGTGTTCCATTCGCTTCAGGAACTAAACTGGTGTAATGGCGGAGTGTCTTGCCTTCTTTGTCCTGGTAGTATTCGGTCTTCGATGACAGGTTTAATACCTTGTAATGGGATGCCTTTATCTTTTGCTCTAGCCACGTAAGCTCGAATGCTTTTGCAAATGACTCCCATCCAATCGAGACAACATCAACATTATGGTTATCCATGGGGTACTTTCTGCCGCTACGCGGCGGTGTAGTTGTTAATCAGGCGACACAGCAATTGATAGACGGCCCATTCGGCCTGGTCGGGCACGACGCCGTTTCCGCAAATGCGCAGCCGATCGGCACGAGGGAGGTCCAATCCGGCGCCCAGCCCATCAACAGTTCGACGAACCGCGGATTCAATTGCTTCTTCGCCTTTCGGTATTCGGCTTCGTTCGGGACGCCGAACAGCCGGCACAAGAGTTGGATCAATTCGGAGTAGGTCGATCCATCCCTGCCAGTCGTCTCGGCCGGGGGCGAATCGGGGAAGCCGAACGCTGCCTCGCACAGTGGCCGGGAATTCCGATTTTGCGTCGCCTCGCTCGAATCCCCATTCCGCCAATCTCCGGACAGCGGTGTCGGCCATTGATTCGCCGCCACCGACAACGGCATCCCCATTCCATTCCCGTTGCCGTGCTTCTCCTTCATTCGCCGCTGTCGCTTCTGCCAGCTCTCGATCGTCTCGCCCGAGTTGATCGCATTCGCGTCCGGTGTGGGCCAGTTCGATACATCCCATCCCAGCGTGTTCGGTTTCGTTCTTCCGTCGCCGCTGCAATTGATGTCGGTTCGTTGGCCCACTCGATCTGCCGTCGCGGTTTGCCACGAGGAATAATCGCTCTCGCTTGTGCGTGGCTCCAACGGCGGACGCAGATAGCACTCCCCATTCCGCAATCCACCCGTCGCAGGCCAGGTCTTCGACAACCCTTCGGATGCCGGCTTCAAGCTGCTCTCGCCGGTTGGGAACAAGGATGCCTCGGACGTTTTCGAGTACAAACCACCGTGCATGTAAACTGCGAAGCATTCGCCGCGTTGATGGCCATCCATCGCGCTCATCGTTTGCGATCTGTCGCTTACCAGCGAGCGAATGTCCTTGGCAGGGGATGCCAGCGACGACGATACCTCTCGCAGCCATCGCCGAACGGAACATGCCGCACGGAAAGGTTGCGAGATCGTCCCAAACAGGGGCGTCGTCCAGGGCCTTTTCCGCCATCCGTGCCATGAGGACGGCCGCTGCACTGCTTTCCCGCTCAACGTAAGCCAGAGTGACCGGCTTGATGCCGACGCGCCGGAATGCACGTTTAACGCCAAGCCCGAGTTGTCCGCTGCCGGTGCACACGTCGATAATTGGGGTACGTATAGCCACATTGATTCCTTCATCCCTTCGTCACGCGATGCCAGCAAACAAACCAGTATTCGCAGATTTTTTGAGTACGGCGGCATGTGCGGCATCGTTGAACCAGAGCACTTCCGTACGTGGTCGAGCACCATCAGCCAACGCTTTTCGCTCTTCTCGATACCACTTGCCAAAAAGATCGTCGTATAGCGCCGAGTGATACCCGCTCACGATGACCATGCCCTTCATGCCATGCAGTTCTTTGGCAAGCTCGCGGTGATCGTCATTTGTCATTTCATGCGTATAGCCATGATGGCCATGAGCTTTGATTGACCTGGTGGCATGCACGTAAGGCGGATCGACGTAATGCAATGTGTGTTTTGCATCATGCGCCTGCATGACTTGGATTGCCGGACGATTTTCGATGACTACTCCGCGCATACGACGGCCAAGCAATCGGGTGTTCGGCGGGATATTCGCCCAATCATGGGCAGGCGTAGTGCCCGACCGATTACTGTTTGCGCGGAAACCGGACTGGATAGATCGGTTCAGCGAATTGCCGCCAAAACCCATTTGGGAGCGGATCGCCGTACGTCTGGCCTGTTCAATTGGATCATCTGACAACTCAAAGGACAGGCGAAATTCATCGCGAGAGAATGGGGTCAGCGACAATAGCCGCTGTAATTGGCGTGGGTGGTCTCGCAACACGCGGAAGTAATTGACGATCTCCCCATCCAGGTCGTTGTAAATCTCGGCGTAGCTGCGCGGTTTGCGCAGCAGGACCGATGCCGCGCCGCCATAAGGCTCGACATAAACCCGGTGGTCAGGGAACCGGGAAATGATCCAGGGGGCGAGTTTCCACTTCCCGCCGTGATATCGGAGTGCAGGTCGGGTGGGCGATTCGCTTGCCGGATCCGCAGTACGTTCATCTTGCGTGGCGATCGATTTCACGCGACCTCCTCCACCAGTTCGATGCGAACACCAAAATCAATCGCTCTCTCCTGCGCGTAGCGCCAATCCCACCGTGGGTCCTTGTCGTCCACGCCGGCGAACGCCGCGATTTCATCCACCACCGGCTTCATGGACATCGGTAGATTCTCGTGCTTATCAAGTAGCTGTTGGCTGTAGCGTGTAATCAATACGATGGCCGGCGGATGAATGGGGTACAGGACCATCGCAAAACTGATCGCACTCCGGATGGTTCTCACCCGCCGGGCGTGCGTATGAAAGTGCACGTGACTGTTCGGGCTGTACGTTCGTACCGGCATGAATACGCCGTTGCCGGTTTGCCGTTGCTCGTCAATCCATGCCTGGATCTTCTTCCTTCGTTTGGGACTGATCGTCGGTTGCTGATACCCCGATTTTCGCTTCTGAGGCTTCATGGGCGTCGGTTTCAGGCCCAGCTTTGCCCGCATTTCAGTTGGTATCTGATTGGATGGGATGCCCATGGTTGTACCTTTCCCTGGCTTTGTTATTTCGCGCCTTATCAATTGCACTCCCCAGCAACAATGCGGATCGAATTCCCGCAGCGCGGCATCGCGGGAAACTCCCAAAAGCGTCGAAGCATTTTCCACTCATCGCATCGTTTCGCTCTCGGATTACTGCCCGAATGTCCGCCACCGACAAATCAACGATGATTTTCATGCGGCCCCCTTCCGGTTGCCCGGCGTGGTGGCCGTTTGTTTACCATTGCGATATTCGATCATCATGGCCTCCCTGCTGTTCTGCTTCGTCAGTTCACTTTTGATGCCGGCGTTGTGTTCCAGTGCCCGCTTGATCCGCTCCTGCCGCCGATGCACGAACCTAGGCACGCAGCCCACCCCGCCCTGAGCAACCACCATGGCGAACTCGACGTCCGACAGGCGATTCCAAATGGCGAGAAGTTCGTAGTCGGCAGCATTCATGCAACCGCCTCACAAGGTGTTTCAGTAGCAGCAGGCTTTGCAAACATCGCCTCGCCCATTTTCAAGCCGACACACTTGCGGGCCGCGGCGTCCGCGTCCGCATCAGTCATTCCGATACTCGTAAATGCAGCTACCGCATGCCGATAGATAGCTGCTCGCACCCGTTGACGGGCAAAGTCAGGAAATTCCTGCGAATCGGTCAGCCGCCACGATTCGACGAAATGCGATTCGATGGCCTGCCGATCGCTCATCGCTTTGAATCGCGGCTCATTGCCGTGCATGCCGCGGATCGATTCGACGATGGTTTTTGCCCGCTCCTGGACCTGCTGTCCGATCCGACGGGCCGCAGCGGCCAATCGTTCGGGGTCCACCCGCTTGTCTTTCGACGCAATCGACAGGTCGCGTGCAGCCTGCGCTACGTCGGCGAATTTCAGGCCGGACACCATCGACCAGCATTGCATCACGTCGTTGTCCGTGGACGCAGGGAACCGCTCTTTCACAATCTGAAACACGTTTTTCATTTCACTGGGTTCCATGCTGCTCCTTTGCTTTTCTCGCTTCGTATTCCCTCACCAGGCGTTCGGCTGCTTCGGCGGGTGTTTCACTGGGCG
>JBBCIV010000003.1:0-17735 GCA_037189665.1 Phycisphaerae bacterium | reverse complement strand
GCGCCCGCGGATTTTTTCGAGATTTTTCCGCCAATCGTGCAATAGATCGGTCCGAAAGCCGCATCGGCGGTCCGTTCGCGTGGGCGCGCAGGCGGGGTATGATCGGGCGCGGAAGTCTTCGCGGAGGAATTCGTTCATGTCGGCGACGAGCGTTGTGGATTTGCGTTGCGAGTACCTGGTCAACCCGCTCGGCCTCGACGAGCCCAAGCCGCGGCTGTCGTGGAAGATGCGCGACGCCCGCCCGGGCGCGAAGCAGACCGCCTACGAGATCACGTTCGACAACGGCGGATGGTCGAGCGGCAAGGTGGCGTCCGATCAATCCACGCACGTCGCTTACGCCGGCCCCGAACTGAAATCGCGTACGCGATGCACCTGGCGCGTGCGAATCTGGGACCACGAAGGAAAACCAAGCGAGTGGAGCGAACCGGCATTCTTCGAAATGGGCCTGTTGACGCGCAACGAGTGGAAGGCGGAGTGGATCGGCTCACCGCATGCGGGCGGCGCCTATTCGATTCCGCCGGCGCCGTACCTGAGGAAGGCGTTTTCCCTTGCCAAGCCGATCAGGCAGGCGCGGCTGTACATCAGCGCGCTGGGCATATACGAAGCAGAGATCAACGGCTCGCGCGTGAGCGACGACCTCTTCCTCCCCGGCCGAACCGAATACAAGAAGCGCGTGCCCTACCAGACGTGGGACGTCACCGCGCTACTGAAATCCGGCGACAACGCCATCGGCGCCATTCTCGGCGACGGCTGGTACGCCGGCCACGTCCACTCCGACCCCCGCGGCTGCTACGGCGACCGCCCGAAGCTGCTCGCGCAGCTCGTCGTCGATTTCAATGACGGCTCGCAGCAGATCGTCGCGACCGATTCAACCTGGAAATCGACCATCGAAGGCCCCGTGCGGTCGAGCGACATCCTCATGGGCGAGGATTACGACGCCCGCAAAGAGCTGCCCGCCGGGTGGAGCAGCGCCGGCTTCGATGACACGGCGTGGGACGGCGTGAAGACATTCGACGAACCATCGGTCGCGCTGATCGCCAAGCGATCGACCAACGTAAAGCGGATGCGCGAGCTGAAGCCGGTTTCCCATACGATCAGCGCCAACAAGCGCCGCATCCTGCTCGACCTCGGCCAGAACATGGTCGGGCGCGTCCGGCTGAAGATCCGCAACGCGCCGCCGGGCAAGGTCGTCAGCCTGCGCCACGTCGAAATGCTCGACAAGAATGGCAAGCCTTACGTCGAAGCGCTCCGCACCGCCCGCGCCACCGATCACTACACCTGCCGAGGCGGGCCGGAGGAGGTCTTCGAGCCGCGGTTTACGTGGCATGGGTTCCGATACGTCGAAGTGCGCGACCTGCCCTGTCCGCTGGAGGGCGACACCGTCATCGGCGTGGTCATCCACTCCGATACGCCGCCGACGGGCACGTTCGAGTGCAGCGATCCGATGATCAACCAGCTTCAGAGCAACATCACCTGGAGCCAGCGCGGCAACTTCCTCGAAATCCCCACCGACTGCCCGCAGCGCGACGAGCGCCTCGGCTGGACCGGCGACGCACAGGTGTTCATCCGCACGGCGGCGTTCAACATGGACGTGGCGGCGTTCTTCACGCACTGGCTGCAGGTGATGGCCGACGCACAGTTTGAGAACGGCGGCATCCCGTCCACCGTTCCGTTCTGCCCGAGCATCCCCACCGAGGGCGGCCCCGCCTGGTCGGACGCGGCGGTCATCTGCCCGTGGACGATCTACCTCTGCTATGGCGACACCCGCATCCTCGAAACCGCCTACCCGATGATGCGCAAGTTTGTGCAATACCTTCAGGACACCAGCCCCAACGACATCCGCGCCGACGAAACCAAGAAGTGGCGCGGGTATGGGGATTGGCTTTCGCAGAACGCGGATACGGCGCCCGACCTGATTGGGACCGCGTTTTATGCGCATTGCGCGGACCTGATGTCGCGCATCGCGACCGTGCTCGGCAAAGCCGAGCACGCCGGCGAATATCGCGCATTGCACGAGCGCGTGCGCGGCGTGTGGCGCAAGCGGTTCGTTACGCTCGACGGGCTGATCGCGGGACAGACGCAGACGGCGTACCTGCTGTCGCTTCAGTTTGACCTCATCCAGCCGGAACTCCGCGCGAAGGTGGTGGATGCGCTCGTCCGCGACATTCGCAAGCGCGGCATGCACCTTTCGACGGGCTTCGTCGGCACGCCGTACCTCACGCAGGTGCTGACGCGCGAGGGACATCTCGACGTCGCCTACGCGCTGCTGGAACAGAAGACGTTCCCGAGTTGGCTGTTTCCGATCACGCACGGCGCGACCACGATGTGGGAACGCTGGGACGGCTGGACGCCCGAGAAGGGGTTCAACGACGCGGGCATGAACAGCTACAACCACTACGCCTACGGCGCGGTGGGCGATTGGATGTATGCGACGATCGCGGGCATCGATTTGGACCGGGAGAAGCCAGGCTACAAGCACATCGTGATCGCCCCGCGCCCGGGCGGGACGATCACGGGCGCGCGGGCGTCGTTGAAATCCATATACGGGCTTATCAAAAGCGAGTGGACGCTGGCGGCGGACGGGACGTTCAACCTGCGTGTGACGATCCCGCCGAACACGACTGCTACCGTTCGCCTGCCCTCCGGTAAGGAAACCGCTATCGAGGCGGGCGAGCATTCGTTCACCGAAGCGAAGGCGTAAAGCTGAACGTTGTAGCTGCTACGCCCGCGGCGCCTGCATTGCAGCCACAACTTACAGAGATGCGCTTGTTTTTCGTAGCTCTAGGACGTATCGCAAAGACGCAGAGTTCACAAAAGGCACAGAGAGAATACGAGTTACGAGCAGCACGTTCGTCCCGAACGTGTTGACATCCGGTGACGCCGACATAGCCATCGTTGTTTTCGGTACTCTCTGCGCGTCTTTGCGTTCAATTCCGGCGATCGGAAGTGTTCGCGGCCGCGCCATCCAACTGCTTGTGGAAGAAATCGAAGATGCCGCGCAGCCGTTCTCCGTCCACCGACACCTTATGCCCGCGGCCATCGGCGTCCTCGACGTATTGATGATCGACCTTCGCCCGCGCGAGCGCCTCGGCCAACTGATTCAACCCGCGGCGGTATTCCGGCGACTCCTTGTCGGATGTGACCAGGTACATCGGGCTCGATCGCTCGGCGACGGCGTGAACGGCGCTTCGTGCGACCCAGGCATCGCGGTTTTCCCGCGGATCGCCCCAGGCTTTGATGAACCGGGCGAGCATCGGATCGTCGGCGGTGAGGCTGAGGTAGTCGAAGCGGTTGCCGTAGACGAGCGCGGCATCGGCATGGCCCTTGGCGGCCAGCATCGCGGCATACGTCGCGGCGCGGGAGAAGCCCATCGCGCCGACTTTTCCGTTCAGCGGCAGTTCGTCCTTCAACGATCGCAGCTTGTCCGCGGCGCCGATCGCATATGACTCGACGGCGGGCCAGGGGTCGTCCAGGCCCTTATACGGGGCCTTCACCGGATGGTCGGCCATCGCCGACGCGAAGCCGTGAAGCTGGGCCATTTCGACGAGCGTGTCCTGGCAGTACAGGAGCGATCCGCTGCCCATGCGCTCGCCGTTATCGCAACTGAACTCGACGAGCACCGACACGGGGCGCTCGGGGTCGGCAGGATAGAACAGGTCCATCCGCAACACCCGGCCGGCATCGCGGGCGAACTCGATGTCGCGCTTCAGGCGAAACCCTTCTCGAATGATGAACAGAAAATTGCCGTTCACCTTCCACTCGGCCAGCCACGTGCGGTCTTTGGCGGTGAGATCCCGGCGGAGCTTCAGCACGTCAGCGACGAGATTCGCGCCGGCAGCCTTCTCGTGCTTTCCGTAGTCGATGATGACGACGAGCAGGCCCTGCGCCGTCAGATCGGCAAGGATGGCGTCGTCGGATTCGGCGCCGAGGCGCGGCATCGACAGGTTCTTCAGGTAGATCGCCGTCGGCTGCGGCCGCGATTCGACGGGAGGCGGGATGACCTGAAACGGCAGATCGGCGCCGGTGGTGTCGCTCTTCCACGTATTCGCTTCAGCGCGCGCGATGGACGTCAACGCCAGCATACAGGCGACGACGAGGAAGGTGGTTCTCCACATAGCCATGTTGTACCGGCGGGCGCGTTGAGGAATTGGGGCGAATCGTTGAACAAATCGCGAGGCCGCCTCCGCGGCAGGGTACAATCCTGCCTCCATGACCCGCCGCAAAACGCCATCGTTCGAATTGTATCCGCGCAGCCGGTCGGCGGCGTTGGATTTGAAGCTCTTTCGGTCCCCCACCAGCGAATATCGCGGCACGCCGTTCTGGTCGTGGAACAACCGGCTTGATCGCGATCAGCTTTTCCGCCAGATCGACCAGTTCCGCGAGATGGGCTTCGGCGGAACGCACATCCACTCGCGCACCGGGCTGGAGACCGAGTACATGGGCGAGGAATTCGTCTCGCTCGTGAAGGCCTGCCACGACTATGCCGCCGAGCGCGGCATGCTGACGTGGCTGTACGACGAAGACCGCTGGCCGAGCGGCTTTGCCGGCGGGCTGGTGACGCGCGACGAGGCACATCGCGAAAAGTTCGTTCGCTTCACCATCAAGCAACAGACGGGCAACGAGATCGGCCGGTACGAAATCACGTTGAAGGACGGGCGGCTGTCGAAGTATCGTCGGCTGACGAAAAAGCAGAAGCCGTCGAAACGCGCGAGCGTATGGTATGCGTACCTGGAGACGTCGAAGCCGACGAGTTGGTTCAACCATCAAACCTACGTCGATACGCTCCAACGGCCGACGATCGAACGATTCATCGAGACGACGCACGAACGATACGCGGCGGCGCTGCGCGAGCATTTCGGCTCGACCGTGCCGGCGATCTTCACCGACGAACCTCGCTACCTGAAGAAAACACAGCTCAAATCGCCGGCCGACACGTCGGACGTGCTCCTGCCGTTCACCAGCGATTTTGGCGCGTCGTACGCGAAGGCGTATCGCCAGTCATTGGAAGATCATCTACCTGAACTGGTGTGGGAATTGCCTGAGGGCGAGACCTCGGTAGTGCGGTATCGATATCACGATCACCTGGCCGAGCGATTCGCGCATGCGTTTGGCGACACGCTGGCGGAGTGGTGCGAGGCGAACGGCATCGCGCTCACCGGGCACATGCTGGCGGAGGCAAGCCTGCACGGACAATCGCGCGCGATCGGCGAGGCGATGCGCGCGATGCGGTCGTTCCAATTGCCGGGGATGGACCTGCTGCAGGACAAGCTGGAATTCGTCACCGCCAAGCAGGCCCAAAGCATCCAGCGGCAGTATGGCCGGTCGGGGATGATCAGCGAATTGTACGGCGTGACGAACTGGGATTTCGATTTCCCCGGCCACAAGCGCCAGGGCGACTGGCAGGCGGCGATGGGCGTGACGATCCGCGTGCCCCACCTGGCCTGGGTGAGCATGGCCGGCGAGGCAAAACGCGATTATCCGGCCGCGATCGGATATCAGTCGCCTTGGTACAGGGAATATCGCGTGGTCGAAGATCACTTCGCCCGCGTGAACGTCGCCCTCACCCGCGGACGGCCGGTGGTGCGGGTGGCGATGGTGCACCCGATCGAGTCGTTCTGGCTCAAGTTCGGCGTGATCGAACAGGTTGGACCCGCGTGCGAACAACTTCAAAAAGCCTTCACCGACGCGGCCGAGTGGCTGGCGTACGGGATGATCGATTTCGATTACCTGTGCGAATCACTGCTGCCCGAGCAATCCGAGGCGAAGCAAGGCAAATCGCTGCGCGTCGGGAAGATGAAGTACGACGCGGTGATCGTGCCATCGCCGCTGACGATCCGCTCGACGACGCTCGATCGGCTGGAATCGTTCGCCCGCGCGGGCGGAACGGTCATCTTTGCCGGCGACGTGCCGGAACTGGTGGATGCCAGGCCATCGAAACGACCGGCGAAACTGGCAAGCAAATGCGTGAAGGTCGGCTGGTCGCGCACGGCGTTATTGGGAGCGCTCGTGCCGTTTGCGGAGGTATCAATCCGGCATCTCGACGGAACGCCGAGCAACGCGATCGTGCATCGCGTTCAGCAGGACGGAAAGAACCAAACGATCTTCTTCGCCAACACCGACCGCGCCGCCGGCCGGTGGACAACGGTGCGGCTGGCGAGCAAGTGGGACGTGACGGAACTGGACACGCTCACCGGCGCCATCCGTCCGATCGCCAGCGACGCGGCGGATGGCGCGACGCGCTTCAACTGGGTCTTCCCGCCGCATGGTAGTTTGCTGGTGATGTTGAAACCTCGGGCGAAAGCCGCTCGAGCATCATTGTCCGCACCGGCCACTTCATCGCCGGGCAGGAAGGAAATGCGGATCGACGGGCCGGTGCCAATCACGCTGTCGGAGCCGAACGTGCTATTGCTCGATCAGGCGGAATGGCGCATCAACGAGTGGGAGTGGCAAGGCAGGGAGGAGATCCTGCGGATCGACAATATCGTGCGCACCCAGCTCAGCCTCCCCCGTCGCGGCGGGCAGATGGCGCAGCCGTGGACGGATACGGCCGAGGCGCCGGTGGTCGCGAACCTGCAACTGAAATTCGCGATTTGCAGCGACATCGACGTGGCCGGGGCACAACTGGCAATCGAAGGCGCGGCGACGGTGTTCATCACGCTCGATGGGCAACCCGTGGAATCGCGCATCAGCGGATGGTGGGTAGACGAGGCAATCCAGACCGTCCCACTCCCGCCGATCCGCGCGGGCGAACATGAGTTGATCGTCACGATCCCGATGACGCGGAAGACGAACGTCGAGTGGTGCTACCTGCTGGGCAATTTCGGCGTTGTCGTGGAGGGTCGATCAGCGCGGTTGACCGCGCCTGTCCGATCGCTGCACTTCGGCGACTGGTGCGCTCAGGGCCTGCCGTTCTACGCCGGCAACGTGACGTATCACCTGCCCGTCTCCGAAAACTCAAATGTACGGAAGGTGCAGTTCACCAAGTTCAAATCCCCGCTGCTGACCGCCGAGATCAACGGAAAACGCGTCGCGACGCTTGCGTTCGCGCCGTTCGAGGTCAACCTGCCGGCGAGCGGAAAACAGACGTTGTCGGTCACGGCCTACGGCAACCGCAACAACGCGTTCGGTCCCGTCCATCACACCAACGACGCCCTGAACTGGGTTGGCCCTGCGGCGTGGCGAACGACGGGGGCACTGTGGGCGTACGAGTATCAACTCAAGAAGATGGGCATCCTCGTCGCGCCGATCGTCGTTCTATAACACGATGTCCGCCCGGCGCGATTCGGGCGTGACGATCAGATCGACGACCTCCCCGCCGCGCACCTTGCCCTCGACGATGGTGCGGTACGGCGCGTGGAGCCGGAAATCCGCCTCCCACTCCGCCGGCCATGCGGGAAGCAGGCGGATCTGCCTGCCGTCGCACTGCATCAGCATGAGCTGAAGCGCCAGTTGCAGCACGCCGCCGTGGTCCATGTCGGGAATCCAGTCGTGGAAGGCGTTCCAGAACGCCGGAAAGCGGCTGTCGCTGTGCGCCGCCGGCGCGGCCCGCTGGATGAGGTTCGCCTTCGCCTGCTCGGTCAGGCCGAGCAGCGCCATCTGGATGTCGTCCTGATGCCAGCAGTAATCGCACGCGTGCAGGCGGGCGGCGAAGGTACGTTTGGCGAGGTCGAGATCGGGCTTGCCAATGCCGTAAAGGCGATAGGGAAAGATGGCGTACAGTTCCGGGTTTTCGGTGTTCTTTTTCTTGTCGGCGCGGCCGGCCGGCTTGATGACTGTTCCCCACGGGCTGTCGCCGAGGGGCAGCGGCGGCAGTTGATCGCGGAGGGCGGTCCATTGGGCGCGAAGATCGGCATCGAGCAGCGATCCCGGCAGTTCCAGTAGCCGGCCGATAGTATAGGACAGGCCGGCGATCTCGGGGGTGGGGTTGTCGCAGTCCTGCCACGTTTCCAATGCCTGCGACGGCGAGATGAACCGCCGGCCGCTGCCGTCGCGCGGATAGTGATGGTCGTAGAACGCGATCACCTCGCGCGCCACCGGCAGAAGAAACTCGCGCGCGAACGATTCATCGAGCGTGTACGCGTAGTACTCGCACATCATCAGCGACAGTTCGATGCCGCCCGACCAGTAATAAGTGACGTACGAGCACTCCGCCTCCGGCCTGGCGCGATCCTCAAACGCCGTCCAACCGTAGTGGGCGCTCACCTCGGCGCCCCAGAAATAGCTCGTCTCGGGATAGTGCGCGCCGGGGTGGCGATAGTAGGTCTGCGTGCGGTGTTTCTGCAGTTCGAGCTGGTCGCGATACATGCGGAAGAACGGCAACATCAGATCAAACTGCCCGGCGGCGAGCATGGGCCAGTAGATCAGACGCATGTTCTGGAACCAGTAGCCGGGACCCCAGCGGCGGTAGTCGGGATCATCCGGCTGGCCAACGGAGAAGATCGACCCGTTGAACTTCGCCGGCTGCGATCCGAGGCCGGCGGCGCGGTTCATGAACGATTGAAGCGCGTATGCGCGGGAAACGCGGATTGACGATTCGTGGCCGCCCAGGTGGATGTAGCTATTCTCGCGTGTTTCGGTGCCCTCGGCTCGGCGAGAGCTTCGCCCTCCCAGGATTGCGCTTCGCCAGCCCTCGATCGTGCTGGGATGTTCAACATGGGCGACGACTTGCAGCGAATGCTGCGTCGCAGGCGATGCGACGAGGGTCAGCTCGCCGGTTTTCTCAAACCCATCTCCCGCCACCATCGCCCCAAACGTATGGCCGGTGAGCGGATGGGGCGCGCGGTCGAGACAGCCGCCCAGACCCTGCAACTTCATATTGATCGTGTAAGCGTCGTTCTCGCGCGGGCGGTTGTGATGGCACCAGATCAGCGCGTGATCGTGCTGCAGCACCTCGTCGGGCGAGATAACGGTCGGATACGGGTTCGGCCCGTCGAGTCGCTTGAATAGATCCCCCGTCTGCGTCTTGATGACGCGATCGGCGTTGCGCCACACCTCGGCCGTCACGCTCACGCTGACCGGCGACGGGTTTTCGACGCGGACGTCGAGTGTTGCGGCGCCAATCGGCATGGAGAACGTGATGCGCGACTCGCCAAGATCGATGATGGTCTGGTTGCCGGCCACATGCAGTTCCTGCCGGAACGGCTTGATCGCCACCGGCGACAGCCTGATGCGCAGCCGGCCGAGCTTGAGGAGATTGCACGTTTCGTCCCACGCGTCGGTATGGCCGAGCAGGACGAGGACGTCGCCGGACGGCTCCGCCCAGACATTGATGCCAAAACGACCGTCGCCGAGCGGCATCGAGCCGTTCGGGCCAGCGCTGGGCGACGTCCAGACGACGTTGTAGCGGTCGAGCTGATCCACGCGAATCCGCACGAATCTACCCGAATCCCGCCCCGCGTTCATTCGTGAGGATCGGCGCAGATTCGTGGATTCAACTCTTTGCCCCAAAAAGACAACTGAAGTTACAAAAGTCGCGCGATAGAGTGTGGACATGGCGGAGCGCATTCAGGCCCGGTATCGCATCGAGACCCCCCTTCCCATCGAGCAGGCGGCCGCGTCGCTGGCGGGAGAGCAGTCGAGCGGGACGTTCGTCAACGTGCCTGGCGAAACGAACGAACTCAAGGAACGCTTCGGCGCGCGGCTCGAATCGACCCATTCCCTCGAACCGTCCGCCGAGCCCGCGTTGCCCGGCGCGCGGGGTAAGAAGGCCGACCGGTACAACCGCGCCGAAGTCGTCGTCTCGTGGCCGACCGAAAACGTCGGCACGAACCTGCCGACGCTCGTCTCCACGCTGCAGGGCAACCTGTACGAGCTAAGCCAGTTTTCGGGCCTCAAACTGCTGGATATCGACCTGCCCGCTTCGTTTGCCGGCGCGTTCAGGGGACCGAAATTCGGCATCGAGGGCACGCGCCGCCTCACCGGCGTGGCCGATCGGCCGATGATCGGGACGATCATCAAGCCGAGCATCGGCCTTACGCCGGAGTACACCGCCAACCTCGTCGATCAACTGGCGGCGGCGGGCATCGATTTCGTCAAAGACGATGAGTTGATGGCCAACCCGCCTTCGTCGCCGTTCAAGGTGCGCGTTGAAAAGGTGATGGCGGTGGTAAACCGCCACGCCGACAAGACCGGCAAGCGCGTGATGGTCGCGTTTAACATCACCGGCGAGGTGGACGAGATGCTCGCCAACCACGATCTCGTCGTGAAGGCCGGCGGCACGTGCGTGATGATCAGCCTGAACAGCGTGGGCCTCAGCGCGGTCAAGAAGATCGCCGACCACGCCGCCGTGCCGATCCACGGCCACCGCAACGGCTGGGGCATGATGAACCGCCATCCCTGGCTCGGCATCGAGTTTCCGGCGTATCAAACCCTGTGGCGGCTCGCGGGCGTCGATCAACTGCACGTGAACGGCATCGCGAACAAGTTCTGGGAAGAGGATGACTCGGTCGTACGATCAATGGCGGCGTGCCGGCGATCGACCTGCAACCTGCGGCCGATCTTGCCGGTCGTCTCGTCCGGCCAATGGGGCGGTCAGGCGCCCGAAACCTATCGACGCACGCAGACGACCGACCTGCTCTACCTCGCCGGCGGCGGCATCCTCGCGCACCCGATGGGGCCGGCGGCGGGCGTGCTGGCGCTGCGGCAGGCGTGGGAGGCGGCAGTGGCGGGCGTTCCGCTGGACCAATACGCCCGCACGCGGCCGGAACTTCAGAAGACGATCGAAAAGTTCGGCGGGAAATCGCAGTAAGCCTGGCCCGTGCGCAAAGAATCACCATGGCGCTTCGACTCACATTCGTCGGCGACGATTTCACCGGTTCCACCGATGCGATGGAGTCGCTCGCGCTCGAAGGCCTGCAGATCGCGCTCTTCACCCGCCCGCCGACGAAGGCGATGCTGGCGGCGCACCCGAACCTCGACGCCTTCGGCATCGCCACCCGCACGCGGTCGATGCCGCCGGACGACATGGCGGCGGCGCTGAAGCCGATCTTTGAGACGCTGCGCGAGGTCGGCTCGCCGATCGTTCATTACAAGATCTGCTCCACGTTCGATTCCTCCCCCACCGTCGGCAGTATCGGCAGGGCGATCGAGGTTGGGCGCGAGGTGTTCGACGCGGCGGCCGTGCCGGTGCTGGTCGGCGTGCCGTCGCTGGGACGATACTGCGTGTTCGGCAATCTCTTCGCCCGCTACGGCGCCGGCGGCGAAGTCTTCCGGCTCGACCGGCACCCGTCGATCAGCAGGCATCCCGTCACGCCGATGACCGAGGCCGACCTGCGCGTGCACCTGGCGAGGCAGACGTCGCTGCCGATCGGGCTGTTCGACATCCGCGCATACGCGACACCTGATGCGTTTTCGTCAATAGCGAAGGAGCACGCGGTGGTGCTGATGGACTGCGCGGGGGCCTATCATCTGCCGATCGCCGGCTCACTGATCGCCGCGACACAGTTCGTCGTCGGGTCGTCAGGCGTTGGGCAGGCGCTCGTGGCGCACTGGCGTGAGACGGGATCGCTGAAACCTGCCGAACCCATCCCGGCAGCGATCGCCAATGGGCCGGTGCTGGCGGTGTGCGGGAGTTGCTCGCCGGTGTCGGTAGCGCAGGTGAAGTGGGCCGTCGCGAACGGGTTTGATGAGGTAGTAGTGCGAGCGAGTACGGATCGGAACAGGGCCGCTGAAGTGGCCGCTGCCGCGCTGGGGGCGGGGAGGTCGGTGGTGGTACATACGGCGTCGGACCGGACAAAGTGGGAAGCGACGGACGACGTGATCGGATCGACACTGGGCGCGATCGCGCAAGGCGCACTCGGGCTTGCGCCCGTTCGCAGGATCGCGATAGCGGGAGGAGATACATCGGGACGGATCGCCAAGGCGCTGGGGATCGAATCGATGAAAGTGATGGCCCAACTGACGCGCGGCGCTCCGCTCGTCCGCGTCACCGCCCCGGATTCGCCGGCGGATGGGTGCGAGTTGACCTTCAAAGGCGGCCAGATCGGATCGCCGGATTTCTTCGGCCAGGTACGCGACGGAATTCGGATATGAACGCCGAGGAGCCAAGAATTGGAAAGCGAAGAGAATGAACGCAGAGGCGCAAAGACCGCGGAGAATCCTTTTCGCATTTTCTTCTCTGCGGCCTTTGCGCCTCTGCGTTCATCACACACTTGAAAAGGACATGACATGACGATCGCGCTCATCCACACCTCCCCTTCCATGGTTCCCGTGTTCAAATCGATCACCGACGAACTGATCCACGGCCACACGATCTTCAACATGGTGGATGAAAGCCTGCTATGCGACATCATCCGCGAGAAGGGCTGCCCGCCGGCCACGGCACGGCGGCTCGTGGGGCACGTGTTGAGCGCGGAGGACGCGGGCGCGGACGTGATCATGGTGACGTGTTCGTCGATGGGCCGGGCGGTGGAGGCGGCGCGGGCGGTGGCGAAGGCGAAGGTGCTGCGCGTGGACGAGCCAATGGCCGACCAGGCGGTGGAGGCGGGCGCGCGGATCGGCGTGGCGGCGACGCTGCCCTCGACGCTGGACCCGACGGTCGAACTCATCCGCCGCAAGGCCGATGCTGCCGGCAAGGCGGTCGAAGTGATTCCTACGCTGATCGACGGCGCGTTCGCGGCCGTCATTTCCGGGGACGGATCGACGCACGACCGGCTGGTGGCCGACTCGCTCAAAACGCTGATGACCCGCGCCGATGTCATCGTGCTGGCGCAGGCATCGATGGCGCGGGTGGTTCCGTCGCTCGGAACGACGACGATTCCCATCCTCTCCAGCCCCCGCGCGGGCGTGGAACGACTGGCAACCTTGCTGCGGACCTGACGCGGGCGGGAGACGCCAGCAGTTTGCGCGATGTTCCAACTCTCTTGCGTAATCTCGCAATCCGCCGCCGGGCCTGACCGGATAGAGTCAAGGCAAGCGAAAGGCGGTCGAGGATGACAAGACATGCATTGGTTGTAGCAGTCGTGTCTGCATTGCAGTGTGCTGTGGCGTCGGCAGGGATTCGCGTTGATTTGAACCCCGACGTTGACCGCCGAGATGTTCGTACGCCCGGCGTGGAAAACTGGGACGTGCCGTCCGTGGTAAGCGATACGCGAACGATCCAGGGCATCGGCGTCACCCTTCGCAGCAACGACGAGCTCGCCGGCGACTGGTGGCGCGGCGGATACGACGTCGGCGCGACCTTCGCCACCGACGGCATCGTGGGCAGTTCCATCCAGATCGTGCTGACCGACCTTCCGCCCGGCCGGCACACGTTGACGACGTGGCACAACCATCTTCAGACCAGCAAATCGAGCCGATACACGGTGCGCGTGAACGACCAAGTTGTGCTGGAGAACGTCGAGCCGTCGGTCCGCGTGACGCACGACGACGACGCGGCCGCGGCGCACGTGGCGTTCGACGCGGTGACGGGCAAGGAGACGGTCATCACCATTTCACCCGACGGGTCGGGCGAGTTCGATCGCGTGACGCTCAACGGATTCGAGATCGACGGCCCGAACCCCGCCACCAGCGCCAAGCGCCCCTTCCCCGCCGATCGAGACGGCCACGCGCCCAAGAACCCCACGCTTACCTGGCAGCCTGCACCTGGCGCAACCAAGCATCTGCTTTACCTCGCCACAAGCGAACAGGCGCTCGCCAGCGCCGAGAAGCCGACCGCGGAGCTGAGCGACCCGAGCTACACCGCCGAGGGGTTGAGCCATCATCACCCGTATTTCTGGCGGGTGGACCAGGTGATCGACGGCGTCGTGCATCGCGGGCGCGCATGGCGGTTCGAGGTGCAGCACCTCGCCTTCCCCGGCGCCGAAGGCTACGGCCGATTCGCCAAGGGCGGGCGCGGCGGGCGGGTGATCGAGGTCGCCAATCTGAACGACTCCGGCCCCGGATCGCTTCGCGAAGCCGTCGAGGCCGACGGCCCGCGCACGGTCGTCTTCCGCGTGGGCGGGACGATCGAATTGAAGTCCAAGCTCGTGATCAACAACTCCCACCTCACCATCGCCGGGCAGACGGCGCCGGGCGACGGCATCGCGATCCGCGGGTACACGTTCGGCATGATGGGCGCGCGCGACGTGATCATCCGCTACCTGCGCATCCGCCCGGGCGACGAATCGGGCCTGACGATGGACGGGACGGGCTTCGCGTCGTCGGACCACTGCATCATGGATCACTGCTCGATCAGTTGGTCGATCGACGAGACGGTCAGCTCGCGCGGTGCGAAGAACATCACGCTTCAGCGGAGCATCGTCGCCGAGGCGCTGAACGTGGCCGGGCACGCGAGGTATGAGTCGGGCAAGCAACACGGGTTTGCCGGGAGCATTTCCGGGGACATCGGCAGCTTCCATCACAACCTGATCGCGCACTGCGCGGGGCGCAACTGGAGCCTTGCCGGCGGGCTGACGCGCGGCGGAAAGTACGCCGGGCGGCTCGATATCCGCAATAACGTCTTCTACAACTGGGGCTACCGAACCAACGACGGCGGCGCGAAAGCCGTGCAGATCGTCGGCAATCTGTACATCCCCGGCGAGGCGACCACCGTCTTCCACTTCCTTCAACCCGACGGCGGCTCGCCGGAAGACCCGCAGCAGTACTACATGGTAGACAACAAGATGGAAGGCCGCCCGCAATACGACGCCGACAACTGGCAGAACGGCGGATCGAACATGCGGCGCGTGCCGATGGCGCAGGTGCGCGTCGATCAGCCATTCTGGGAATCGCACGTCACCACGCGCACGCCCGAAGAGGCATACGAAACCGTGATGGCCGACGTCGGCGCGAACCTCCCCGCCAGCGATTCGGCCGACCAGCGCGTGCTGGGCGACGTGCGCGAGCGCAAGACCACCGCCAAGGGCAGCAAGACCGGCAAGCCGGGCCTGATCGATTCGCAACAAGACGTCGGCGGTTGGCCCGAGCTGAAATCGGGCTCCGCGCCGGAGGACGCCGACCGCGACGGCATGGCAGACTGGTGGGAAAAAGAGCATGGGCTCGACCCGACCAATCCCGAGGATCGCAACGGCGACTTCAACGGGGATGGTTACACTAACCTGGAAAAGTATCTGAACTGGATCGTCGAAAACCGCGGCCTCTGGCCGGCGGCGAAGAAAGGCTGATGGACCGTGTCGAAATTGCGTTTGGGTGTCGTCGGCCTCGGCGAAGGCCGCTCCATCATCTCGGCGGCGCTCAACAGCGAATGGTGGGAACTGAAGCGGCTGTGCGACCTGTCGGAATCGCTCTGCCGCGAGCGGGCGAAGGAGTTCGACTTCCCCCACTTCACCACCAGCATGGCCGACCTGCTGGCGGACGACTCGATCGACGTCGTCGGGCTTTACACGCCCGATCCGCTGCACGCTAAACACATCAAGATGTGCCTCGACGCCGGCAAGCACGTCATCTGCACCAAGCCGCTGATCGACAACCTCGCCGACGCCGCCATGGTGCGCGAGGCGCAGCGCAGGAGCGGCAAGCGGGTATACGTCGGACAGTCATCGCGGTTCTTCGAACCGATGATCCGCCAGCGTGCCGACTACGAGGCCGGCAAGCACGGCGAACTGTACAGCGTCGAGGCGTACTACAACGCCGACAACCGCTGGTTCATGAAGCGCGAGTGGGCGAAGAACGGCGGCCTCAAGTGGCTGTACGGCGGGCTGTCGCATCCGGTAGACCTCGTCCGCTGGTATTTGCCGGACGTCGAAGAAGTGATGGGCTACGGCACGCTCACCGAGAACGGCCGATCGCTGGGGCTGACCGATCCGGACGCGATGCACTTCGTCTTCACCACCACCTCCGGCAAGATCGCCCGCGTGTCCGGCCACTACTCCGCGCCCTATGGCAACCACGACCGCGACAGCGGCATGAGCTGCGTCCTCCGCGGCCTTAAGGGCGCCAGCCAGGCCGACTACTCCGACCTCCGCTACTCCACCCACTTTTCCGGCGAGGGCGCGGTCCAGTACGACATGAACCACCGCGCCGGCTACTACTTCCGATTCGGCGGCAAAAGCCACCACGCCGGCGAATACCAGAACTACATCGAGCATTTCGCCAAATGCCTGTCTGAAGGCAAAACCCCGACGCCCGACATCGAAGAGGGAATCGGGACGGTGGCGGTAATGGCGGCGATGGAACGAAGCCTGGCGACGCGGCGGCCGGTGAAGATCTCGGACATCATGTCGAGTGCCGAGTGATGAATGGATCGGCCGTCCTTCGTCATTGGGTCATTCGTCATTCGAACATTGATTCGACATTCGACATTCGGCATTCGGCATTCGGCATTTCATCAGTTATCTTTCCTCGTTCGATCGAGGAACCTATGCACTTACTGTCCGCCAAAGGATTTGTCGCCCAGGGCGTCGCCGCCGGGATCAAGCAGTCGGGGAAGAACGACGTCGGGCTGCTGGTCGCGGAATATTTCGCGACCGCGGCGGCGGCGTTCACGACGAACAAGGTGTTCGCCGCGCCGATCGCGGTTGGGCGCAAACATGTGCGCCAAGGCGTGCTGAAGGGCGTGGTGCTCAACTCCGGCAACGCCAACGCCTGCACCGGCAAGCAAGGCGTCGAAGACGCGACCCGCATGTGCGCCTTGGCCGGGCAACTGACGTTCGCGCAGACAGAGCTGTTTCTCCCGTCTTCTACCGGGATCATCGGACACCACCTGCCGATGGACAACGTCTGCGCCGGCATCCGCGCCTCCGCCGCCGACCTGGGCAACAGCGAGGAGCATGCCTGGGCGTTTACCGACGCGATCCTCACCACCGACCTCGTCCGCAAGTTCGCCTCAGCCCGGCTGAAGATCAACGGCAAGACCGTCAACCTCACCGGCATCTGCAAAGGCGCAGGCATGATCGGGCCTCGCATGACTGTGCCGCAGGCGACCATGCTGTCGTACCTGCTCACCGACGCCGACATCCCCACTAAATTGCTCCGCAAGCTGCTGAGCCAATCGGTGGAGAAGAGCTTCAACTGCGTGACGATCGACAATCACATGAGCACCAACGACACCGCGCTCATCATGGCCAGCGGCGTGAGCGGCGCTGCCATCAAAGCCGGCGCGTCGGCGAGCAAGTTCCTCGACGCGCTCAACGAGGTCACGATCAGCCTCTCCCGTCAGATCGCCGCCGACGGCGAAGGCGCGACGAAGATCTTCACCGTGAAGGTCCGGGCCGCCCGGAGCGACGAGGACGCGCGGAAGATCGCCCGTGCCATCGCCGACAGCCCGCTGGTGAAGTGCGCCATCCACGGCAACGACCCCAACTGGGGCCGCATCGTCTCCGCTGCCGGCATGTGCGGGGCGCGATTCGATCCGGACAAGGCCAAGCTTACCCTGAAGGGCACCGTCGTCTTCCGCAACGGCAAACCCGTCGCGTTCGACGCCGCCAAGGTCTCCGAATCGCTCAAGGCCAAGGAGGTGATCGCCGACCTGCACTGCGGCGGCGGCACGGGTGAAGCAACGATGTGGACGTGCGATTTCTCAAAAGAATACGTCACGATCAACGCCTACTATCACACGTAAAACCGCGATATGGATGTAGCGCGCACACTCCGCTTTTGTGCGCGCGCTACATTTGTCACATCCCCTGTTTTCCTAGGCCATCGGCCGCGCAAGCACTTACGTTCATCCGCGCCGCGCATCCAGTGTAGCGCGCCACATTTGGTGTGCTTCACAAAACTTGGTTGCCAAAGAACAATCCGCGCTCCCCCATCCTGCTGCCGCGCGCAGGCCCTCCATATAGACATGCGGCGGGGGGGCG
>JBBCIV010000002.1:0-1944 GCA_037189665.1 Phycisphaerae bacterium | reverse complement strand
TGTATCCTCACGTCGAGCATTACGTGAACTTCCCGGGACAGCCGGGCCACAACGTCGTGAAAGAACCTCCACCGGCACCGCCACCGCCGCTACCGACGCACTTCTGCCCAAACTGCGATGCCGGCCTGGCCGTGGGGACGCAGGGAGAATGCAAGGCTTGTGGTTGGCTGCGATTTCCAAGTGATCGCACACGATGGGGATTGTCGGGTGCGTGTCCTTCGTGCGGTTTCGCGTATCGCTTCGACGGGATAGACTGTTCGCATTGTGGACGAAGGACAGTTGCGGCAGCACGGCCGGCCACCTAACTCGCCGATGCAGTGGACCGAGCCGGCGGGTAAGCTTCTTGTGCTTCGAGCGTCGGCGCGGTGCCGGCTCGGCCACTGATCGGCATTACGTCATGTGACTCCGATGCCCGACATTGCATCGATAACTCAGGAGCTTCTGTCGTATGTCCTCAGAACGTACGGAAGTCCGGGCTTTCAACTCATCTGTTCTGTACCACGGTGCCAGCAATCGCAGGTTCTGTCCGGCTCACGGCACTCGGTTAGGACGGCCACGGCTCCGCTGGAAGCGTGCGCGAAGTTTGCCCGTGCGGGTTGGCGTCAAAACAATGGTCCGGTCTGCCCCTCGTGCAGCAGCGCGCCGAAGTCCGAGTCGGTAGGGTAAACCCCGCACTGCTTCCGCGCAACCCCGCAACACGCACGAGTACACACCTGTGGCTCTGAAGACCGCCCCACCGTTATTCGTCATTCGCCCATTCATTCGACATTCGATACTCGGATTTCGTCATTTCCCTCACTCCGCCAAAATCTTCTCGATACGCTGCAGTTCTTCATCCGAGAACTTGGCGTTGTCGCGGTACTTCACGTTCTCCGTGATCTGCTCGGGACGCGAGGCGCCAATGAGGGCCGTCGTCACGCTGGTGTTGCCCTGGGGACGCAGCGTCCAGGCGAGGGCGAGTTGGGCGAGGGATTGATTGCGGTCTCGAGCGATGGCGTTGAGCTGGTTGAGCTTGGCGACCAGTTGCGGGGTGATCGCGCTTTCCTTGAGGAAGCCGCCGGTCTGTTTCACGCGGCTGTCGTCGGGGATGGCGTTCAGGTATTTGCTGGTGAGCAGCCCCTGCGCCAGCGGGCAGAACGCGATCGTGCCGAGGCCGAAGCGGGCGGTCACGGGGAGCAGGTCTTTTTCGATCCAGCGGTTGAGCATCGAATAGCTGGGCTGGTGGATGATCGGCTTCGCCCAGCCGTGGGTGTCGCAGAGGCGAACGACGTCGGCGGTCATCGCGCCGGAGTAGCTGCTGATGCCGGCGTAGATCGCCTTGCCCTGGCGCACGATCGTGTCGAGCGCGAAGAGCGTTTCCTCCAGCGGCGTGTTCGGATCGGGGCGGTGGGAATAGAAGATGTCGAAGTAATCGAGCTTCATCCGCTTGAGCGAGGCGTCGCACGACGCGATGACGTACTTGCGGCTGCCCCACTCGCCGTACGGGCCCGGCCACATGCGGTAGCCGGCCTTGCTGCTGATGATCAGCTCGTCGCGGTACGACTTGAAATCGTCCTGCAGAATTTTGCCGACGCGCTCCTCCGCGCTGCCCGGCGGCGGGCCGTAGTTGTTGGCGAGGTCGAAGTGCGTGATGCCGAGATCAAACGCGGTGAAGAGCATCTGCTGGCAGTTCGCGTGAAACGCGGCTTCGTCGGCGTGCTTGCCCGCATCGGTGCCGGCGGCGCCGAAGTTGTGCCAGCAGCCAAGGCTGATCGCGGGCAACAACAACCCTGATGTGCCGCAGCGGCGAAACCAATCCTGCTTGTCGGCATATCGCGATTCGGCGGCGGTGTAGGTGCTCATGGCGAGGATGATAGTCGAGTCGCGGCGTCCCAAGAAACACATGCACGCCGTTCACGAGGGACCGCCGTTCGTCGTGCGCACATGAGGGAAAGAACATCTCCC
>JBBCIV010000001.1:0-60373 GCA_037189665.1 Phycisphaerae bacterium | reverse complement strand
GAAGCGGTTCCACAACTTCGACACCGTCGGCTCGATTCCGATCGTCTATCCGCTGGACGAAGCCCGCGAGGTGACGATCGCGATCGACAATGCCGATGGCCATCGGGTGCGCAACCTGTTCGGCCAATACCCGCGCAAGGCGGGTGATATCACCGACTACTGGGACGGATTGGATGACCAGGGCAAGCCCGTTGCGCCCGGCAGCTATACCGCGTCGATCGTCGATCACAGGCCGATTACGCTGAAGTTTGTCAACAGCCTTTACAACGCCGCCACGCCGCCATGGGTGACCGATACCGGCGCGAAGCTGTGGGGCTCGAACCACGGCTATCCCACGTCCGCCTCCACTCGCGGCGACGTGCGGCTGCTGTCCTTCACCGGAACCGAAGGCGGATCGGGAATGCTGCGCATCGACGCTAACGGAAAGATCATCTGGGCTGACAAGAACGAGTTTCTCGATGTCACCAGTGACGATCATTTCGCCTACGGCATTTCCCGTAATAGTTGGATCAAGCAGACGCTGCTCATGCGTTTCCGCCTGAACGACGGCCAGCAGATGCCGTTCGACGATGCGGCCAAGAGTCCGACGATCGCCGTCGTGCCGACCAACGAAGGCATTCCGGATGCGACTACCATTGCTCGCGCCGGCTCGAAGATCATGGTGCTGATCGCCGGCCAATCGCTGTACGTGATCGCGCCCGACTCCGGCGCGATCGAAAAGGAAATCCCCGCCGGCGAATTGGTGGCGGTGACGGACCGCAATGAGGCGTTCTACGGCCTTACCGGCGACGGGCGGATTGTCCGACTAAGCGAGGCCGGCGAGGTCGTTGAGACCATCGCCAAAACCAACGGTATCAAGCAGCCGCGCCGGCTTGGCGTTCGTCACGATGCGAAGCAGTTTGCGATCACCGACGGCGCAACCAATCAGGTGCATGTTGTCGATGCCGGCGGCAAGCTTGTCGCTTCGATCGGCCAGCCTTACGCCGGCGAGGAACGACCGGCCGGCAAGTTTGAATTAGGCGATTTCGCGAACCCAATGGGCCTCGACTTTGATGCTGACGGCAAGCTGTGGGTGGCGGAGGCGAGCAAGTTTTCCAAGCGAATCTCCCGCTGGTCGCCGGCGGGCAAGCTGGAGGATCAGTTTTGGGGCGGGGCCGACTACGGCGCGATGGCGGGCTTTGCGCTCACGCATGATTCAACGCGGTTCATCGCCCATGCAGTGGAATTTCGACTCGATCCTTCGCCGGACGTGTTGCACCACAAGAGCAATGAGACACCGTTGATCTATCATCCCGATCTGAAAGACGAACGCGGCTTCGTCTATCATGTGAACGGCCGTGACTATGCCGCCGGTGCGCCCGGATATAACAAGGCCGAGCATCTGAGCATTTACAAGCGCGGCGACGACGGCGTATTTCGCCCGTGCGTTCGCGTCGATCTGGAAGGCCAGCGGATGATCGGCGGCCAGCGCGTGAACGTGAAGGGCAGGGCGTGGATTGACCTCGACGGCGATGGCAAGGAATCGCCGGATGAGGTGACGGAGAACGTGCCCGTTCGCGGCATGTACTGGGCGAACGGCTGGGTGAGGCCGGACCTCACGATCCTGGCGGTTAACAACGTTAAGTTTACGCCCAAGGGCTTCACAAAAGACGGCGTGCCTATCTACGACTTTGCTAACCCCGAGCCGCTTG
Organism: Phycisphaerae bacterium; assembly: GCA_037189665.1. Classification (GTDB taxonomy): domain Bacteria; phylum Planctomycetota; class Phycisphaerae; order Tepidisphaerales; family Tepidisphaeraceae; genus BPJO01. The sequence goes on along the minus strand of JBBCIV010000001.1, from coordinate 58,682 downwards.
CCAATTCGCTTCCCGAAGCTGACCTGCGCGGCAGTCGTCCGACGCCGATCATGGACAACGCCGGCAACGTCTCCACCGGCGTCGCCTATCACACCGCTGATGGCCGGCGCGGTCGATATCCGAACCCCTATGGCCGGCACGACGCACCCGCCGCCCAGCGCGGGTTGCTCATCGCGCCGTTCCGCACGAACGGCGTGGTGGAAGACGTGCCCGGCGTGGGCAGCATTACCGCGATCAGCGGCGACCGCGGCGAGTGGTTCCTCATCTCCATGGACGGGCTCTACCTCTCCAGCATCCTTCAGGATTCGAAGGGCGACGTCACGCTTGACGATAACTACGTCGGACAGGAAAGCTTCGGCGGACTGTTCTGGCGCGACGAGAAGGGCCGCGTAATGGCGCAGCTCGGCGGGCCGTCGTATCGGTTGGCGGAAGTGCTGGGAACCGATACGGTTCGCAAACACCAGGTGGTGTTGAACGTATCGGCGGAGCAGATCCAGAAAGGTCAGCAACTTGCCGCCGCCGCAAAAGCCGCGGCGGGCAGCGAGCCGGATTCGCTCGCCATCGCCAAGCTGCAAAAGCTCCCGAACGCCGCCGCTGAGCCCGACGACGCGTCATCGTCGTTGATCGAAGGGGCCGAGACGTTCAAAGTTGTTGAGAGCGGCGATCCGACGCGCTGGTGGCGCGCTGCATTGGCACACGACGGTAATAATCTGGCCGTGATGTACCAGGTATCGGACGCCTCTCCGTGGAAAAATGGCGCGGGCAGCTTTACCCACGCGTTTATCGGTGGCGACGCGGTCGATCTCCAGCTCGACGTGCCCGGCCGCGGGCCGATCCGCGTGCTGGCGTCGCAGGTGTCGGGAAAGAACGTCGTCGTTTACTGGCAACAGAAAGCCGACGAGAAGATCAACCCAACCACCTACGCCGTCGCCAACAACGATGCCAACGCACGAAGTTTCGACGTCGTCAAACGATTGGACAAGGCGACCGTGAAGGTGTCCGTCGGCATCTCCGGCTACAGCGCGCTGCTAACCGTGCCGCTGGCCGACCTGGGCATCGACCCCGGCAAGCCAGTCGACCTTAAGGGCATTCTGGGCGTTATCTTCTCCGATCCGTCCGGCACGAATCGGGCCGCACGGCTTTACTGGCACGATAAATCGACGGGGCTCGTCTCGGACGTGCCTACCGAATCGGGTTTGAACGTCCAGAAGTGGGGAACGATCCATCTCGCAAACTGATTTGCTTTGCCTCAAGCAGTGTCGGCTTTGGCATCGCGGCAGATCGAACTGGCAAGCGCTTCCGTCGCTATGACTCAAGGCATGCTGCGCTAGTCCAAGGTGAGATACTCTGTGACGCGTGCTTTGACGTATTCAGCTTTGTATGTCATCACGTGCCCGTCGACGAACAGGATGTTGGTTGCAGTCCGTTGGTTGTGTCGGAATAGGTCAAAGCTTCGTCCAGCGGTGCTGGCGGGATGGCTGTTAACCAGGTTGGACCGCTTTTTCAGCACAAAGTCGTTGTAGCCGTCGGCGACGTGAATGAGCGTCGACGTGGGCTTCCGCATCGCCGCAATACGGCGAGGAAGGGTGTGATCGATGCTGGTCAACGTGTTGGTCTTGATCAAGTGTCCTGATTCTGCGACCCCGCTTTGATAGGGGATAATCAGGTTGTTGTGGGGCTGGTAATCGGGACAGACGAAGACCGATCGGCGAAACGTGTTTTTAGCCGCGTTGCCGGCTGCGCTAGCGTCGAATTGAAAGATGTACGGGCTTATCAGCGATTGTCCTGCCCACCTTGATTGCCCCATATATGGCCCCAGGGCGTGAACCATGCCGTAGGAATTATGATTCGGGATGGTGTTGTCGAGGTCGTGCTTCCAGTTCAAAGGCGGATAGCAGCCTTGATAGTCGATCGCGTACATCGTGAACATCACGCCGATCTGTCGCAGGTTCGACGCGCAGGTCATCGTTCGGCCCGCCGCGCGAACCTTGGTCACCGCGGGGAGCAGCAAGGCTAGCAGAATTGCGATAATCCCGATGACGACAAGAAGCTCGACGAGCGTGAAGCCCCGGCGATAGTTCAATTGAGATGTCATGCCTCTTACTCCGCTTACTTACAATCTCAAGCCGGCGCCGTGGCGATCGAATCCCTCGGCGACCACGTTACCGGCAATGTTACGCGATGTGCGGTGTTCGCCTGCTTCGCTCGCGGCGAGGGGGACTGTAGCCGGCTCAGCAGCATTTCCATCGCGGTGCGCCCGATGTCGGTTGAGGGTTGGCGGACCGACGATAGGGCCGGATCGAGCCAGCGGCACAGCGGCGAGTCGTCGAATCCCACGACGCTGACGTCCTGCGGAATCCTCAGCCGCATCGCCCGCATCGTCCGCACTCCCTCGGCGGCGACCTGGTCGTCGGAGAAGAAGACCGCCGTCGGGCGATCGGGGCGCGATAGCAGTTGCCGCGTGCAGGTATCGATGCGCTCCGCCCAGTCCTCCTGCGGCTGCACCGCCAGGTCCAGCACGAGAGACCGGTCGAACGGCAAACCGCGATCGCCCATCGCGTCGCGCAGCCCCTCCAGCCGTGCCCGCACGGTGTCGGCAATCAGGTTGCCGATAAAGCCGATCCGGCGATGGCCCAAATCGACCAGCGCGTGTCCGACCGCCAAGCCCCCGGCACGATTGTCGGCGGTGACGGAATCGATCTCGATGTCGCGCGAGTGTTCGTCCACCAGTACGAACGGATAGCGTTTTTGCTTTAACTCCAGCATGGCTTCGGTAAACCGCGGGTGGTGCCACGACAACACGATCGCGCCGGCGGTGTCGAGGTCGGGCAGTTGCCTGAGGGCAGCGATGTCGTGGTCCATCCGATTGTGGGCGTCGTACACCTGCACTCGAAACCCACGCTGCTCCGCCAGTACCTGCGCGCCCCGGGCAATCTGCACGCACTGTTCAAACGAGAGGTCCGGCACAACGATCTGGATGACGCGCGTCGCCCGATCCGCATCCCTTACGAACAGCCCCTTGCCCGGCCGACGCTCGATGAGGCCTTCGCGAATTAACTGATCTGTTGCTCGGCGGACCGATACTCGGCTAATGCCGTTCTGACGGCAAAGTTCCTGTTCCGTCCCCACGAAATCGCCGGCCCGGCGCGTGCCGTCGTGGATTGACTCCCGCAACTGCGTCAACAGCGTATCGTAAATCGGCGGACGGGTATTAATACATGTATCATGCACTGGTGAAGACTATGCCTTGCTTGCGAACCTGAGTCAAGACGAATCTTTTGCCGAAGCAAGCTCAACCCAACAAAAAAGCCAGCCACGAACGAGTTCGCGGCTGGCGGGGTGTTCGGTAAGCTGTTTAATTATAACTATTTACGCAGGCCCAGCTTGGTAATCGTCTGCTGGTAGCGGTTGCGATCTTCGCGCATCAGGTACTTCAGAAGCGAGTTTCGGTTGCCGACCATCTTCAGCAATCCACGGCGAGACGAAAAGTCCTTCTTGTGACTCTTGAGGTGCTCGGTCAGCTCGTTGATTCGCTTGGTGAGCAGCGCGATCTGCACTTCGGGCGAACCCGTGTCCTTCTCGTGGACGCGGTAATCAGCGACGATCTGAGACTTCTTTTCAGGGGCGAGCGGCATAACAAAACTCCTAAGTCACCGATTGGCCAGCAGTTAGGAAACACTCCCGACGCCGACGAACGGTCCAGTACGGATAACCTTCCGCACATCTGAGGGGAAGTACGATACGCCTGACGATGGCCAGATGCAAGCGAGCGACGCCTCGGCGGCTCATTTCACGATCGGCCGAACGACGACGGCGGTGCCGTAGCAGAGCACTTCGGTCGCCGAGCCTTTGCTTACGACTTCCGAGGCGTCATACCGCATTCCCACGATCGCGTTGGCGCCCAGTTCCCGGGCGTGGGATAGAAGCAGTTCGTAGGCATGTTGGCGCGCCTGTTCGCACATTTCCGCATATGCTCCGATCTGCCCGCCGATGATATTTTTCAACCCGCCGACGATTCCCTGGGCGATCGTCGGGGCCCGGACCGTGATCCCGCGGACAACGCCTTTGTAGTCGATGATTTCGTAGCCTTCGATCGTAAACGTGGTAGTGACAAACATGCTCGATCTCCGTTCAGCCTTGATCTTTGAGTCTACCTCAGACGACGTATTTCAGTGTCTGCAGCCGCCGCTGTACGATTTCCTCTATCTGCCCGCCGAGAAATCGCGTGAGCGGTCCCGTCTGCGCACGCGACAGCCTTGGCAGCCGTTGCGGCGATGACCGCTCGCGCGGCAGTTTCAGGATCGTCTCGGCCACACGCAGCAGCCTTCGATCGATCGGCGAATCCCCGCCCGTCGACGCGATCGCCGTAAAATCGGGCAGGTAGCCCGTCCCATGGAGGATATCCAAGTGCATTGCCAGGAACTGTTCCTCGACCGCCGGGGTCGAGAGCGCCGGCAACGTAACGCGAAGCCGGTCGAACAACTGCGGATGCGGATCGCGCTCCGGCAGCAGCAGCGAAAGCACCTCCGCCAGATATTGGGCCAGCAGGAGGGCCCGCAGATTGGTGCGAAGTCCCAGATGGCCTTCGATGAGCTTCCATTCGGTGAGCGTCGAAAGATCGCGCGACGAGTGGTCGATGAAGACGCAATCGCCGACGTCGAGCAGGTCGGCCCCGCCGTCGAAGTTGCTGGCGCCGGCCTTGGTTCGCCGGTGGGCGCCCTTGGCGATCACGCGGACGACGCCCGTCCGGCGGCAGAAGAGCGCGAGGATCTGCGACGTCTCGCTGAACTCGACCTTCCGCAGGCAGATTGCTCGATCCCGACTGCTCGCCATCGCCCGCCGATTATAAGGATCGCCGCCGCCGGAGCACGATGCCGGCGCCCATTGCGAGCAGGGAGAGCGACGCAGGCTCGGGGACGGTGATGAGCTTGAATCCGATCTGTCCGTTCGGCTCGTCGAAAACCAGCCAGTCGAACGCGCCGCTGGCGAGCGCTTCGATCTCAATCCCCAACGGCCCGCCCGCCGAAATGAAGGCGGATGACGTCAGGAAGTTCATCCCCAAGATGCCTTCGAGCGTGAGTTCCTGGTCGGCGACCGGGTCGTATACAGTGATGTCGCCCACCAAGACCGGGGCTCCGATGAACAGCAAATGGTTCGGGTCGCCGTCATACGCGCCGCCCTCGATCGTGCGGATCAGCATCTCGTCGAGAAAGAATCCCGACAGCACGGTGGTTCCACCGATTCCACCGATCGTGAGGGAGAATTGGTTGGGGACGGACCCGCCGTCCAATGTTTGAAGGACCGGCGAATCAGTTCCGAATGTCCCATCGGCGTACTTCACGCCAACGCGTTCCGCCAGATCCTGCGAGATGATGGAGGCGGCCGCGCCGGTGTCGAACAGAAACGTTCCCTCCGCCGACGCGCCCTCGAACGACAGCTCGATCGCAGGCGTCCCGTCGTCGAAGTTCGGGTCGTCCAGCTTCGCAACGGGATTGGGGCCGATGAACGGATTGTTGCGCAGCGTCGGCCCGTTCGCGCCGGCGGGCGTGATCGTGGTAAAGCGATCGAACGACGCGTAGCTCATCTGAACGTGAAGGTCCGTCTCCGGAATGCCGGGATTGGAGTCCGTCTCGGCGGGGTTGTACGGCGTGCCAGGGTCATAAACGTACGTGCGCATCGTGTCGAAGTAATCCGTGCTGTCGGGATTGCCCGCGATCACCTCGTTGATGTAACGGTTGATGCCGCGGTTATCCATCACGACGTGCTTGCCTGCCATCGTCGGCATGCCGAAGACGTCCAGGCCTTCCAGCAGCGGATTGTCGACGTCGGTGAGCGGTTGGCCGATCTGCGCGCGAATGCCCGCGAATTGCGTGTTGTAAAGCGTGTTGTACGTGGTGATGTCATCGAGTTGGTCGCCTAGAAATTGGTTGTAAGGCGCAAGCCCGATCTCCAGTGGCACAGACACGTTGAAGTCCTGCGATCCGCCGACGCCGACGTCGGAAAAGACGACGTTGGTGCCGCCTACTTGCTCAAGCGGGATGCCCGGGTTGCTGGCATTCACCCCGAGAAACTCGGCTGTCTGGGCGCTGATCAGCACGCCTGAGGCGCCCGTGTCATAAAACGCAGTGATGTTGAAGGTGATGCCTACGCCAAAGTCGGCGATGAGCGGGGCCGTTGAGCCGGGAAGACGTACGAACGCGTTGATGCGAGGCTGATCGAACGCGGCGGGAAGAATCCCCTCGATTTCAACTGCTTGCGTAAGCGACGGAATTCCGATTGCTAACGCGACCGCCAAGCCAAGAGAGCGACGCATATCCTGTTGTGAACGCACGGGTAAACCTCTCCTTTTCGTCCTTTTCGCCCGAATGCCGTGAAGAATTGTCGGCTATTCAACCCACACCTTGCGTGTCAGTTGAGTTATGCTGCCCGAGTTCGTATTATTCCCGACCCTTCCAGGATTGGAAGGGAATTTTCGAGTTCGTAGCTCAGTTGGTAGAGCATGCGACTTTTAATCGCAGGGTCGTGGGTTCGAATCCCACCGAACTCATTTCAACATTTCCTAGAAAATTTTCACTTTTTAGCCCTTCTCTGCCTACCCTAACATTTCAGTTTCTTCCATAGGTTATACCGCCTTTTCTGCGTCAAAAACGCCGGGCACCCTATGGACATAGGGAATCCGGCTTGACGTAGGAGGTAGCTTTCCCTCCAAAATATTTTCCTTGAATGTCCGGTAATAGTTAGGATATAACATTGTCCGTACAAGGATGGCAATCGGGGCCACGGAATGGCCTTCAATTCTGGCGGCTGACAGGGATGCGGTCGCGTCAAACCTCACGGATGAGGCGGTTTGGGAGAGGTGCCATGTACGTCACGATTTGCGGGAAGCGTTTGCCGGTGGTCATTGAGGACGATGTCCGGGATGACACAAGGTCGCCTGTGTACGGACTATTCCGGGCGATGCGAGGAAGTCACGGAACAGTCGTGTTGGATCGGTCGTTACCGCGTACTCAGCGACGATCGACAATCGTTCACGAGATCGGGCACGCCTATGACTACTTCCTTGGGCGCGTAGCCGACACGGATAATGATGGTCGGCAGAATCGACTGGCCATCATTGATCAGCAATTTCAGGACGACCTAGCGAGCCAGGGGGGCGAGAAGGCCATCCACGCGATGTTCGGCGATGCCGGCGAGATATCGGAAAACAGCAGCGATTCCCGATCGATGCGATATGTCCCAGTCCACGAAGAGAACGAAAACTGGCCATCCACAATCGTCTGTCCGCATTGCCATGAAGAATATCCAGCCGACGCTGTAAAAAACGGCAGGCCCGCGCTCGATCCGGCGGAGAATGGATTCGTTACCCCGCGCGTTCTGGTCTGTGGCCGATGCCATCGGGAATACTCATGGCGCCAGATCAACGGTCACGATGGGCCGCACATTTTGGGACGCGCAAAATGCCGACACCTGAGCGCTTAGCAACAGCATCAACGAAGAACTGACGAGGAACCACGGATGGAACCTCGTCAGTTCTTTTCATCCTCACTGGTCGGTCGCCTTTTCCGTTTTTCGGTCGGCTTGTGTTCGCCGCTTGCTGCCTCGTAGATCACATCGTTTGCGGGTGGTGCCGGCGGCTTCGGTCCGATACGCCCGGCGACACCGCCGGCCGCATCGTCGTCATCCTCGCGCGGGGGATGCTGCTGGCGTTGCTTCTCCTCGGCTTGCTCTGCCTGCTGGATGATGATCTTCCAAAGCTCTCGCAAGGTTCGCACGTCCTGCGCTTGGGACAGATTGTCGAGTTGGTGGTGATCCAGTAGGCCGCGCGGAAGGATGCCGGTTTCCGAGCGAAGTCGATCCATCGCCTGTTCGGCCGTCAAACCAGCAGCGGTAAGCATGTCTTGAAGCTCGGATAGGGCGGCGGTGGTTTCGAGGGAGTGAGTAGGCTCACGTTCGACATCTTCACCCCCATCATAAGGGAGGGTATCTTCCCCCCGCTCTAAGCGTTTTTCATTCGCATAATCATGAAGTACGCGCATAAGCGCCTCGGAGTCGCTCACTCCAAGCTGATCTGCTTTCATCTGTACAAACTCTGCACCTTCTTTTGTTAGCAGGACGATCTCCTGACCAGCCGCGTGAGCGTTAGCCCATTGCGTGACAATCCGAACGATGTCCTCCCCGATGGCGTTGGCAACCGACCTCAATGTGCGAGTACTGAAGCCCTCTGGAGTCGGAGAACGAAAGAGGCGGTAGAGCGTGTCCGCTGACACTTTGCTCTTGAATCGGAACTCGTCATTTGTCAGTCCCGATTCCTCAACATGCTGCCGAATAAATTCTCCAAAGTGCGCCATATTCTGCATTTGACCAGACGTAATCCCTGAATCCATCAACATATACGAACCTTCTACGAATCTGACAAAATCGTATATTTCGTAGTTGAATCGTATACGTGAAATCGTATAAGATTCGTACACGAGGTACGTGATGCCAGTTCAACTCAATGATCCTGAAATCGAGCGATTCCTGGTGGCGGAAGGAAGAAAGCGTGGGCGTCTGTCGAAGAACGCTACGCTCCGTCTCGTCCTCACCGAATTCATCGCCATCAAACGGGCTATCGGCCCGACATCGACCACGCTGCCCAGCGGATCGGATCGGGGCACGGAAGGCGGGGTTGGCGGCAAGGCTGCCGTCGATGCCCACCCGATTCCGGCTGGAGCGGCGGCGGACACCAGGACCGGCGGCAGTGCTGTGTCGGCAGAGTAAGGGACACCCTGTCTGCGTTCTATTTCGATCGCGTCAAAAACGTTCGCGAATGTTTCTAAACCAGTGAAACGGCGGGATTTATGACGACTCTACCGACAATCGACCCTTACAAGGCCGCGGTGCTGGAAGACACGGATTGCGTCGTTCAAGACATCGAGACGATCGACGAACTATCCGGCGACATCGAACTGCTGGCCAACGAGCGGGCGCCGTTCGACATCCAGTCGGCACGCCGTGTGATGCGGCGGCTGGTGACGGTGGCGCAGAACTGCCGCAAGGCGGTCAATGCTGGCAAAGACGCCAAGGACGGAACGCTCTGATGCCCGTCGCGACACCCAAACTTCTCACCGTGAAGGAAGTCGCGGAGTTCATGGGCGTCAAGTCGCCCGCGGTCATCAGTTGGATCGGCTCTGGGGCGCTGCGGGCCATCAAGCCGGGGCGCGAGTACCGCATCCGGCCGGCGGATCTAGAGGCATTCCAGCGCCGATCCGAGACGGTGCCGGAACCAAAGGCGCGGCGGGCCAGCGGTAAGGAATGGGAAGTATCGCCGCAGGTAGCCAGTTCGTTCGCGAAGGCCGTAGCGGCAGCAAGAAAGCGTATGGACGCAGACAAGGAAAGGACCACCCGATGAGACCTCAATCCCACCAGATCGGCGACGACGTGTTCCCGATCGTGTACCGCAAACAGGAAGCCATCTGCCGATTCGACTCGCGCACCAGGCGTTTCTACGCCAGCGATCGCGCGACTGTAGAGCAGATCAACCGCGAACTCGATTTCATTGCCGAGTTTCGGCTGAAGATGGCGCGTTGGGCGCGCGAGGCGGCGGCATTGGCGGCGTAAGGCAGGGCGAACATGAGCACACAGAACGGCATCATCGACCCTACCCGCATGCGGCGCCTGCACCGCGCCGACGAGGCGGAAGAGCTTCGCCGGATCGACGAGGAGATCAGCGCGTTGCGGAAGGCGATCGCGGCGAATCCTGACGAGTCATGGAACCGCGTGCTAGGCAACATGATCGAGGTGCGATTGGTGCGTCGTGCCGAGCTTCGACCGCAGATGCGGTTTGTGCCGGCGGACGATCTTTTGCAGGAACTTCGGGAGCCGAACGGGACATGCTAACGGCCGAACAACAACATCAGCGCCGCAACGCCATCGGTTCTTCCGACGTCGCCGCCATTCTCGGCGTATCGCACTGGAAGACGGCGTATGACCTCTGGCTTGAAAAGACCGGCCGGTTGCCGGATCAGCCGGAGCGGCCGTGGATGCGGGTCGGCTCCCGCATGGAGTCGGCGGTGCTCGACGAGTTCGAGGAGAACTACGGCACGGTCGACCGCGACGTCGTCGTCGCCTGGCCTGAGATCAACTTGGCCTGTCGCGTCGATGCCATCCTCGTCGCCACCGGCGAGCCCGTCGAGGCAAAGACTGCTGGCCTCTTCGGGCCGCTGGGCGACGAGTGGGGCGACGAGGGATCGGAACAGGTGCCGCGCGAGTACGTCGTGCAGGCGCACGCGCATCTTGTCGTCACGAAATCCAAGGTCTGCCACGTTCCGACGCTGCTGGGCCGCATCGGGTTCCGGTACTTCAAGGTCGATCGGTCCGAACGGCTCTGCGGACTCATCATCGAGCGTGTCGCCAAGTTCTGGCGCGACCACGTCGTTGCCGATGTGCCGCCCAAGGGCGTGGATGGCACGCCGGAAATCGTCAAGCAGGCGATCCGGACGCCGGGCAAGGTGGCCAACGTTCCGACCGTGCTGGTCGCCGAACTGGTCGCCGCCGGAGAAGCCAAGCGACAGGCCGAGAACCGATATGAGCAGATCCAGACCACGATCCGCATGTTCGACCCCGGCGCGGAGGCGTTCGACTACGGCGACGGCGCGAAGTGGATCACCGACTACGAACAGGGCCGCACCAGCATCGACGGCAGTCTGCTGAAGGCCAATCACCCCGACATCTACGAGCAGGTCGTGAAGGAATCGCGTTATCGCGTGATGCGCGTTGCGAAACGACCGAAGGCTAATGGAGGCAAGTCATCATGAGCGCATCAACGACAGGCATTACTCCCGCCAGCGGCAACGGGTTGCCGTCCCAACGGCGATTCGACCCGCTGGCGCCGGTGGCCAGCCCAGGCACGCTGAAGGGCCTTCTGGCGACGATGGAGAAGCAGATCGCGGAGATCCTCCCCCGTCACGTCACGGCCAGCCGCATCATGAAATCGGCGCTAGTCGCGGTGAACCGCCAGCCGGCACTGCTGGACTGCACGCAGGCCAGCATCATGAAATCGATCATGGAGGCCGCCGAACTCGGGCTTGATCCCAGCGGCGGCACGTTGGGGCAAGGCTACCTGGTGCCCTTCAACAACAAGGTCAAACAGCCCGACGGTAGAGAGGTCTGGCTGAAGCAGGCGCAGTTCATCCCCGGCTATCGTGGGCTCTGCGATCTGGCGCGGCGAGGCGGCGACGTCAAGCTGATCGAGTCGCACGTCATCTACCGCGGTGATCATTTCGAATACGAACTCGGCACGAAGCGCCACCTCAAGCACGTTCCAGGCGAGCACGACGAGCGTGACGAAGACATCACTCACGTCTACGCCATCGCCTGGCTGAGCGATGAGGAGTTTCAGTTCGACGTCATGACGCGCACGCGGGTCGAAAAAATCCGCGCGCGGTCGAAGGCGAAGGATCGCGGGCCGTGGGTGACCGACTACGCCGAGATGTGCCGCAAGACCGTCATTCGCCGCTTGGTGAAGTATCTCCCGATCAGTTCAGAGCGGCTGGCGAAGGCAATCGACACCGGGGACCGAAACGAGTTCGGCGCCAGCGTGGCCGGCTCGATGGTCGAGGGCGCCATTGCGACTGCATCCAGCCCAGTCCGCCAGCCGAAGTCCGCTGGTGATGATCTTGCCGACCATATCGCCGGGAATACTGAGGACAACGCGGATTCGAGCGTCGATCAGGGCTCGCCCGGTGACGATGGACAACCGTCGGCGCCGTCCGAGACTGGCACGCCCTCCAGCCAGTCGGCGAGCCCTGACGACGCTCCGACCGTACCCGAGTTTACCGACTACGCCGCGTTCTACGCCGCATGTGAAGGCATCGCGGCAGAGCATCAGATCGCCAACTTCGACACCGCGATGAAGGCGCTCCCGGCCAACGGCTACGACGTGAAATCGGCGCGTCGCAGTAAGGCGCTGCCGGAACAGCAGCGGGTCTACGTCGCCATGCGTGACGGGCAGTTCGACTGGGCGACGAGCAAGATCATCACCTAACGATCTTCCTTTCCGGGCCGGCGGCCGCGAAAGCGACCGTCCGGCCTTTTTAGATTGATTGGCAAAGGTCGTTGGGTACAGGCGAAGCGATGGCAGCAAAGTACAGAAAAATTGATCCCCGCATCTGGAGCGATGAGAAGTTCGTGGACTTCACGCCCACGGAGAAGCTCGTCACACTTTCGGTTCTGACGTCGAGCCAGGTGAACCGATGCGGCATCTTCCGGTTCCTCATCAGCACCGGAGCCGAAGAGTCAGGAATCGATTTTGATACGTATCGGATAGGTTTCGCCAAGGTATGCAAAGTACTCGGTTGGAAGTACGACGCGAAGGCGAAAGTGTTGTACATCCCGACGTGGTGGAAGTACAACGAGCCACAGAATCCGAAGAACTTAATCGGCAACCTTGACGACCTTCACGACGTTCCTCAAACACAGCTAAAATCAGAGTTTGCGCTAAATTCACAGTACCTACCAAAACACTGCCTTGATACGTTTAGCGAACGTATGGCCATACCTATAGGCAAAGGTATGGCATCTCAGGAGCAGGAGCAGGAGCAGGAGCAGGAGCAGGAGCAGGAGCAGGAGCAGGAGCAGGAGCAGGAGCAGGAGCAGGAGCAGGACGGGGAAGCCTCCCCGCCCCCTCCGGCGACTTCACCACCAGCAGCACGACGGAAGCCATCTGGCCCAGACCCGATCAACGACGTGCCGATCCCGCCCACGCTGAACACGCCGGCATTCCACGACGCCTGGGGGCAGTGGTGCCAGCATCGCATCGACATCCGCAAGCCGATCAAGAGTCCGATCGCAATTCGCATGCTTTTCCGAAAGTTCGAAGAGTGGGGCGTCGCCGCGGCGATTGAGGCGATCGATGAATCGATCATGAACGGCTGGCGTGGAGTGTTCAAGCCGGACAGCGCGAAACGTCAGGCTCGACCGTCACCAGACGAAGTCTCGCTTGAGATCGAGGACATGGACGAATCGAAGATCGACGAGGTGCTCGGCAAGTGAGTGCCAACGAAATCATCCTCTCGCCGGGAATCGCGCCGGCCGATGCGGAAGCCTGCACGCTGGCGTCCTTCCTGCTGGACAACAGCGGCGTCATACGACGCGAGATCATGCGGATGGTACGGCCAGCGGCATTTCTGGATGCTGATATCCGCGGGCTTGCCGGCATCGCTTGGCGGATGCAGGAAGAGGGGAAGCCGATCGACGCCGTCACGATTCGGCACGAAGCCGAAAATCGTGGTCTTGGCGCGTTGATGAACGTCAAGGGGGAGATAGGGCGTCTGCTCGATGAGATCCCTTCACCGGCGAATGGTGTTCACTACGCTTTGATCGTCAGGCGAGCATGGCGGAAGCGATGGCTGCTCCGCGAATCGGATGGCTTGCGAGAACTGCTTCTGAATAGCGAACACGATCCTATCGAGGTTGCCAGGACGCTTCGGCAGCGGCTTGACACGTTCGTCGAGAAGGCAACCGAATCGCGCAACTATGCAGGCGGTGCCGCGGAACTGACCTCACGCATAGAGAATATTCTCGCTGGCAATCTCGTGTCGATTGCGTTGCCGAGGCAGCCGCTGTGCTCGGAACTGACGAACGTGGGGATGCCTGGATCGATCAGCATGTTGGCTGGGACCGCTGGCGATGGAAAGACGTGGCTGATTCTGGCATGGCTCTACGGCTGGCGCAGCGTCGGGATCGCTGGCCGTGCCCTGATGATGGAGGAGACGCGTGATTGGCATCTCCATCGTGGACTCGCCTACATCCACGGTGAACCCAAGCTGCTCAACTTGCAGTGGTGTCGAGAAAATCCCGACTTCGTTCGGGATCGGCGCGAGGAAAGCCACGATGAAATCGAGGCGCTCGGTGAGATGATCGACGTTGCCGACGCGCGTCACGACACACTCGATGGGGTAGCGGCATGGATCGAATCGGAGGCTCGAAACGGCGCTCGGATGATCGTCGTTGATCCAATTAGCGCGATCGATCCTGGTCAGAATCGTTGGTCAAAAGATCAATCGTTCATTCGCGCTGCGAAAAAGATTGTCGATCGCTACGGTTGCTCGCTCACGCTCGTGACGCACCCGAAGACCGGGACCGGAGGAAAGAAGTCGATCAAGCAGGACGACTTAGCCGGCGGTGCAGCGTTCCCGCGATTTACCCAATGCGTGATGCTTCTGCAGAAGCACGAACCTGCGACATACGTGACCGTGCGAAAGCACGGGTTCAGCGAACACACCTACATCAACCGCAGCCTGGTCATCCTCAAAGCGAGGAATGGCAGGGGCGGTGGGATGCGGATCGGCATGGCGCTCGACAACCACCTGCAATGGCACGAGTACGGTGCCATCGTTCGGAAGAAACAACCGCCACAGGACGCTAACGATCAACAACACGAGGAAGCGGCATGAAACAAATCAGAGATCTGGAAAGTGTAACGCTCACTCGCACCTACGTGGTCGGAACCATGCTAGATGCATTCGCCGCCGAACTGAACGCGCGGCACATGCTGATAAAAGCGGGAAACACTCTCGCATGGTCGGCAGGAAACGGGTGTACGCCAATCCGTGAAACGCTATCTGCAATCAAGAGCATGATTGCACTCGCGGAAGCAGAGCTTCGGGACATCGAGAACAACAACCCGGCCGCGTGAGCCGGATCAACCTTCACCGCCGGCAGGGCCGGCAAGAGGACAGAGATGAAAGACGTGACGCAGAACGTGGAAGGCGACGGCAACGTCGCTGTATTGGAACAGCCGCAGACGACAGAGGAGGAAACAAACGCTGCCGAAGCCACGGCACCCTCCGAAGCATCCGAACCGCAGCCCGCCGAGGGAAACGGTGCAACCTCGGCGCCCGAGTCCGCTTTACCTACTGGCGAGATGGCGGCGGCGGATGCTTCGGCCGCGCCGGAAACCGAGGCAGAGCCTGCTGAGGAACCCGTCGGCAGCCGTGGCCCCGCCATCAACGGTGACTGGGATCATGAGATGCAGCAGCGCATCCGAAAGGCTCGGAAGAAAGAGCGTGAAGCTGAGGCGAACGTCGAGGCGCTGAAAGAGGAGATGAAGGCCGCGAAAGAGGAACTCGACGAAGCGAGCGCGTATCTGGGCAAGCTGATCGACGAATCGGAGACGCCGACGCTGTTCAACACGAACACGACGAGCCGAAAGCCCGAGAAGCCGACGAAGGAAGATGCTCCACAGGCAGAGCCGACACCGATCCAGACCGACGGCAGCGACGACGCCTGGCGATCGATCCCAGTCAGCGAACTCGGCTTGAAGCCGCGCACGCTCAAAGCGATCGCCGACAACTTCGAGAGTGTCGACGTCGTCACGTTGGGCGCGCTGACCGATTGGAAGAACGCACGCGAGCACCGGCGGTGGACGGACATCAAGGGCGTCGGTGACAAGGCCGCCGATGCAATCGACGAAGGCTACGAGAAGGTGTTTGAGCGGATCCGAAAGGGCGAGCAGCAGAAGCATGATGTGACGACGACACCTGCTGGCTCCGCGCCGGAAGCGAAGCTCGACGTCGAGGCCGAAGCCGCCGCCCGCGACTCGCTGGAACGACTTGGCCGGAAGATCAAGGAACGCTGCAACGCGCTGGAGATCGACGTCTCGCACCCGCTGTTGCAAGTGTCGGTGTTGGTCGGCTTGATTGGGGCGCTGTATCCCGACATCGCCGCCGACGTCGAGGCCATCGACGTCGAGGTGAACGGCGCGGCATCCGGCGATATCGATGCATGGGTCGAATCGATCGGCAAGTTCGACGACGAGCAATTCAAGTCCGTCGCCACGAAGGCCATCACCGAGCCGGTGGTCACCGTCGCGACCGCGCTGGAGGCGGCCGATGACATCCGCAGCACCATCGCGGAACTCGAGGCCGGCAAGTACGAGCGCGGACAGCAGTTCTTCGACGACGTCGATAAGTCCGTGCAGGACGTTCACGAGACCATTCATGGAGCCGGCAAGGTCACGTCAAAACAGATCCTCGCGCTGATCGGCTGGCAGCGTGGTGTCGAAGCGTGGCACGGGTAAAGCATCAACGCCGCCGCGCTGGTGAGGCGGGGTGGACGGTGGTGCCGTGGAAGTCCCGCGGCGGATATGGCAATCGGACTGATCGTGGGAAAGAGAACGCCGCGCGTGAGCGGATTTGGTTTTCCCCGGCGTGCTTGTCCGAGCGAGGCGAAGTGCAAACAGATCTTTTCGCGGAGGCGCGATGATCCCCACCACCCGCCCCGAGTTCCACCCCGCCGCGCGGCGACATCCGCTCTACGTGCCGTATTCAGCCTCGCTCATTCCGATGGGAGGTGCCGCATGTCCCGCCTAACTCAATTCGCGCGAGCGAGCCATGAAACGCAACCGAACCAAGCAGAACGACGACCACGCGATGTTAGCGCAGACCAAGCTGATCTGCGGCCCGTCGCGCGAGCGGCTGCTGGCGATGCTGTCACCGGCGGAGCGGCGGATCATGGGTCGTCTCGAACGGTCCTGCTCGCGATCGACCTCGGCACGTATACCGGATGGTGCCTGGGTGACGGCATCACGCTGACGTCCGGCGTCGTCAACCTGTCGTCGCGATCGCGTTTCGAGGGCGGCGGCATGCGGTTTCTGCGATTCCGCGAATGGCTCAACGAGATGCTGCCTCGCTGCAACCGGGTCGCGTACGAGTCGGTGCGCCGTCATCTCGGCACCGACGCCGCGCATATCTACGGCGGACTTATGGCGGTGCTCACCGAGGAGTGCGAACGTCGGAAGATCCCCTACGAAGGCATCCCGGTGCAGCACATCAAGAAGCACGCCACCGGCAAGGGCAACGCGAACAAGGACGCCATGATCACGGCGGCGCGGCAGAAGTGGCCAGCGGCAATGTTGGATGACGACAACGAGGTCGATGCGCGGTGGCTGTGTGATCTTGTTCGGGGACGTATCAGCTTGATCGGAGGGCGCCGGTGAAAAAGCCTCATCCCTGCCACAAGCAGCCCATCGGCTCGCGAGTGCAAGCCGAGCAAGTCGCCCGAAAGCTGCGGCGCCGATGCTCGAAGGACGTCAAAGGGCTGCGCGCCTACAAGTGCAAATGGTGCGGACATTGGCACATCGGCGAGGCCTCGAAGCAGATCGCGAAAGAACGCCAGAAGCGGGAACGGCAACATCGTATGTGCGTCACCCGCGGCGGCGAGTCGATGGATATGCTGATGGGAGACTGAATCAACGGGAGCAACGGCATGGAAGCAAAACCTAAAAAACGAAAACTGGCAACGAAAATCAGGGTCGGCCTGTCGATGGCCGCCGAACGCGCCATGAAAGCCGACCTATGTGATTCGGTGTGTAGCTCGCCGTGGATCGACGCGCAGTTCTACTCGATCGTTGACCAGGTCACGACGCCCGCCGGTGTCACGACGAAGATCAGCGTGACCATTCACGATCCATCGGTCTACCCGCCACCCGCCGACACGACGCCGATGCGGGTCTGCCGCTGCTGCCTCCGCGCCTATCCTGCGCACTACGTCTCAACGGAGTTCGCGGTCAACGGCGAGATCTTCAAGCGATGGGATGATGCGGAAAAGCAACAGCGCCGTGTAATGCGGCGTGCCGTGCGCGAACAACTCGCCATCGATAGCGTCCGTATCATCAAATCAGGTCCAGACCGCATTCTTCGCTTTTCTGCCGAGTCAGGGCGTGAACTGGTGATCGTCGAATCCGCCACAATCCATACCGTTGGGTCGTGCTTCGACTGCTATGTCGGCAATGGTGCCCGCATCAGGCGGAACAACATGGGATATGGCAGCAGCGGTTCGGTACGGGATTCCGCAGTTGATATCGACGCGGTGAAGTAACACGCAAGCGAATCAATTTTCGCTTGCATTTGGTCATTCAATGGCTATTATATGTCTATATAAAGATGGAGATCGCAATGAGCACCGCCTACGACCGCTACATCGCTGACGACCGGGCCTCTTCCGTCGATTACATCGACCCGCAGAAGGCATACGAAGACGCATATGACGCCGAGATGCGGGCGGACATCGGTCACTTGATTGACCTGATCGAATCGGCGGCGAAGGGCGAAGACATCCGCGTACAGGCGGCCTCGCTGATTGCGGACGCCAGAAGGGCTGCCAGTGATGCGTATCGAGACGCCGAGGCCAACAACGCAATGTGATCTCTCCGCTGGTGCCGGCTTAACCGCCCGCGCCAGCGTTCGCCTCGAAAACTGCCGCGAATCGACAGTGTCGAGCAGGCTACCCCCGCAGATGCGGCCGGAGCCAAGGCTGGAACGGTGCAGCGGTACTCCCTGCGAGCGCAGCCACATCGGACGGAAACGTCCGGGGTGGTTTTTGAAAGGAAAGAATGAACAGGGCGAGCGATGGGACGCCGCCTACTGAACCACTTATCAACCGCACTCTACGAAGAAAGGGAAGATCATGACCACCGTTCAACAAGCGATCACGCCTGTCCACCAATGGACAAATGCTGCCGGGCGAGTCCTCATACTCAAGTGTGTCGCTGCAGACGGCACCAGCTTCGAGAATTTTAAGTGGCCAGAATCGGGAGCGGTCAAGCCCGCCAAATGCAAACCTGACGACGACTGCAACACTGGCGGGCTGTTTGGATGGCCGAATGGCATCGGCTTCGGGGACGGCAAAGCCCCCGATTACGCAGGTCGGTGGATCGTCTTCAGCGCGCCGCCGAGTCAAGTCTATCAATGCGGGACCGGCGGCAAGGTGAAGGTTGCAGCCGCGACGCCAGATGAAGTAGACGCCGTTGTCGAATTCTACGGCGATTGGTGGGGCGCGATGGACTACATCGGGCCGTCGATGCGTGCTTGGATACAGCATGCCGCCAGAGGCGCGGCGTCGAGCACCGGCGACAGAGGCGCGGCGTCGAGCACCGGCTACAGCGGCGCGGCGTCGAGCACCGGCGACAGAGGCGCGGCGTGCATCACGGGCGAGTATTCCACGATCGAAGTCGGCCCGCATTCGCTCGGTGCCGCAACACCAGAGGAGTTCTACTGGCGGGTCCGGCCTGGTGCAGTCGTCGCGTTCCGTTGGACTGAGTTCGACGATGACGGCAAGCCGACCATGTCACATCACGGCATTCTCGTAGCAGAGGAGCTGAAGCTCACTGACGGTCAACTCGTGCTGGTACGTCGTGGCGCGATCGTAGCGTAACGATCTTTGATCAACCTTTTGAGCCGAGGCGAAAAACGCATGAGTCGTGAACTCTACTACCAAGCAGAAGCCGATTTCGATCGAGCCAGTCAGATCGCCGCTTCTAACAGTCTCTCGCTAGACGCCCCATCAGATGGTTGCTATCAGCTTCGGTCGCAGTCGCCGAAGTGGATCATCAACTACTACCCGCGCGGGAGCGGATTGAAACCTCGAATCTTCCACGACGAGCACCATCGGGGACCGTTCCTGCGATTGCCCGACATGCCAACGCTGACCGACTTTGTTGAGGCGGCTGTCAAAGCAAACACGACAGCGGCGAAGGTGGACGAATGAACCGACACTACGACCGATACAGCGATTCCAGCAGCGGCCGCGCCGACCAGTACCCTGATTTGTATCAGGCAGCGATCGTCGATCTGTTCGCCGGCGGCGGCGGTTGGTCGATCGGCACCGAGCAGGCGCTGATCGAGGGTGGTTGCAACCAAGCCATCGATCTGATGGTCAATCACTGGGATGTCGCTGTCGGCGTACATCGCGCGAATCACCCGCTGACGGAGCACCTGCAGGAATCCGTGTGGGAGGTCGATCCGGCGAAGGTGCTTCCCGGCCGTCGCATCGCGTATCTGCATGCCTCACCAGACTGTACCCACTTCAGCAAGGCGCGAGGGAGCAAGCCCAAGAAGAAAGAGATTCGCGGGCTCGCATGGGTGGTCGTCGATTGGGCGGCGAAGCGTCGCCCAGACGTTATCACGCTGGAGAACGTCGAAGAGTTCCGTACCTGGGGCCCGCTGGCGCGGGACGGGCAGCCGTGCCGTCAGCGACAGGGCCAGACCTTCCGCAAGTGGATGAAGGCACTCGAAACGCTCGGCTACGTCGTCGAGCACCGCGAACTCCGCGCGTGTGATTACGGAGCACCAACAACACGCAAACGGCTGTTCGTCATCGCGCGGTGCGACGGGAAGCCGATTGTTTGGCCGGAGAAGACACATGGCAAATGCTACGAAGACTCGGACGACAGTTTGCAGAGTAAAGCAGGTCGAATACGTGGAAAGCGGCCGGCGAGACTGGCTGCAAGTAACAGCGTCCGGCAGTGCCGACACGACAATCATCTTCAGGGCACCGACGCATATGGCGAAGAGCTTTCCAATCGGCAGAAAGATCGAAGTCGGTGTGCGACTCATTCGCTGAAACCCCTCCGTACCGCCGCCGAGTGCATCGACTGGTCTATCCCGATGCTGAGCATCTTCGCTTCGCCGGAGGAAGCGAAGGTTTGGGCGGCGATTCAAAACGAACGGATAAGTAAAGCGGCGGGCATGCGAGCGTTGGACCGGCTTGATCGGATCGGCGTACCCCGTCGCCCGCTGAAACCGAAGACGCTGGAACGCATCGCGCGGGGGCTGGTGAAGTTCGTCATCGAGGCGAAGCGGCCATTCATCATTCGCACTGACATGGCGCAGAGCAACAGTGGATGCGCATATTCGGTGCAGGACCCGCTTACTACGGTCACCAGCGCACCCGGGCACGCCGTAGTAGATATGGCGGTTGCCCCTTACACCGCAGGCGTCGGCGGGCGTGCTGGCCAATCTCCAGCGACCGGCGTTGACGTGCCGATGCCTACCGTCACAGGTAAAGCCGATCGGGTGCTGGTGACGCCGATCATCACTCGATGCGGGCATGGCGACAACGCGGCAACCGGAAACCACCGTTGGGGCAACAGTTCGCATCCGACGACTGAACCGCTTCCCACCGTGACGGGATCGAAGGATTACGCGGTCGCGCAGGCTACGCTTTCACCGTACACCGTCCCGAATCTTGGTGAGCGCGAGGGCCAAGCCCCGCGTTGCGGGTCGGTCGAGCAGCCATTGCCGACGGTCACCAGTAAAGGCAATGGTGCACGGCTGGTTACCGCCACCCTGCAAACGCTAAACCACGGCGGGCCGGAGCATCGCGCCCAGTCGCCATCCGAACCCCTGCAGACGGTCACTGGCGCGAATGATGCGCGGGCGTTGGTGGCGGCGCTGGTGACCAAGCATTACGGCGACGCTGGCCAGCGGCCGGGATCGGCGATGGACGAACCGTTGAGCACGGTGACGTCCACAGATCACAATGCGGTCACCTGCGCCTACCTATCGCACTTCTACACCTCGAACACAAACGGCGCTCAGGGCGATCCGACGAAGCCATTGAAAACGGTGACGGGCGAAGGAGGGCACGCCGCAATCGTTGAGGCCGTCGCCGCACCGTACTTGATCGGCACGGGCGGCGCGGCCTACGCCGCCAAGCCTAAGGCGATCGATGAGCCGGCCAACACAGTCATGGTCAACGACCGCCGGGCGCTGGTTGCCGCGTTTTTGTCGACCTACTACGGCAACGCCGCAGACGGAAACCGCATCGACGAACCGGCCCCGACCGTCGTCAGTAAGGATCGAATCCAACTTGTCACGGTTCTGATTGACGGCCAAACCTACGTCATCACCGATATCGCGATGCGGATGCTGACGCCGCGAGAATTGGCGCGTGCGCAGGGATTCGATGATTCGTACATCATCGATCGCACCGCCGAGGGGAAGCCGGTAACGAAGGCAGACCAGGTCAAGCTGATCGGCAATTCGGTGCCGCCGCCGTTCGCCCGCGCGATCGTCAAGGCCAACGTCGTCGATCTGGGCGTGCTGGATGATGCGGCAACCGCCGCGGGGGTGGTGGCATGAAACGGAAGCCCCAAAGATGGAATCCCACTCAGAACATGAACCTCCCCCAGCGGTGGTCAACGCCGCGGCTTGTGACTGTCATGATCGACCCGTTCGACGGTTCGCTAACAGATGACCAACTCATTCTCTTCGTGGCAAACATCGCGTCTGCCGGGCAACACCACTTCGTTGTCTCTACACGACACGGAAACCGGTATCGACATTTTGTACGGCGGATCGCAAAACGATCCGTCTTTGCTGCAGCAAAGTATGAGCGCCGAATGCGATCGCACTTCCGGCGATACAAGATTCAATTCCGCGAGGGCTACTCACTGCCTGAACCGCCCACGCCTGCGCTCAGGTACATCTACGATCGTGCCACATCCATCGAGCAGCGTCCGGTTACTCCAAATGGGGAAACCCTGCGATGCGGATTCTCAGGTGGGGAATATCACTGGCGCGAGTGGCCGCTGACAAACCTGCTGATCCGCGAACTTGAGGGACGATCGCGTAAGGCCCTGGCTGGAATTGGAGGTGGGGCATGAACCTCGAAACCCCACACCCACTGCCGGGCGGCAGGACGATTCTCCCGTCTGTCGCATGGGAGGCCACCAAACACGCACTGGGCGGGGATGCTGCAGCGCACGCGAAACGCGACATCGTGTTGCTCGTCAGTTACGTCGAAACGCTCGAAAAGATCAACACGCGATGCAGCCAGCAAAACGCCAGCGAGACCGCGATCGAGATCATCCGCTGCGGACTCGCGTACAGAGCTGTCCAGTTGCACAAGCTCGCCGAGCAGCAGGGGCTGCAAAATCTCATCGACGGACTCTATGCCGCCGCGATCGGGGGGAACGCATGAAGCGAGTGCTGAACCTTGGCGCGGGCACGCAGTCGAGCGTCGTGCTGCTGATGATGGAGCGGGGCGAACTGCCCCGCGCCGACGTTGCCCTGTTCGCCGACACGGGATGGGAACCCCGCGAGGTCTATGAACATCTTGAATGGCTCAAGGACCGAACGTCCATCCCGATCGCCACCGTGAGCCGGGGGAACATCTACGACGACGCCATGAACAGCCGGTGGCAGGGAAGGAGGCTGCAACGCTGGGCGTCTATGCCGCTCTACGTGCTGACAACCCAGCGACTTCACACACCTGGCGAAACGCTGTTCGGGCGTGACGATGCCGAGTACGTCTTGGACCTTGACCGCCCCCAGCAAGGCAAAATCAAGCGGCAATGCACTTCGGAGTACAAAGTCGAGCCGATCGAGCGGTACATCAAGACCGTCGTGCTTGGGCTGGCGGACCGTGGACGCTGGCCCACCGAGCCAGAAGTGGTGCAGGTATTCGGCCTGTCCGGTGACGAAATGAGCCGCGTCCGGCAACCGCCGCTGTGGGCGACGTTCGAGTACCCGTTGATCTTCGATCTGCGCTGGCCGCGATGGAAGGTGATCGAGTGGGCCGAGAAGCACTACCCGGACCACCGCTTCCCGCGCTCGGCGTGCGTCGGCTGTCCGTACCACTCGAACGCCGAATGGCGCTGGATCAAGGACAACGACCCGGAAGGCTGGGCCGAAGCGATCGCCCTCGATCGGAAGCTGAGAAACGAAGGTCGCACGCGCGGCACGGTTTACCTGCATCGCTCCTGCGTGCCGCTGGAGGACGCCAATCTCGACGAGCGGGACACGAACCAGACGTACTTACGCGATGGCATGGCCAACGAGTGTATCGGGATGTGTGGAGTATGACCCACGACGAAACCATCGCCATCCAGTACCGCGAACGGCAGGTAGTCCGGTACCTCACTGCGATCGCTAAGAGAGTCCGCGTCAGGGACGCCGAACTGTCTTCCCCCATCCGCACCGTGCAGCGATGGGCTCGCCGCTACGCCGAGCAGGCCAACGCAGGTCTCATTGACCGGCGTTGGCTCAACAGGCGGGGAAATCCGGGGAAGCGATCCCCAAAATCAAAACACAGCACATGATTTGTACCCCTCGGCTATATTCTCCCGAATGGCCGACAGTCCGCCGCAGATCGAATCGCTCCTGACAAAACGCGAGCGGATCGTCTGCGCAATGCACTGGTTCGACCGGATGACCAGGCGTGAGATCGCGCAGAGTCTCCTGCCAGAGGGGGCTGCAATCGAGGATGTCGAACGCGCCATGCGGATGGTGCGGATGCGGATCAAGCGGGCGAAGTGGAAACTCAAAGCCGCTGGCCTCAAGATTCCGGCGCGACCCCGGAAATTGAAGGTCCGAAACTTCACCAGCGCCGGCATATACAACGATCGTGAATGACAGATGGGACGTCCGGCAAAAGCGACCGACGATCTGGTCTCCTTGGCAGACCGCATGCTATGCCAGCGATATGACAAGTGTGACATCAAACGCGCGATCAGAGATCGTGTCGAAAGCAGGGGCGAGACGATAGGCAACTGGAGTATCGAGTCGATAATCACTCGCGCGCGGGAACGAATCGTCGGTAGAACCACCAAAACGAAGGCAGAGCATCGGAACGATTCACTGGCTCTCTACGACTCGGTTCTGAGAATGAGGTCCGCCCGCGTGCTGGACAAGATCAAGGCTCAACGGCAGATCGACAGGCTACTAGGTCTTGAAGCTCCTCGCGCCGTCGCGATCGACATGGACCAGACACCGATTGTTCAGGCCGCATCAACCACCAGCAAAGATGACCGAGCCGAATTTAAGCGGGCCTGCGTCGCCGATCCAGGACTCAGAGACTTGCTCCGACGTGCTGCAGTCGTTCAGTTGGCTGCTCAGTCCCGGCCTGATGGGCAGCCACCTCGACCGGCGGATCCGCCCGTTTGATTACTGGCTCGCGATCGATCGGGTCGTTACTGAGGCGATTCACGCTGGCAACGGTCGCGTCATCATCACGGTGCCGCCGCGTCACGGAAAATCGACGCTCATCAGCCATTGGTTGCCGGTGTGGGTTCTGGAGTGGTTCCCGCATTTCCGCATCGGTCTGGCGACATACTCAGCGGCGTACGCTCGGACGTGGGGCCGCCGAGTACGCAATACGATCATCGCCCACGAATCGGAATTGTCCGTAGAAGTGGCCGCTGATGCCGCGCAGGCCAACAGTTGGGCGACGACCGCTGGCGGCGGCATGCAGAGCCAAGGCGTTGGCGGCGCCTTCACAGGGTTCGGCTTCGATGTGCTGATCGGCGATGATTTGATCAAGAACGCCGAGCAGGCGAACAGTCAGGCGTACCTCGATAAAGTCTGGGATTGGTGGACGTCAACGGCGTACACACGATTGGAACCAGGTGGCACCGCGATCCTGCTGATGACCCGATGGTCGGAGAAGGATTTGATCGGCCGGCTGCTGAAGCACCAGCAGGAGAATCCCGACTCCGAGCGATGGACGGTCATCAATCTCCCGGCGCTGGCCGAAGAGAATGACCCGGTGGGGCGGCAGCCCGGCGAAGCGTTGTGCCCGGAACGCTACGACGTAAAGGCGCTGAAACGCATCAAGTTGGCTGTCGGCAGCCGCGTTTGGAACTCGCTGTACCAGCAGCACGACACGCCGCCGGAAGGCGGCATGTTCAAGCGAGCATGGTTCGGGCGATTCGTCGACAATCCGCCTGCGGGCGGCGTGCGGTATTGGGATCTGGCATCAACAAGCGAGGCATCAAGTAGCGACCCAGACTGGACCGTTGGCACGCGCGTAGTGCCATTGGCCAACGGTGACGTTTGCATAGCAGATGTCAGGCGAACCAGAGACCGGCCAGCCGGCGTCGAACAACTGATCAAAGCCACCGCCGCGATGGACGGGCCTGACGTGCCGATCTACATCGAGCAGGAAGGCGGCGCTTCCGGAAAGATCGTCATCAGCAGCTATCAGCGCGTCGTGTTGCCCGAATACAGCGTCGTCGGTGTCCCGCCGCGGCTCAACAAGGTTGTCCGGGCGATGCCGCTAAGCGCCGCCGCTGAGCGTGGCTCTGTGGTGTTGGCGCGTGGAGCGTGGAATGCAGCGTGGATCGACGAACTCTGCACGTTTCCGAATGGGTCGCACGATGACCAGGTGGATAGCGCGACCGGCGGCTATCAGAAGTGCGTCGCCGGTGGCGGCACGTTGAGAGAAGAGGACTTGAGAAAGATTTTCGGGAGTGGATCGTGATTACGCAGATCAAACACCAGATCGCCCACTGCATCGAGCGCTATTGTCTTCGCAAACCAACGCGAATCGACCGCACGGTGATCCGAACTCACGTCAAGGCTTACGACAAGTTCGTCCTGCTCACGGTAAACGGCCATCAGTTGCCGAACCCTGTGGCAGTTCTTGCGTGGCGTGGATGGGGATTCGCTGTGTTCATCGCCGGCATGACGGATGAGCCGGCGAACAGCGCGTCATTCACCATGTCTCTCCGGTTCGGCCGCGTTCGGATGGACGAAGTACCTGAGGAAATGATCGGCACCGTCTTTCATCCAGAGTGGGCAGAAATTAAACGAATCCCATGTCAGCATGTTTGGGTGAACTGCTGTAGCACGCAATACGCATCCACTGGCGGTGTGTTCGAGAATCGCACCACGGCTTTGCGATATCGTCGATGTGAAAGATGCGGTGCTGAAGAGGGTCGGCAAAAATGAGCGACGCCAGCGAACAAGACCTCTCTCTCGTCACAACTGACGCAATGGTCGCAGAGTTGCGTAAACGCTTTGACGCGTTGCTGATCATTTACGAAAGCCGCGTTAATGCTAACTCCTGCACTTTCGATTGTCTCTACAGCGGCGGTGTCTCCTATTGCATCGGGCTCGCCGAGCGCGGCAAGCATCGACTGATCAAGATCGCCTTGGAAAACCACAAACCCTACGACGGTGAGTAACCATGCCCAGCTTCGGCAAACGCATTTTCAGCTTGTTTGATCGTTATGTCCGCCGCGCCGGCAACGCCTCGGTATCGAATGATCCCCGGCCGTTCGACTGGGAATGGGATGAACGGAAGGATCAGTACCAAACGTGGGACAAGCTGTGGGCGAACACGATCCTGTTGCCGCAGAATCTCGGGGGAATGCGCGAGATCATCCTTCGCGACATCATCGGCCGTGATACCACGCTGACGGTCAACGGCTACTATTCGCCGGTTGAGACGATCGTCGCCGCGTATCAGAACGTCTTTCGCGGCGTATGGGGGCGCGACATCTGGGCGACGACACCGGATAACGACGAGTTTGACCCTGAATCGAAGCTCTACCAGACGCTATCCAAGGTCTGGCGATGGTCGAATCTCGACACCAGCAAACAAGTCATCCAGCACCATGCAGCGCTGTACGGAACAGTCGGCCTGCGCGTAGTCGCCAGCCCGGAAACCAAGCGCGTCCGCATCAGCTACGATCACCCAGGTCGCATTGTTGATTTCGACGAAGACGACGAGGGCAACGTAACCGCGGTGTTGCTCGAGTACGACGAATTGGCAGGGGCCCTCGGGCGAGACCGTCATTCTGTTCGCGTTCGCGAAGAACTGACCGCGAGGATGTTCACGCGCGAGGTTGACGGCAAACGCGTCAGCGAAACAGAGAATGCACTGGGCATTTGCCCGTACGTCATCATGCGACATCGCGACATCGGTGCCGAGTACGGAGTTCCCGCCTTCTACGGATCGGAAAACATCCTCCATCTTATCAACTGGCGAATCAGCCGGCAGGACAGATCGATCGACCGAAACGGCTTCCCACGTTGGTTTGGGAGCGGGGCTGGAAACGCACCCACTGAGGTCAACCTTGGCGAAGACTCGATGGTGTACGTCAAGACGATGGAGGGACAGCCTCCCCCGGCCCTCGAACCACTCGTACCTAACATCAAGCAGGGCGACAACAGGGAATTCTGGGTGAAGCTCATCGATCTGCTGAAGGGACGGCAGCCCGAACTGGCACTCGGCGACATCGAGGCACTGAGCGGGCAGAGCGGGGAAACTATCGCAAAACTGCTGGTACCGGCGGCAACGCGCGTGCTGGAAGCTCGTGCACTGTACGAGGATGCCTTTATCCGCGGCATGAAGATTGCCATGGGATGGATGTCAATGCTGTCGCTGGCCGACATTGGCATTGGGGCCAGCACGCAGGGCCGCGCCGCCAGTGTAATCCGCGACGATGCCTTTGCATTCACTTTCAACGCGCGGTCGGCGTTGCCAGAAACGCCGTACGATCTCCTGTCGTCGATTGAGGCAGACACGAAGCGGCGAGATCTGGATATTGCGGCCGCTGCCGAGGCCGGCGATGATGTCAGCCACCGCGAGCGGTTGCGGATCATGGGCTACGGGGAGACAGAGATCGACAAAATCCTCAAAGAGAAGCGCGAGCAGGACGTCGTTGCTGATGGTGACGATGACGATGACGATCTGCTGGTGCCAGAGGGAGTTACAGGCGATGTCAAAAAAACCGAAGCAGCCTAAGAAGGTCCGCGGGCGTGCCATCCGGTGGACGGCGGCCGACATCGCCAAGCTCGCCGAGATCGATTCCGCTGATGTTGCGGCGGCATCGGAGTTCTACCGACGGTCTGTCGAGCCGTCACACGCCCCGCTGATCGACGCCAAAGCTGCTATAAAATCGCGACGTTCCTAACGATCTGTACCCCTTCGCCTACGCCCTGTAGAGGTGTATGGCAAAGATCCGCAGCTTCGCCCAGCTTCGCGCTCGGTACACGTGGGACGAAATCAGCCTGCGATACCGCAGTAGGAGTGGCCGATTCGTTGCACAGTCTGAGATCAAGCGTGCAACGCTCAGCCTGGCTCGGGCATCCGAACACGAAATCAGATCGCTCGCCCAGCAGCTTGCTGACGGTCGAATCGCTCTTGACGAGTGGCAGTCGCGAATGGTGCAGAACCTGAAAAATCTGCACTTGTCGCAGGCGTCGGTAGCCAAAGGTGGGGCAAGCCAGATGACGCAGGCAGATTTCGGCCGCGTCGGTCGGACCCTGCGATTCCAGTATGAGCGGCTTCGCAGGTTCGCGCTCGAGATCGAGGCTGGCATTGTCAGCCCCGGAGCGATCGAGGCCCGCGCCGCGATGTATGCACGCAGCGGGAATTCAACCTACGAAGAATTCCGACGGTTCGCGGCGTCTGATGCCGGATTCGACGAGGAACGCCGACGGCTTGGACCGGCCGAACACTGCTCGGATTGCGTCGCGTTCGCCCGGCTTGGATGGCAGCCAATCGGCTCGCTGCCTCGGATCGGCGACAGCATCTGCCTGGTCAACTGCAAATGTACGTTTGAGTTTCGCCGCGCGTCGCGGTCCTGATGAGGTTTTGACATGGCTGCCAATCGCATCCCCAAAGCATTCCGCACCTGGCTGCACACCGCCCTAAACGAGATGGCCGGCGTCGTCCGAACCAGCGGCGATCAGAGCATCGGCGGCGCGAAAACGTTCAGCGGCAACGTCTCCGTAGGCGGCACGCTGGCGGTGACCGGGGCAGTGACGACTGGCTACGGCAACGGCGCGAAAAACGGCGCGGCCGTGTCTGTGGTTGAGCAGGGCAATGGTGTCGTGCACAAGACAATTCTGACGCTGACGGCGCTGTCGATCTCGATGACCGACGCGACAACCGCAGGATGCCACGGCAGCCACAAGCTCTATGACTTCCCGGCGGGCAACATTGCGATTCTTGGTGCGACCTGCAATCTGACGACTGCCGCTGGCGTCGGCGGGATCAGTGACACTGCGGCACTCGTTGGCTCGGTCGGAACGGGGGACGCGACCCTGACCAGCACGGAGGCGAACATCATCCCGTCCACCAGCGGCACGCTCAGCGGTGGTAACGGCACGCTCAAGGGTGCTTCGACAGCCGGGGCAACGCTCGATGGCACGACTACGACGGGCGCAGCGATCGATGCATACCTCAACATCGCAGTGCCCGACGCTGGCAGCACCGGAAACGACACGCTGACAGTTTCAGGCACGATCACGATTTCTTGGATCAATCTGGGCGACAGGTAACACCACTGCGGGGTAGATCAGAGGCAGATCACCGGGCTCATAATCCGGAGGTCGCAGGTTCGAATCCTGCCCCCGCTATTCGACTTTGACGAGACGACCGCAATATGGCGAAACACACGCATTTAACGTTGGCCATGGCGCTTGCCGCCGGCTTCCGCTTCGCTCCTGACGCTCCTGTCGCACCACCGGCGCCTCCGCCGACTGGCGATGTGAA
Organism: Phycisphaerae bacterium; assembly: GCA_037189665.1. Classification (GTDB taxonomy): domain Bacteria; phylum Planctomycetota; class Phycisphaerae; order Tepidisphaerales; family Tepidisphaeraceae; genus BPJO01. Next base: position 28,634 of record JBBCIV010000001.1, on the reverse strand, counting down.
ACCAGATCCGAAGCCGAAGGAAAAAGGTGACAAGGCCGCTGATGATGGCAAGCCAGGCGATCAGAAGCCGGCAGATGAAACAAAGACGCTCACGCTTTCCGAAGCGGAATTGAATCTCCGCATTGAGAAGGCCCAACAGGAAGAGCGTGAGCGAATTGCCGAAGAGCGGAAGACTGCCGATGCCAAAGCTGCAAAGGATAAGGCGAAGCAGGACAACGATTTCAAGGCGCTCTACGAGAGCGAGCAGGGCCGCGCCGCCGAACTCGAGCAGGCCAACAAGACGTTGCAGGTCGAAGTTCGAACCCTTCGCGTCCGCATCCAGCTTAACGACTACCTCGGCAAGAACGCTGCGGAGTACGTCGGCTCCGCCGAGTACATCCTGCCGCTGATCAAGGTTGACGAGAAGACAAAGGACGGCGACGTCGAGGGCCTGATCAAGACGGCCGTGGAGAAGTTTGTGAAGGACAACCCGCGTCAGGTTTCGGCATCAACACCGGCGTCGAGCCCGCGCGGCAAGTCACTGACGCCGATTGGTGGTACCCGACCACCGGAACCACCGAGGCCCGACGCTAAGCAGGATCGACTGAAGCGCGATTCGCTGGGATATACGCGCCAGTTCTGATCTCACGCAGTAGACCGATCACCAACATCGCTTTTTGAGGTATGCATCATGGCCGATCTTGAACTCATTACCGACGACAAGCTGAACGTGGTCGAAACCCGCCAGCAACTCACCCTCGTCGCGGCGGAAGACATCACCGCTGGCGAGGCCGTCCGAATCAACACCGCCGGCAAGTGGGAAAACGCGGACGCTTCGGCCATCGGTACCGCCGACTACTATGGCGTCGCAACGCGATCAGTGAAGGCTGGCGAAGCTGTGACCGCGATCCGAAGCGGTGTGGTCGATGGCTTCGATCTAGCCGGCTTGGCTTACGGTGCCCCCGTGTTCCTCTCGAATACGGATGACGTCGGTGCCCTGGCGGACGCGGCTGGATCTACCAGTCGCATTGTCGGTCGAGTCATCCCGGCGAATGGGCAACTGATCGGGGCCACCCCTGACAAGCTGCTCGATCTGGACCCGACGTCGTACACCATCGCGTAACTGTTCTTCACATTCTACCCACGATTTTTCAACAATCACTCGCTGACCGCGATTACGTCTTTCTGAGTCTGAGGTAATAAAATGGCCAACCAAGTCGCCTATGGCTTTGTCGATCTCCGTGACCACTTCAGCCAGCGCGTCAGCGACGTCGGCGAGCAGTTCGTCAACGACGCGGTGAATCTGACGTTGCAAGAGCACAACCGCATTGTCGAGGAGATGCTTGGCATCTTCGCTGAGACGACCACACTACCTCAGACGAGCTTTACGTCGATCGCTGCGTCTCGCCTTCAGCCAATGGATGAGCATGGCCGACCCCGGCCGATCAAGCCCAGCAAGTACAACATCGCTTTCCCGCTCCGAATGGCTGGCGTCGGCGTCGGCGATAGCTTCGTCGCGGCGGCCAAGATGACCGTTGGCCATGTCAACAATATGGTTGCCGGCGCGCTGCTCGCCGACATCAACTGGATGCGGTCACAGCTTCTCGCGGCGTTGTTCGCGGACACGTCGTATCAGTTTTCGGATGACGAACTGCTCGAAGACTTCGGCGAATTGACGATCTACGGCTTGGCCAACGGCGACGCCGTGAAATACGTTCGTACCGGCACGCTGGAAATGTCGATTGACAATCACTATCTCGCGCAGGCGAACCCGATTTCTGATGCGGACAACCCGTTCCCCGCGATCTACGACGAGCTTTCGGAGCATGTTGAGAACGGCGGTAAGGTCATCGTCTTCGTCGCCTCAAACCTGAAGGCATCTGTGACAGGTTTGGCGGGATTCGTGCCCGTTATCGATTCGAATATCCGGTATGGGTCTGCAACCGACGTGCTTACCGGCGAGATCGGCCGGACGGTGCCAGGTACGCCTCTGGGGTACGTTGACAACTGCTTTGTTGTTGAATGGAAGTCTCTGCCGTCGAACTACTTGACCGCCACAACCACCGACGGTGACCCTGCGTTGCGGATGCGGCAGGATAAAGAAACCGAACTCAATGGGTTGGTGTTGCTCGAAGCCGAGAAGGCGCCGCACAAAGAACGCCTCTGGTATCGCCGTGCGGGGTTCGGCGGCAACAACCGCGTCGGCGCCTTGGTGATGCGTATCGGTAATGCCAGTTACGCCGTCCCGTCTGGATACGCGCAGCCGCTGGCGTAACGGCGTTGAATCAGTTCTTTTCCCGCTCGTGTCGTTTCTGCGCCAACAGGGCGGGTCGTGTTCCGGCCCGCCCTGTAATTGTTCTGACCTGACCGCATATGGCCGCACCACAAATCATTGCCCAACGTGAGGCGAACGCCTTCAAATCGATCTTCTCCCTACTGCGGAAGATCACTGCGAAGGTGGGGTCGCCATACAACGAGCCGAACTGTTTGCCGGCACACGGCCGCGACTACAACGGCCTGATTCGCATTGAGGCAGTCGCGTCCCTGCTGACGCAGATCGAACCGAAGGTGAACGACACGGCAGACGTGGCGAAGGTGACGAAGGAGAACGCAAAGCTGACAAAGAGTCTTGCCGAACTGCAAAAGATGTATGCCGAGGCTGTCGCCCGCGCTGATGCCGCAGAACGAAAACTCAAGTCGTTGAAGGAAGTGATTGCCTGATATGGCCGATTCAGACTGGATCAAGAACAGGCTGCCACGATGGGCGCGATTCGCCAAGCACGGTGCGACCACCACGGTTGACCAGGCGGTCACGGCTGCATTGGGTGAGAACGCCGACAAGTTTCACGCGCTCGCCGATCTATTGGAGCAACTTGCTAGCAACGTCGGCTTCGAGCGGGAACGGCAGGGCGAGTGGGAAGGCGAAAAATCAAACCTTCTCAGCATGGCAGACTATTGGCGAGGCCAGTCACCGAACGCCGGCAACGCGGCTGGCGTCTTCCAGAACGTACCGATCAAACACGGCGACACCGCAGCCGAGGTCGATGATCACGCACAGACGTAGCGGTCCGGGGTTGGCCATCTGCGGTCTGGTCACCCCGGCACGGCTCTTTTAAGGACTGACCATGAACATCACCCAACACATCACGACGCTGTCTCGCATTGCTGCCATCGCGGTTTCCACCGTGCTGGTGAAGTGGGGCTTGAGCGAAGATGACGCCACCGCCGCGGCCGTGGCGCTGATCGGCATCGCCATTGCCGGGCTGACCTACCTTTGGTCGATCGTCGAGAAGCGGAAGCTCCTGAACACGGCACCGCCGCCCCCGTCGCCCGATGACGAGCGCGACGAGTGGGAGAAGCCCTACATCGGCGCTTTCCTCGCCCCCATGTTCATCGTGCTGCTGATCTTCGGCACCGGCTGCAACGTCAACAGCGCCACGGTCAACGCTGACGTCGCCAGGCTCGAGGCCGTCGAGCCGATCATCGCCGAGCACGTCCAGAGGCATCCCGAGCAGGCGCAGACATGGCGGGACTTCGTCGCGGCGTGGCGTGCGTCGATCGAGTCGCGGAAGTCCCTGTTGGGACCGCTGTTCGCCGAATGACGTTTCGTCTCTTCGCCGTCTGATCCATTTGCCGCCAACAGGAGCTACCTATGTCCGCACTCGATACCACGTCCATTCAGCAGGTGCTCGACGACGCCATCGCCGGCATCCGCAGCCGGGTCGATCTGACGCAGGATGAAACCGACATCATCCGTCGGTCAGTGCATCGCGCGACTGAATTGGGGCTCGGCTACCACACCGCCACCGTCGAACAGCGGGTGCAGATCGAGCACGAGATTAAAGCGTTGCGGGCCACCGTGTTGACGATCACCGAAAAGAAGGCCGTCGATGCCCTGCAGACAGTCCAAAACACGCTCAACGGCTTGGTGACGCGCGGCGTTGACATGCTGTTGGACCGCGTGCTCGGACCCGACACGAAGTAACCGCGCACGGAGCGCCGATCACCATGCTGCCTGAAACCAAAGCACTCACGACCAACGCCGTTGCCACGGTGTCAGGCGTCGCCGGCCTGCTGGCGAAGTGGCAAGCCGACGTCAAAGAAAATCTGGATCTGGTGCTCACGATCCTACTCATCATCAGCGCGCTGATCGGCATCGCCGCCGGACTCCGCGCGCTGTTCTCGCCGAGGAAACCGCAATGAGACATCGCATCGCCATCACCGTTCTTCTCTCGATTTTCTCCGTCGCACGGCTCGCGCACGCCGGCGACGGCCCTCGCGTGACGATCGAGCACGAGGGGCGGACGTGGACGGCGGAGCTGGTCGAGATTACATCGCCAGGGCCGACGACTCAGCCAGCCGTCCCGCCGGCGGCAACCTTGCCGGCCCTGCCACCCGTCGTATCAGTCGATCCGACGCTGCCGGCGCCCGCCCGCACCTTCATGCGGCCGACGACGCCGCTGGCTGGCGCAGTGATCGAGATCCGCAATGCCGACATCGATTGTTCGGCGGTGGGCACGAAACTCGTCACGCTGCAGCGTGGCCAGCGGGTGCTGTTCGAAAATTGCGTGTTCGTCAACGCCAACTCGATCGTCGAAGGCCACAGCGAGGGGACGTCGATCACCTTCCGCAACTGTATGGCTTTGGACAGGACCGACGCTGCCGGCAAGCCGGTAGCGGCCATGCTCCGATACTTCGTGTATTTGGAGAGTAAAGACGCAAAATTGGCGGCGATCTCCGATCACGCAAAGATGCCGAAGGCCGCCAACGTCGTCACTATCGACAATTGCGACATCGGATCGTCAGCCTACGAAACGCCGGTGCGAACGATGTATGGCGTCGAGACTCGCATCGTCGGCTCGCGGATCAGGGACAGAATCGACGTCGGCAGCGACAAGGCCAACGGCGCCGTGCGGCTGCACTGTTACTCCGGCGCGATTCTCGACAGTGAGATCGAGGGACTCGTCAAGCTCGGCCACGCCGACTTCCGCGCCAAGTTCATCACGATCCAGGGCACGAAGATTGAGGGCAAGGGCATCTATATCGAAGGTGTCGACAAGATCGAAGCCATCGACACCACCTATAACGGCTCGCCGTGGAAAAGGGCGGCTTGAGGATGCCCTCGATCAAAAACATCCATCGACTGTATGCAGTTCTCGATCGCGTTCGCACAAGCGAGTCGAGTCGTACAGCGGATAACGCCACATAGGGGATATATCACAATGCCAAACGCAGTAGAAAACGCTCTCGCCGTACGACGTGTCGCGTCAATAGCCGCCTCGCAGGTCATCGGGTGGGGAATTGTCTGTGACTCAAACGGGCTTCAGACCGATCCGGCTGGATCGCCTGACAGCGGCCAGTATTCCGGCCACCTGCAAGGCTTGCCGCTGTTGGTCTCCTATTGGCTCGGGTTCGCGGGAACGGGACCGCAGTCAAACCACGGCCTCACGCTGAACAACATTGGCGGGATGTCGAACGTCGGAGCGACCGCGTCGATCCCCGCGTCGCACAGCGATTATCTGCTCCCCACGACCATCACGGCCGGCGATGGCGTTTCATCCGTCACCTCAGGTTTCAAGTGCGCGAACCAGTTCGCCTATGTTGCCGACGCATCTTCGCTCAGCAACAGTGCGGCCCGCAGCCTGATGGATGTCGCAGCGGACGCGCGGCTGTTCAGCGTCAACGACTCGCTGACCTTCCTGCTCAAGTACGGCACGTTTTCGAGCGGGACAGGACCGCAAAACTTTCGCCCGTCCGTGCGTCGATCTGCGGCTGGGACCATCGTCGCATCCGCAGGCTCAAACATCTCAACGATCACCGGGACCAACGGGTTTGCCTGGTACGAATTGGCGATCTCCGCCGCGACTCGCAATTTTAACGTGGCCCTGGAGCCGCATATCCTGAACTCACAGGCATGGCAGGGGCCGGGCATCATCCACAGCGTGCAGATGATCCCGACCGCCGCGACAACCGGCGTCTGCGCCAATAACTGGACGTACCAAGGCGGGCTCGGGGGCGTCGAGGCATGCCAGAGCGTCGTCAGTGCCACCGACGCCGCCTTGGATGAGTTTCTCAAAGCGTGGATCTACCCGCAAACGAGACTTGGTCAGACGCCTACGCTCGTGCTCCAGTGGATGCACGGCGGAAATGACCGCAATGACAGCGGGCAGGCGTCATTTGATCCAGACACGCTGCTACGCACAGGCGCGAGCAGCCATACGCCGGCGGGAGTGCGAAATAACTGCCTCGCGTTCTATCGCCGCGTGTTGGCCCGATGGGTTGCGCTGGGCCACGATCCGCTCCGATTGTTCCTCGCGATCGGCCCGTATCACGAGCAGGCCGCGCACGTCGCGACGCTCGCCAGTTATGAGGACGCGCTGGCCGAGATCTGCGACCTCTACCCGAACACCGCATGGTTGACGCGCGGAACGGAAGTCACCGACTACCGCGTGTGGGACGACGCGGATTGGTATCGAGACGGATCGGGCGAAGACACGGACGACGCCCACATGCGCCGGGACGGGTATCACGCTGTCGCGATGGCGACAGTGTCGGCGTGGAAGGCTGCGGCCACTGCTCCGCCGCTTCTCCCTACATCCGACGTCCGCGCCGGCGTCGATCGCGGCGACGGTGTGCTCGGCACGCTGAAAACAAAGAAAATCTTCCCGATCATCCGATAGCCGCATGTACGATCGCGACGTCACAATCGTCAACGAAACCGAAGGCGTAGACGCCATTGGTGCCGTCAAATCAACGACGTCCGGCCCCGGTATACCAGAGCTTGCCGATGTCCAGTTCCCCGCTGCTGGCATCATCAAAGAGACCGGACGTCGTCGAGATCGTACCGACGTTAAGGTGTATTTCGATCACCCCGTTCCGGTTCGAGTCGGCACCCGGATCTACTACACCAACCCTGCCACTGGCCAAAGCTGGATCATCCTGGTAGACGGATTCCGCGAAATGGGCGGCCGCGGTGAGCGATTCGTCGCCACTGGTATCGCAACACCACCTTTGCCTACCTGATTCCGCCAATCCGTACCCCTCCGCGGCCTTCTTGTAGAGCATGGCTGACAAGATTTGGGCATCATCTTCGAGCAATGATTGGGCTACCGCTGGGAACTGGGCACCGTCGGGCGTTCCCGCCAATGGCGATGACGTCTACATCGACGGGAGCGCCAGCAATGTTGACATTGCCGATGGCCTCAATCAGTCGGCGGTCACGTTGGCGAGCTTGCGGGTTTCCGCCACGTACACTGGGAGGATCGGCACGGCGTCAGCCTATCTGCAGGTCGGTGCGACCGCGCTGGATATCGGCACGCCTGCCCAAGGCGGCACGACGCCGAGCGGAAGCACTCGGATCAAGATCAACCTCGGTTCGGTGCAGTCCGCTGTCACGATTCATTCGACGTCGACGTCATCGGCTGACACAGGGCTTGATCCTGTCCGCATCATCGGCACCCACGCCAGCAACACGCTAACCGTCCTGTCCGGTCGCGTCGGCGTTGCGACGACCAACCCGAGCGAATCATCGACGATCGCCACGCTCAACGTCGTCGGACAGAGCAGCTTCGCGACCACCGGCGCCGGCGTCACGTTGGGCACGGTCAGCAACAACGGGGGAAACGTTGTGGCCAACTCGGCGATCACGACGCTGAACGCGATCGCCGGTACCACCTTTGCGCGGGGTGACGGCGCCATCACAACCGTCAACGCTGACGGTGGCGAATGCTTCCTCTGGAACCGGTCCGGCAGCACTGATATCGGAACGCTGAACTGGAACGGCGCGATGCTGAACTTCCGCGGCGAGCCGACCAGCCTGACGATCGGCGCGACGAACATCAAACGCGGTGGCACATGCCAGGTGTTTTCGTCGAGTCAGGTGGACTGGGGAACGGTTACGTTCGATGCGACGAACCAGACGTCGATCAGCATGAGCGTCACCGATTAATGCGATGTATTGGAATCAAAACGCCATCCCCGCAATCGAAGCTGAACTCGGCAAGCGCATCGTTGCGGCCGGTGACCATCTCGTTTCGGCCGCGCGAGATCTGATCGATACGCCATACCCGCCGGCATCCCGCCCGAGCAGTGCGCCGCATCGGCGTTCCGGCGCGTTGTATGGCAGCGTCATGCAGGAGTTCAACGCGTCGTTAATGCAAAGCAGGATCGGCACGTCGTTGGCGCATGGCAAGTTTACCGAACTCGGCACCGTCAAGATGGCACCACGACCTTGGTTGCGGCGGGCACTCCTCGAGCAAGAGTCTGCCATTGTCGGCATCATCGGCGCGCCGCTTCCGGGCATCAGCGTGACAGGCTTCACGTCGGTGGTGCTGAACACATGATCGAACTGTTGACGGCAATGGTCGCGTATGCGTCGAACGCTGCCTCTGGCCCGCTGACGACGGTTCTGTCCGGCGGACTGTACGCCATCCAGGCAAAGAAGAACCCCGGCTATCCCTACGGTCTGCTGACGCCGCTCGCCGCCCCAGCGGAAGCCGGATACCGCCAGACGGTGGTGTTTAGCGAAAACGAACTGCAATTGTCAGTCTACGCAACGTCGGCAGAGGCCGCCGGAACCGCGATTAAAGCGGCGATCACTGTGTTCGATGCCGACGGGTTTGTCTTGGCGAGTGGACGATCGAAGTTCCACACGCAACGAACCACTGACCCGATGCCAGTACCCGGATCAGGTGAGAAGGATGCCGAATCGGGCGAGTACATCTATGGCTGGTTCGTGACCTACCGGTACGGCATCACTAATTAGGAGATTGAGATGATCATCGAGGCAACCAACATTCGCACCAAGCAATTGCAGCAGTTCGAAGTTACTCCGGAAGTGCCGGAACAGCAGGCCGTCGAGAACTTCAATCGCACCTATGGAAAGACGCACGTCGGTGCCCGGGTCGTGAAGCCCGAGCAGCCCGCCGCGCCGGCGCCGGCGAAGTCATTGCCCGAGCAGCCCGCCGCGCCGGCGCCGGCGAAGTGATCGGCGGCTATCGATCAGGAGTTCTGCGATGATCGACTTGTTCGAATGGGAAGGCACCGACAAAAACGGGCGCTCCCGAAAATATCAGACCAAAGCTCCGGCGTCTGAAACTGAATCTGCGGTGCTGGCGCATCTGCGACAGCATTATCGCAACCTGACGATCACGTCGATTCGGCGTCTCGACCCCAATGAGGAAAAGCCTGCGACCGGCATCGTTGAGCGGCACACATATAACTTCGGGATCATCGACGCCGTCGAGCGTGAGTTGGGCCTGAACACAGCCGAGCGATTCCGAGGGTCGCTGCTGCAATACGTGCAGAAGAAACGACGGAATCCGCGGGACGCCGAAGAGTTCGGCGTCGAGTTGATGAAGCAGTTTGACGACGCCGTCGATGCGGCAAGAGAGGCCAGGCGTGTCGGCAGGTCCGCCTTGAGTGTCGGCAGGTCTCTTATTTCTTCGTAGTCATCATTTTGGAGTGAGTCATGGCAGCTACTTTTTGCGCCGGTAAAGATGGAGCGGTTGTTCTGGGCGTCGGCTCGGCATCCGACTTCATGTCGTTCGAATTGAACGAAACGCAGGCCGTCGAATCTGTCGCGGCGTACGGCGCCGCCGTCTATGACCCGTATCGCGGCAGTGGCACGCCGCACCTGCAGGCGACCGTTGCAGCGTTCGCCAAGTACGGGGCGGCAAATACTCCGGCCGGATTCGGCAGCGGCACGGTGAGCCCAGGAGGCGCCGCCGCCACGTTTACGCCTGGTACGGGCGTTTCGCTCGCCGGTAGTTGCGTCTGCGCCGGCATCCGCCTCGGTCACAGCCGCATCCGCGCCGCGGTCCCGCTGACCTACGACCTGCACAACAGCGGCGACATGACGATTACCTGGCCGGTCAGCTAGGACATCGTCGCCGCCTGAACCATTCGCCGGCGGCGTACGGGCAACGTGCGTCGGCCGGCATTCCTTTTTTCTACCCTCAATGGAGACCGCTATGCCAGATGTAATGGGCGTTCCAACGCCAGTTGTCGTGACGGTGGGCGATCGCAAGATCACCCTTCGCCGTCTTTCCAGCTATGACCGCGCCCACCTTCTGGGAGAGCAGCGGAAACGGCAACGCGAGCAGATGGCCCGCACGCTTGCTGACGCAGGGATTACTGGTGCCGATCTGTTCGCGACCCTTAATGAGTTCGACGCGACGATCATCGGTCAGCAGCACTGGATCGCCTACGTCAACGACATCGGCAACGAGCCTGATATCCTCCGTGCCGCGCTCCGCGGTGCCGTTGCTTCTGATGAGATCGAGAAGGTCATTCTTGATATCGACCTGCCGATCGAGATGAAGGCGACGATCTGCGGTCTCAGCATGGTCACGCGGTCGGCCGCCGGCGGAGCAACAGAAGGGGAGACCAACGACCCAAATTTGAATCCGCCTCCGACCTACTCGACGGGGTCGGAGAGCGAGACTACGCCGAAGAGCGATGCCTGATCGAGCATTTCTTTCCGCAGATTGCCGACGCGTTTGAGCTTCCGATCGAAGAGTTCGACCGACGTATCGTGGAAGCGCGGCGGATCCAGCGATGGAAAAGCGGAGACGAGGAAACGGCGGCGGGGCGCGTGGCCAGTCAGATGGAACGTTTTTTGAGTAAATCGCGATGATAGGTTCCCTCTCAGGTTCGCAGGTTATCGGCGGCGTGGTTGTAACCATCGGTGCCGATACGTCGGCACTGCGCGCCGGCGAGAGAGAGGCCATGGCGATCGGCCAACGGATCGAAAAGCTGCTGCCGGTGGTGAAGATCAAGTATCTGATTGAGAAGCCGACGGCCGCCCAACTGGCGTTGCCGGGCCCCGTCACGGTTCCACTGCTGTTCGACACCCGCCTTGCCATCGCCCAGATCGCGTTACTGCAACGGCTGGCTCAGCAACCAATCAGCATTACGCTGCTACCGCAAACCGGCAGCGTGATCGGTTCATCTGCCCAACAGATGACCTTGCCCCCGTCGGCACCAAGACTGGCGCTTCCAGCACCGATGCTGCCATCCGCCGGATACGGGGTGTTGGCTCGCAGTCCATCGTCAACTGGCCGTTCCGGGCCAGAGTGGGCGGGCGTTGGCTGGGGCTCTAGGGGCTACGACGAGATCATCGACGCCGAGTATTCCGTCAGGCCTCGCTCGATCGGCGCGCCGCCCGGCCAACTGGCACTGCCATCGCCAGTGGAGAACTACGGCCCAAGCCGAATCAAGATTGGTCCGCCTGGCAGCATGCCTACTGGCGGCGCGCGCATGTCCGATGCGGAACGCGCGAAGTGGCAGGCAGACGCTGCTGCAGAACATCAGGCGTATATAAATCGCGTTGTCCAAGACTTCAAAGGACAGTCGGGCGGAATGGGTGCGCCATCTTTGCCGAAATCATCGCTCCCCGGTGGGGTGTCGGCCGGAGAAGTGGCAAGCGGTGCACTCGGAGCGCACGCGGCCGGTTTCACCCCCCGAGGGATCGCAGTCGGAACTGGCGTTATCATGGCTGCCGCAGCAGGATCTCAGTGGCTTGCCGATGCGACAACGCCTGGTGTCGGCATGCGAGGCGCCACCCGTAAGGCTGTAGAGACTGTGGACTACGCGACTTTGGGCATCGGTTCGAATCTGTTGACGGCGCAACGAAATTGGGCCAGGCACACCGGGAATACGCCGAGCCTTGGCGATTGGATCGTCCAAGGTACAAACGCGATCGGGCTTACCGATACGATGACCTTCGCCGACGAGGAGGCTTTTGCGAGAGACGATGCTGCCGTCCAGTCACGAAATCGGCAACGACTTCAGCGCATCGCCGAGCAGGCGGCGACGCAGGGCACGAAGCGACAGACCATCATTGGCGCTGAAGACGCAATGGCAACGCTCGGCATGACTTCTGCTGACGCGAGCGTCTATACCGCCCGGAAGGCTGCCGAACGCTTCCAGACCTCCATGGTGGGAAAGAAGTGGGGCGCAATTGACTACGCCACATTGGGGGCATTGCAGGATCAGGAGACCGTCGCATGGCGGATCGGATATGCGGATATCAACCGCCGATCTGAAATCGGGGCTATCGAAACACGAGGTATTCAACGTGGTGGCGATATCGCATTAATGCGCGCTGGCGGTGATATTCGTGGGGCCGCTCGTGCCGAGATTATGGGTCAACGCGATGACCAGATCGGTGCCTTGCAGGCCGAGCTTGATGAGATGAACGCACTGGGTTCGACCGATTATGTTGGCAAGCGAAACTTATCGGAGAAAATTAAAGCAATCCGCTCGGCTGCCGACAAGCAGTTGCAGGCGATGGATGACGCGCTCGGCCGCGAGGAAGGACAGATCATCGCTGCAAACGCGTCGGCTGTAAAAGTCATCGGACTGCAAGCTGACGGGAACATATTTGAAGCACGGCAACAGCAGATCACCGACGCGTACGCACCGCAGATCGAGAACGCAAGGCTGAACAAGCAGTGGGATTTAGCGCGATCGCTGGAAGAACGACGAGACGCCGAACTGGAAGCCAACCGCATCCGACGCGCTCGCGATACCAGTGCGGCCATTGAGCAGATCGAGGCGCAGACTTCTGCCACGCGACTACAGATCGTCGGCAAGTCGACGGCTGCGGAACTGGAGTTGTTCGACGCGCAGGCCAAGGAGAGGATTCGGATACTCAGGGAGGGCGGATCAGGCGCAGGCGTCATCGCCGCCGAGGAAAAACTGATCGGCGCGCAGCGGGACGCGATACTCAACCAACAGGGGCGGGACCGAGGACTCTTTGATTTGGATCAGAAGGCTCGGCGGTACATCGCGGGCATCGATCCGAACCAGCAGATGCTTGCCGGCGTGGCTTCTAGAATCTTCGGCATGGAGGCCGAGCTTGCCAGCAAAACCGATCCACGCGAGCGACGAGAACTTGCCATCACACAGCAGGCCGAACTTGCCGCCTTGACGAAGTCGATCCTGACATCCAACCAGTATGCCATCGAGGGCGACAGGAACCGTGAGGCGCGCGGGCCCGGCAGCGGCGATCAACAGCAGAAGGCACTCGACATAATCGCCACCCACCTGAAAAGCATTCTCGACAAGATGGCCAACGGAACATTGGGACCATAATGGCAATCGCAGATCTATCGGAACTCATCCAGAATACCGAACTCGTCGAAGACGAGAACGGCATCTCTTACAAGACGCGCGTGCATGTGCGTGAGATTGATCCAGGGCAACCGTGTCCGCTCTTTCAAGCGCTGAACGCTACCGGTCTGCCGGTGTGGGGACAAGGGCATCCGATCATTCCCGGCATCAAGGTGCGGTCGCGAATCCCTCGCCCGTTTAGCCAATCGCGCACCGAGTCGCAGGTAGAGTTGGTCTACCGATCGCCGGACGCGCAGCAATTCGATCCGAATGACCGACCGATTGTTCGATTCCGCGGGTTCTCTCGCGAAGTTCAAAGCAATAAGTACCCCGACGGAACAACGATCAAGGTGCCGTACTACCCGCAGGGGCGTGGACAGAAGGCGCAGGTAGGAAAGATCAACGCCTACAAAGCGTTCGGCGTGCTCGAGTTCGAATTCGTCCGAAATTCTGACCCGTCGTGGATGCTGAAGTATCTGAACAAACTCAACCAGAATCCCTGGCGGGGCGGGGCAAAGTACACCTGGCACTGCGCTGAAATTGGGATCGAGCGACAGAAGGGGCGTCCGGGGTTCTTGATGCACGCCGCGTTCATCTATGACGAGGAGACGCACATCAAGACGGCGTTCTATCGAATGGATGACGGCAAGATTCCCGAGGATGTCGCAGAGAAGATTGATCCCTACACCGAAATGGGATCTTTACCTTTCGGCTATCGCAACGTTGCGCCTGCGTTTTCCGCCGACTTCAACCTATTGGGCTTGCCCAGTGGATTCTGATGGCTGAGACACGAATCAAACCTTTCGATTCCGGTGAGCCGCGTCCCGGTGCCGGCCGGCTCAATCAGATCGTCAGTCCGCTGAACGAAATAATTGCGCGCGGGCAGGCGACGCGTAGCGGGCTCGATCTCGATGACATTCCCCGGCAAGTGTTCGACTACAAGATCAGTGAACTGATCTCCGACGCGCCGGGCTACTACAAGGTCAAGCTCTACGAGGGCGATGCGGATTTCGTGCCCGGCGAGAAGCTGGCTGACGAGAAGGTCGGAAAGCTCACTGAGTACGCCGAGGGCATCCTTTTCAACCTCGCCGACATCGACGCCGGCAAGCACCTGCTCGGCGTCGGTGACCGCGGCGTCGGAAGGGTGAAGGGACACCACACGGCAGACGGTCAGTCGCCGTATTCGGCGATGATCTACATCGTCGCGGACCACCGACCAAAAGCTCCATTCATCGTCCGTATCACGAAAGATGGAGGGGAGATTGGGACGAAAAACACCGCATCAAGCTGGACCTACACAGTGAAAGATGAAACCGGATCGGTAACGCTTGGGGAATCGGTCGAGCTATACCGCGCGAGGTCCGCTGGCAAGATCAATTATGCACCGGACGGCACCTACGGCGCAGCCGCATACATCGGCGGCACGCTGTACTTGCTTGACGCCTACAAGGAGTCGATCGGAGCGGTCGAGCAATGTACGGAGGGAGTGTAATGGCTTCCGGAGATGTGGTGCTCGACGCCGACGGGAACATGATGCTAGATGCCAACGGCAACATGATCCTGTCCACCGGGGACAATTCGTGTTGCTACCACCAAGCCCGGCTTTGCCCTTCGCCGACCGGCGATCTTGTAGACGTCTGGATCAGGGCGGCGGACGTGCCATCGCTGCCGTTTTATTTCACGATCGACGCCGAGCCGGGCGACACGTACTTCATCGCCGCCGACGCAAAGCCGCTCCCCTGTCCTGGCACGATCGTGCCCCTCACGGACATCACCGAGGCCGCACCATGCTTGGAGGACGCCGAAACACCATGTGCGGTGTGCGACGACCGCACGCCGCTCTACGTGGATGTGTCCATTGCGGACGTGGTGATATGCGATTGCTGGTCAAGTGGGTTCGGACGTTCGGTCAAACACAATTTCGGCAGTATCGATGGCACTTTTCGTCTGCGGTTTGCCGGATCGAAATATGGCGCAGCATGCGTGTGGGAGTTGGTGCGGGATGATCTGGTCGGCATGACACAGTATTCCAACCCGGATTGCGCCACCGGCACATCTGTTTCGATGCCGTACACGCACTTTTTGTACTTGCTGTACTTCGACGGGGCCAAAATGGCAGCCTCTGTCGTAGTAGTGCAGTCCGAATCGAGCACCAATGCTTTCTCGTCGTTGGCCAGCAATGATCTGTTTTGCACGACTGATCCGTCTATATCCGTGATCGGATGCAACCCGATGCCGGACATCCCGCGATTGTGCAGCGGGCGTACGCTGACCCACTACAACCGGATCGACGACTACTGCGGCGCTATGGGGTCAGCGGGACATCATCACGGCTACGCAGTGAGCACGATGCTATGAGCGCGACCAACTTAGCCATTTGTCTTGTGTGTCCCCGCCGTCAGACGGCGTGCAACGGCCCCTGCGCCTGCACGGTGGACGGCCGCGATATTCTGGAGCACGCCCGATCGGGAGATTGCCCTGATAGCCGCTTCGATGATACGGCCGGCGGTGGGATTGCATCGCCACCTGCCCACGCTGTGGATCGGCGATGCCTGCATCGCGGGGGAGTGATAGACAAGGTTCTTTGTCTGACGTGCTCAGGGAGCGTCTACGCCCATATTGAGGCGTGTTCCATTCATGGCCGCTGTACCCAATTCATTCGGCCAGTTGACGGCGTGCGGTTCTGTGGAAGCTGCCCTGATCGCATTACCAAAAAGGACTAAGTAAATTAGCTCGCGCAGCCACAATCATCATTACAAGTGTGGCACACGTGGCGATGATGGTCATCAACACCGAGTAGTAGATCAAAAACCGATACTGCCACCGATACCATCGCTCTAATTTGGCTACACGCGACTCAATATCTTGCTCAGCGTAAGAAATTGGTTGTGGCTTATCGGTCAACATTGAGAATGTCGTCCTTGGTGCCAAACACACCATCTGCGCCAGCCGAGATCAGCAAATACTCAAAGTTTGTCAGACCATCTAGGAAGTCGTAGAAATCTTTCGCGCCTACTGGGTTGTTCGTGCTGGATGTTCCCGCCGGCGATCCGAGGTTACGCAAACCGTGCGCAATCGGCGTGACGCGAGTGTATGCAGCGCCGTCTTCAATTTTCATGCCTTGGGGCCGGTTAATTACTGATCCGGAAATAGACCAACGATACTGCGATGATACAGATGCGTCTCCCTGGCCAATAAGTATTGCGGTTTTGGGATTGCGACGAAAGTAGAGTAGCGGCGTGCCAAACTTGTCCACGTATTCGGGAATGTCAGAGTCGTTGTAACCGATGAGCTTACCTCCCGAGACGCCTTTGTCCGCTTTCACATATGGCCCGGTTTTCCGTGTCGCTGAAACGGGTCGCAACTTGTAGACACCATCCGTTCCAGGGATCCATTCAACAGCGGAGCCGGTGTATCGCAATCCGCCACTAAGGCCAAGAAACAAATTCTCTGTCCCACTAATTTGATCGGGATAAGTGAGTCCGCCAATGTCAGATGAAACGCCAGTGCCAATGTGTAGGTCTGGTACCGGCCCGGGAAGTTGCCCCTCATAGTCGCTCTGGTAAACCTGTATGCCAACCGCGATTGACTGCATTTGGGCAACTACAGCAGCCCTGTCCGCATGCCTCATAACCCTCATCACTGCGGGCAAGAGGATACCCGCGAGCAGGACGATGATACCCATCACCACCAGCAATTCGATCAACGTGAATCCTCTTGTCCTCATGCGAGCCTCCGTGGGCCATTGTACGGGCTGTCCACCCTGATAGCATGGCTAGTTCTGACAAGAAGGTCAATCCTTAGCCGGCCTCGTCGCCGCGCGTTGCCGTTCGGCCTCCCGCATCATCTCCCTGCTGCCCGTGCGGCTAGCGGCTTCCCTGCGTCGCCGGCGGGTGGAGCGGGTCAATTACCTGGCGGGCGTAATCGTCTTCGTCGGGGTCGACCTCTCGCCGTAGCTTATCCATAGCTTCGGCGTGGCGTTTCGCCGCCGCGTTGTATTCGGATGCGGGGATCGAGTCCCCCAAACCGGCGCGGCCCATCAGATGTGATGATCACTTCAGCGCCGCCGCGATCTTTTTCAGCAGCGCGGCCCTGGCGTCCGCGCCGGCGAGCCCGCAAGCCGCGCGCCTGTCGGCGTCGGACAACGCGGCCATGATCGAGACGCCGCCCTTGATGACCTCGGTCTGCGTCAGTCCTGTCGCCCGCGCCTTATCAAGGTGCGCGTCAAACTCTGGCGTCGTCACGATTCGGACCATCGGAGTTGTCCGGTTCCCTGCTGGTCTAGCCATAGCCATAGAATAGTATTGCATTTTGGATATGCAATGTCTATTGTATGGCCATTATGAAGGACGTGAATACCGACAAGCTCTTCCGGCTCGTGAGAACGCCGACATTTAATCGGGATCTAGATGATCTACTGGCGGCTCAGATCGCAGACCCGGCGTCGGCACTGGGGGCGAATGCCAGCGAGGCGGTCCGGCGGGCGGTACACGACGCGGCAGAGCGGGTACGGAAGCAGATGGCTCGACGACAAAAGGCGGGGTCGTCCAAATGAGCCAACAACGACCCCTCACTGTTCATCGCTTCGAAGCCGCCGGACTCGGCAAAGCTCCTTTTGAGCTTGTCGGGTTTACTGAGGAAAAGTTTGTGGCGGCCCCCGGATGCCCAGCTCAGCCCGGCGGCACTTGCGATTTCTGCGGCAATGCGATCATGAACGTGTTCTACGTCCGCTCCGCAGACGGTAGGCGATTCAAGGTTGGCTGCGACTGCGTGCTGAAGGTAGATGACGCGGGCCTGAAGCGGCAAGTCAACAACATCAAGCGCGAGGCGCAGGGAAAGCGAGACGACGCAAGAATTGAGGCCGCTTTTAGGTTGCTCGACAGCAACCAAGCCGTGCGGGACGCCTGCGACGAACTTCCCTACATTGAGTTCTGCCGACTGAACGCGGGTCGGTCTGGAAAACTGCGGTGTGCGCGGCTGATCGAGCGGGCGGCGAAAGTCGCGGCCGCGCGGCTTCGCGAGGCGGGATTCGATGCGGATGCGTTTGTGCTGGGAAGGGCATGTGCGTGATGGCTGCATTTTCGGCAAGACACTATCGCCTCTTGCGCAACGGGTCGTGCGACACGCCGGACAAAACAAGGGATCGGATTGTTCGCCGTGAGGCCGGGGAGCAAGCATACGCAGAGGCAAAAGACCGCTTCCCGACTATCACTGCGGAGAATTTCGACGATGTGTTGCGATGGCAAGAATCACGTATTACCGCTCTGATCCGGGAGAAGTCAGCGAAATGATCTCCCTCCCCTCGGCGAAAGCGGTAGGGAGGGATTGGGCCGAGAGGCCCGCGAAGGATAGAGCCGCTTACGGGCAGCGCAACCGGGACGCCGGTGCTCGTTCGAAGCGACGGGGCGCCTGACCGTCGTGAAGGTGACTACCGACCTGGCGTGTCCGGCAACGGTGAACAGCCGTCGCCAGGCATTCATTCTGTGGCCGTATCCGAAAGGGTGCGAGGGATTCCGAGGACTGCCACGTAAGCGACTCGGACGGTCAAGGCACGACTGGTGACAGAGGTTCTTTCCGTGCTGTCCCTCTGAGGTGCCAGAAAAATCGCACGGGCCGGGTCGCACCCGGCGGGCTTCTGGCTGGCGAAAGTCGGCCGGAGGTCTTGCAACGGTAGCTCAGAGGTAGAGCGGTGTCTGCCGTGGTCGTGGATGCGGGTTCGAGTCCCGCCAGCCATTCGGCTGTAGCTCAATGGCAGAGCACGGCAGGACACAGGTCGCCGGTTCGATCCCGGCCCGCTGCATTGCAGAGGCGTCTTTCGACGCGATTGAAGATCAGCCGGTCGCGGCCTAACGTCCGCGTAATTCCGGGGTCGGTGGCGGTGTTGGGGTGCCATCCTCTGCGTGAAATACTCCACTTGATCCCCGCCGGATTAGGTCGAGTGTGGATCGTCCTCAAGCCGGTTGCGGGACGAAGGTATGCGACGGCGTGATCGCAGGTAGCGGTGAGCAGGCTTCGGCTCGCTCACGTTCGCGAGAGGCGGGCATGTGCAGCGTAAAGACCGGTACCGAAACGGCGGGCGTGCCGCGGGCTGTTGACGCGGTGCGAAACGTTGTTCGGGGTCGATCGTCCGTCCGATCGGCCCAACTTTTTTGGAATCCCCTCGCTAGGAGTGAATCATGCCAAAGCACGCGATCTACATGCCTGTAAAGCCAGGGTACTACTGGGCGAAGTGGCGCATTCCGGCCGAAAGCACGCACGAGGGAGACAAGGTGTGTCCATCCGACACATGGGAAATCGTGCAGGTGAACGCCAACATAATCAACTGGGAAGCTGACCCGATGGAAGAGGAAGCGCTGAGCGTTTCGGTCCTCGGTGTCCGCGAGACGCAATGGCGGGATTGCTTTGTTTGGGGTGATTTCGTCGCCCCGCTTCGCTGAGCGAGTAGAGGACCGATCATGAACGACAACGAACCAATCGAAGCGTATCCCCTGTCGTGGCCGCTAGCGCGGAAGCGCACTCCTGCGAAGGACCGGAAGCGCGCCGCATTCCGCAAGAGCGAGCAGCGGAAGAGCACCACCAGCGAATATACCTACCGCGTGAATCATAGCCTCACCGTCTACCAGGCTGTTCGCCGGGTGCGGGAGGAGATCAGCGCCTTCACTCGCGCCGGCCATTCGTGGGTCATCAACCCTGAGACGGTCGTTGTCTCCACGAACGTGCCGACGAAGGTCAACGGCGATCCGTACAGCAATGCGCGGGAACCGGATGATCCCGGCGTCGCGGTGTACTTCCGCCTGCGTGGCAAGCCGCACTGTGTCACCTGCGATCGATGGGACCGCGTCGCCGACAACATCGCAGCGGTCGCGAAGCATCTGGAAGCCGTGCGCGGTATCGAGCGGTGGGGCACTGCCGACGTCGAGTCTCTATTCGCCGGTTTCAGGGCGCTCCCGGCTACGCCGGCCGGCACGTCTGCTGGCATCGTCACCACGGACCAGGCAGCGGCGTTCCTGGCCAAGTTCGGCGGTGGTGTCTCGACAGAGAGCATTCTGGCGGTCGTGACCACCTATCAGCAGTGCTGGCGGCACGCCGCAATCAAGCTCCACCCTGACCGTCACGCCGGCCAGACCCCAGCAGAGTGGCACGTCCTGCAGCAGGCCAAGGCGATCCTCGACCGGCACCACAAGGTCTGAAGCGGCTCAGCCCACCGAAGGCGTCAGTAACCAAGTCCGGACGTGATCCGAGACACGACGCAGTCGATCATCATCCACGGTTTCGTAGACCTTCCTCATACCCGGCAGTTGGTGTCCTGCGAGGATGTCAGCCGCGGCTTCATCACCGGCGCCGCCGGCCACTGATCTGAGCGTGTGCCTGAGGCGGCTCAAACCTTTCCCAGCAGTATCGACGCCGACCTCTCGCGCAACATCCCGAAATAGGTTGCTGACCGAATCCACGGTCACCCCGGCGCCGGCGGCATTGATTTGCGCGTATCGCAGTGGCCGGCCGAATCGCGTTACCAGCGCCAAGCCATCCGGTTGCATCGCGGCGCGCAGCGCCCGGATCGTCTCTGGCCAAAGCGGGATGCGGCGCTGAACGGCTTCGCGCGGCGACGACTTTGCCTTGTCGATCTTGTGTCGCACATGCCGGATCCAGCCATTATCGAGATCGATCTCGTGCGACATGAGATGTCCGAGGTCAGATGGCGTCAGTCCACCGTTGAGACCAAGGTAAAACGCCGCCCGCAGGTTGAGGAATGATCGAATGTTGGTCATCCGTTTGCCATGCCGAGCCAACCCATCGACCCGCGACAGGATCGCCAAGCACTGCGGTTGCGTGAATGGGCGGACCTGGCCGGCAGCTTTTATTTTTGCCAGATCACGGAAGGCACGCCCGAACCTAGGCATCGATTCGATCCATCCGTCATCGTCGGCCTGCCGAAACATCGACAGGATGATGGCACGCGCTCGCCGGCGCGACGACGGCGCCAGTCGCTCAAGGTGACGCGCGTAGCGTGTCCAGTCGTCTGGGACCATGTCGACCACCAGCAGTTCATCTCCGAAGAACGCAACCATGTCTGCCAGTGCCCGCCGGCTGACGCCGTAGTGGTCAGCCCCGATCTTCCCCGCGGTAACGTCCAATCGTCGCTCCTCGAGCCAGCGAGCGGCAATGGCGGCCAACGTAGGCGACGTGTTGCGCGTCGCTCGCCGAGCGTTGCCGCGCAGAATCGAATCCCACTCACGCAAGGCAACGCTTTCATCTACATCGCCGGCAACGTGGACCATCTTTTTCAGCACTGGATGCCACTTCGTCCAGCATCGGCGTTTCTCATTCCAGCAGAGCTTCCGGGTCGGCTTGTTAGGCATGATCCCTATGTTTTACCCTATGGAAAATTACGAAAAAAGGCTATGGTGATTCAAAAAAGCTGTTTTTGTGAGCCTTTTAATCGCAGGGTCGTGGGTTCGAATCCCACCGAACTCATTTCGATTCTCGCCTGATACCCGAGGCGAATCGACCCATTTCTGCGAGGTCCGTCTTTTCTCAATCGGTTGAGCTTTATTTACTCTCCACGAGACCTGTTGCGACTGATTGGAAGATTTTCCTTGGCCAGCAGAGACGCGACCCAGCATCCTTCGAAGAAAGCGCGAAAAATATCATTTTTTTGATGTCGCGTTGCATAAATCGATGCCCGGTCATCGTTTGGCGTCTGCGGGAAAGGCGCACGATGTGTTGCGCCAAGTTAGCGATTACTTAGCCGGGTTGATGAAGCAGTCAGTCGCGGCCACGGGTTTATCGATGACCTTCAGGTCGGTGAGCTGGGCGATCAGGTCGTTCCAGCGCTGTTCGGTCATCGTGCCGAGGCCGGATTGTTTCGTTTCTTCGGTTTCGATCAGCGGTTTTTGCGCCTCGGCCGACGCTTTGAAGGTTTCGGCGTCCATTGAGGGGTTCAGGGCGCGCATCTTGTCGTTGGTCGGCGCGGGATCGTCGAGATACGCCCGCCAGCCCGTGCTGACGGCGGCGACGATTTTGTTCACCTCGCCTGCGTTGGCCTTGAGGTAGTCGCCGCGGGTGACCAGGACGGTGGTATAGGGATTATAGCCGCTGTCGGCGATGAGGAAGGTCTTGGGCGCGATGCCGGTCTTAACGGCGGCGAGGGGTTCGCTGGTGACGAAGCACTGCATCGCGTAGTTGTCGCGCTGGCGATAGACGGTGAGGTCGCCGAACGGGCTGGGCATGATCTGCAGCCTGCCGAAGCCGTATTTCTTCTCGAGGAACAGCGCGTACGGCAGGCCCTTCTGCATCGCCAGGATGCCCGGCTGCTGGAAGACCTGGCCGATCTCGGTGAAGCCTCGGCTGGCGCGGGTCATGATGCCCTGCGGGTTGGTCTGGTAGACGGCGTAGAGCGCGACGACGTCGATCCCGCGCGCCCGCGCGATCACCAGTTCGTCCGCCGACACGATCCCGTACGGCACGCGGCCGGCGGCGACCATCTGCACCGTCGGCGTGCCGGCGCCGCCGGGCTCCACCTTCACGTCCAGGCCGGCCGCTTCGTAATCGGCGGCGTAGAACCCGCCGAACTGCGGCTCGGGCTTCCAGTTCAATTGAAGCGTGACCTGGGCCCGCGTCAGCGACGGAACCATCGTGATCAGCAGGGCGACGGCGATCATCAGTTGGTGCAGCGGACGCATTGTCGATTCTCCCTCTTGTCTGTTCGACCCGTGTCAATTCTTTGCCGACGCGTGCCAATGCCGCAGCGACAGGCGTGCGACGATATCGATGATCAGGAACAACGCCAACCCCATCGCCGACGCCATCAGCACCGCGGCGAAGATTTTGTCGTTGCGCAAGAGCGGCTTGGCGCCCTCGATAACCGACCCCAGCCCGCCGCCGCCGACGAACTCGCCGACCATCGCGCCGATCACCGCCAACCCCGCGGCCACGCGCAGGCCGGTGAAGATGCTCGGCAGCGCCCAGGGCAGCCGCAGCTTCAACATCGTCGCCACCGGGCCGGCGCGGTACAGGCGGAACAGCTCCGCCAGCGCCGGATCGGTGCTGGCGAGGCCGGCGTAGGTGTTGGCGATGACGGGAAAGATCGACGCGATGCACGCCGCTATCGCCACGGTCTGAAACTGGCTGCTCGTCCAGATCACCAGCATCGGGGCGATCGCGATGATCGGCACGGTCTGGAAGAAGATCGCGTAAGGATAGATCGCCTGCTTCACGAAGCGATTGCTCGCCAGCGCGATCGCGATCAGCATGCCGAACGCGACGCTCAGCCCGAAGCCGAAGAGCGCCGCGAGCGTGGTTTGCCACAATCCGCGATACAGGTCCGTCCCCGGTTCGGTCAGCGCTCGGAAAACCTGCGACGGCGGGGGCAGGATGTAGTCGGCCACGGCGCCGCGCGCCACCAGCCATTCCACCAAGCCGCACGCGACGGCGAACGTGACCAACGGCAAGATGATGGCGAAGGTTTTCGTTTTCACGCCGCCCCCGGTTGGCCGTCGGTGAGTCGCTGGTAGAGCGTGTGCGTCAGGCCTGCAAACGTTGCCGACCCGCGCAGGGACGCCGTTCGCTCGGCCGGCAGTTGCGCTGAGGCGCGCTCGTCGGCGACGATCCGCGCTGGCCTGCCGGAAAGGACGAGGACGCGTTCCGCCAGGAAGGTGGCTTCCTGGATCGAGTGGGTGACGAACAGCACGGTCATTCGCCGTTCATGCCAGAGCTGACGAAGCCATTCGTCGAGCTGCTGACGGGTAATTTCGTCGAGGGCGGCGAACGGTTCGTCCAGAAGCAGGAGGTCAGGCGAGGTGACCATGGCGCGGGCCAGGGACACGCGCATCCGCTGACCGCCGGAAAGCTGCGACGGGTATCGGCCGGCGAGTTCGAGCAGGCCCACCTGACGCAGCAGGGCGGCCGATTTTTCGTCCCGCTTTGATCGACTGACGCCCGCTAACTCCAGCGGCAAAGCCACGTTAGCGAGCACGGTTCGCCACGGCAGCAGGTGTGCGTCCTGAAAGACGTAGGCGATCTCCCGGTGGGATTGGTCGGATTTCGCGGAAGGCGATCGCGTGATTGTGCCGGCGGTGGGCGTTTCGAGTCCGGCGATGATTCGAAGGAGCGTGCTCTTTCCGCAGCCGCTGGGGCCGATGATCGCGACGAAGTCGCCGGGATCGATGTCGAGCGAAATCGGCTCGGTAACGCGAACCCCGCCGGGAAAGGTCTTCTGGACGCCGCGCAGGCGCAGCCCGGTTCCGCCGGCGGGCGATAAGGCGGGCGGATTCACGGCGGTGCTTGATATCAACGGAAGTGCCTTCCCGACAAAGTGGTTACAAGTCTACGCGGGAAGCGGCGTTCGACTCAACAACGCCGCCGCCGAGAGGTATGAAATAGCATGGCTGTCACGATTCCGGACAACCCATTCGGCGCGTTCGAGCCGTCGGCTGACACTCCTTGGACGTTCGCGCACGTCAGCCACCTGTATCGCCGGGCGGCGTTCGGCGCATCGTGGGACGTGCTGAAGGCCGGCGTCGACAGCTCGCCCGACGTGCTCGTCGACGAACTGCTGGACTACGACGCCGAAGACGACCCGTTCAACGACACGCTCGAATCGCTCACCGGCTTTGTCGATATCAAGGAACCTCGCGCGATCCAGAGCTGGTGGCTGCACCGCGCGCTGAACACCGATCGGCCGGCGCAGGAGAAGGTGGCGCTGTTCTGGCACGACTACTTCGCCACCAACGCCTCTAAGGTCGGCCAGGGCGAGTTCATGCACCGGCAGATCGAGATGTTCCGGGCGAAGGGCCTGGGCAGCTTCCGCGAGTTGCTGATCGAGGTCGGCCGTGACCCGGCGATGCTCGTCTGGCTGGACGGCCGCGACAGCAAGAGGGGCCGGCCGAACGAAAACTATGCCCGCGAGATCATGGAGCTCTTCACGCTCGGCGTCGGCCATTACGCCGAGCAGGACGTGAGGGAGTTGTCCCGCTGCTTCACCGGCTGGTCGATTCGCGACGGCGCGCCGCACTTCAATCCGAAGGAATTCGACAATGGCGAGAAGACGCTCTTGGGCGTCAAAGGCAAGTTCAACGATGAGCAGGCCGTCGATCTGCTGCTCAAGCAGCCGGCGGCGCCGCGATACCTCGCGAAAAAACTGCTGGTCGAGTTCGTTCATCCCACGCCCGACGAATCGCTGGTGGAACGACTGGCGGCGGAGATCGTGAAGCACGAGTGGCGCATCAAGACTGTGCTGCGGCGGGTTCTCAACAGCCGCGTGTTCTACAGCCAGTACGCGTATCGCAGCCGCATCAAGTCGCCGATGGAACTGGCGCTGGGCCTGGCGATCACGATGGGCGGCAAGATCAAGACCGATTTCGTCCGCGAGCAGACCAACAAGATGGGCCAGTCGCTGCTGTACCCGCCGAACGTCAAAGGCTGGGACGGCCACGAGACCTGGATCAACGCCAACACGCTGATCGTTCGCATGAACTACGGCTGGCACCTGGCGCAATCGCGCGGGCAGGACTACGCCCGCCGGGGCAGCGTGGAGGCGATGCTGCGGGCCAGCGGCGCGGACACGCCGGAGAAGATCGTCGATTTCTTCGCCGAGGCGTTGCTGGACGGCAACGTGCGCGCCGAGGCGAAGTCGAAGCTGGTGGCTTATCTTAACACCGACGAAGAGGGCAAGCCCCGCAAGTTCAATAACAAACAGCACGGCGGCGGAAACCGCATCGTTCGGTCGATGATCCGCATCGTGACGGCGATGCCCGAGTTTCAGTTGGCATGATGTAAGAGAGCGAGGACGTTATGCGACAAAGCAGACGCGATATTCTGAAGGTCGGCCTCGGCTCGCTGCCGGTCGTCTGCATCGGGTCGAGCCTGCCCACGTTCGTCTCGCGCATGGCGATGGCGGAACAGGCGGCGGGCACGGCGGTGTCGAACGACAACATCCTCGTGATCGTGCAACTCTCGGGCGGGAACGACGGGTTGAACACGGTCATTCCCGTCGGCGTCGATCCGTACTACAAATCCCGGCCGCGACTGGCGCTGAAGGACAACCTGCACAAGCTGGGCGACCGGTTCTCGCTCAACGACGGGCTGACGCCGTTCAAGCATCTGTGGGATGACGGCAAGCTGGCGATCGTGCACGGCTGCGGGTATCCAAAGCCGAACCGGTCGCACTTCGAGTCGATGGCGATCTGGCACACCGCCGACCCGAAAAACCCCGGCCAGAACGGCGGCTGGCTCGGGCACTACCTCGATCACCTTCGTCGCGGCACCAATGCCAACATCATGAACGCCATCAACATCGGCTCGGAACTGCCGCAGGCGCTGGTGAACGACCAGGCGCCCGCGCCGTCGATCCAGTCGATCGAGGATTTCTCCGTTCGAATGCTGGGCAAGAGCGACGGCAGCCGGGGGATTGAAAAGTCGCTGATCACGGAGTTCAACCAACTGGACGAATCGTCGCCGGCGATGGCATTCCTGTCGCGGCAGGCGACCAATGCGATGATCAGCGCCGACCAGATCCAGAAGCTCACCGCCGGCTACAAGGCCGACGCCGAATACCCCGGCGGGCTCGGCCAGCGGCTGCGGCTGATCGCGCAGATCATCAACGGCAACTTCGGCACCAAGGTCTTCTACTGCGAGCAGGGCGGCTACGACACGCATGCCAACCAGGCGCAAAGTCACTCGCGCCTGCTGAACGAAATGAGCGCCGGCATCGCCGCGTTCATGAAGGACATGAACGCCAAGGGCTACGGCGACAAGATCACCGTCATGTGCTTCAGCGAGTTCGGCCGACGCGTGAATCAGAACGACTCGAACGGCACCGACCACGGCGCCGCCGGGCCGATGTTCCTCGTCGGCAACAAGGTCAAGGGCGGCTTTCACGGCGAGCACCCATCGCTCGAAAAAGACCAGCTCGGCGATGGCGACCTGAAGTACACCACCGACTTCCGCCGCGTCTACGCGAACCTTCTCGACGGGTGGTTGAATGCGGACTCGACGGAAGTGTTGCGCGCCAAGTTCGAGCCGCTCTCACTGCTGAAAACCTGACGTCCCCCTCAATGGTTTAGCGTCGCGGCATGCCGGGGGTTCTCTTGTCGCGATTGTGTGAGGAGAAAACCCGCGGCAAGCCGCGACGCTAAAGGATGTCAGTAGGTAATGACGGAATGCACTTGATGCGGTGCGACTTTCTCACGTCCGTTCAGGAACGTCAGTTCGGTCAGCACCGCCACGCCGACGATATCGCCGCCGAGTTGTTCGACGAGGTCGCAGCAGGCGCGCATCGTGCCGCCGGTGGCGAGGACGTCATCGACGATCAGCACCTTCTGGCCGGGCAGCACGGCGTCGGCATGCATTTCGAGCGTGTCGGTGCCGTACTCCAGCTCATACGTGCGGGCGACGGTTTTCCAAGGCAATTTCTTCGGTTTTCGAACCACCTGAAACCCCGCGCTGATCGCGCACGCAACGGCGGTGCCGAAGATGAAGCCGCGGCTTTCGGCGCCGATCACCACGTCCACGCCCTTGCCGCGAAACGGGTTGGCCAGCAATTCGATCGACATCGCCAGGCCGCGCGGATCGGCCAGCAGGGGGGTGATGTCGCGGAACAATACGCCCGGTTTCGGGAAGTCCGGGATGTCGCGAATCAGAGCCTTCAACTGGGTGATCGGGTCGTGCATGGACGCGGATCATACCGAACCACGCAATCGAATCGACAGAAAACCGCCTGCCGTGCCCCTTCATCCGTCGCGCGGGAATGGCCCCTTGGAAGAAGATAGGGCAGAACCTTCGGTCAACCCGGGAAACGGAACTCGAGGACGAGTTTCCGTCGCACGTCGTCAAATCGTTAGATTGGGAATTCTCGTCGAGTGGCGGAACGTCACTACCTTCAGGTCACCGACGAACATTTCGTCATGGTCAACCAGGCGACGGAAAAACGACGCGCCGACCCGTGACGGACAGTGACAAACCGTGCCATGCGGCGACAAATGGCGCGCCGCTTCCCCCTGTGGACAAGCTAAACGCCGTGCTGGTCCCGCTTTTGTGGCGCGACGACGTGAGACATCGGCTTGACGACTGCCAAGGAAGACGGGGTAGGGCAACCACGCGAAAATTGACGGAGCACTAAACATTTATTGTGCCTGCGATTTTCTGCCGCCGCCGACCGCCGGCATTGCCTTCATAAGGTCGATCAAGGACGCCTTCGAAACGGTATGGGATTGTGAAAGCAATCGCCTTACCTTTTCGCGGAAGGGGGGGCGATGCCCTTTTGTTTCGAAGTGAACACGTGGGGATCATCATGAAGGCAATGTGATTGAGCGTAGTCAGGATGCCACGTTCACGGTTATTCGCTTGGCAGGCGGAGGGGATCGCGGTCTTTTAGGGGCGTCCGATAAGTGGCTGGGGATGGGTGCTCGCCGGGGGCGCTTCTCTCTCTTTTGTTGTGGTCTTCTCTTTCGGTTCGCCGGCCGGCCGTGGTGGCGGGCGGACCTGGGGGTCTCTCGTCATGTCGTCTCGCCGATCTTCCTTGTCGTCGTCGTCCGGGTTCT